>CAKUHJ010000089.1 GCA_934655935.1 uncultured Oscillospiraceae bacterium | reverse complement strand
CTGGTAAGAGAGGGCGGCCTTATCCGCCAGGGCGCGAACGAGGAGGTCGACCGCCTGCGGGAAATTCAGTCCGGCGGCAAGAAGATGCTTGCCGAGATTGAGGCGCGGGAAAAGGAGAAAACCGGCATCCGCAACCTTCGCGTCGGCTACAACCGGGTGTTCGGATATTATATTGAGGTCGCCAAATCGCAGACCGGCCTTGTGCCGGACAGCTATATCCGCCGCCAGACGCTTTCCACAGGCGAGCGCTATATCACGCAGGAGCTCAAGGAGCTGGAAAGCGAAATCCTGACGGCGAAGGACCGTCTGGCCGCGCTGGAATATGCCCTGTTCCAGGAGCTCCGGGAGTTTGCGGCCGCGCAGGCCGCGCGCGTGCAGAGGACGGCGCAGGCCGTGGCGCAGGTGGATGTGCTCTGCAGCTTTGCCGCGCTCGCCGTGCGCGGGAACTACTGCAAGCCGGAGCTGGACCTTTCCGGCGAAATCCACATCACAGCGGGCCGCCATCCGGTGGTCGAACAGATGCGGAAGGAAGCGCTCTTCGTCCCGAACGATACGGAGCTCGGCACGGCTGCCTGCCGCGCGGCCATCATCACAGGCCCCAATATGGCGGGCAAGTCCACGTACATGCGCCAGGTGGCGCTGATTGTGCTGATGGCGCAGATGGGCTCGTTTGTTCCGGCAAGCGCGGCGCGCATCGGCATTGTCGACAAGCTCTTCACGCGCATCGGCGCGTCGGACGATCTGTCCGCCGGGCAGTCGACCTTCATGGTGGAGATGACCGAGGTGGCGGATATCCTGAAAAACGCCACGCCAAGATCGCTTCTGATTCTGGACGAGATCGGGCGCGGCACCTCCACCTTCGACGGCATGGCCATTGCCCGTGCGGTGCTCGAGTACGCGGCGGACGGGAAACGGCTCGGGGCCAAGACGCTGTTTGCCACGCATTATCACGAGCTTACGGACCTTACAAACACGCTTCCGGGCGTGAAGAACTATAATATCGCGGTAAAGAAGCGCCAGGGCGAGATGATTTTCCTGCGGAAAATTGTGCCGGGCGCTGCCGACGACAGCTACGGCATTGAGGTGGCGAAGCTTGCGGGTCTTCCGGACAAGCTCATCGCCAGGGCCCGGCAGATTCTCGGCGAGCTGGAGGCCGGCGCGCCGCAGGCGGCGCCCGGCGCCCGCACGCAGGAGGACCAGCCGCAGCTGTCGCTTCTGGATCTGCGTTCGGACGAGCTCCGGCAGGCGCTGGAGGAGATGAACGTGGAGACCATGACGCCGATTGAGGCGCTGAACGCGCTCTACCGGCTCCGGCAAATGCTTTGAGACACAGGGAGGTTTTCATATGGCCAAGCCCCGCCGCAGCGCGCCTGTCCGCCTGAGCCGCGCACAGACCATAGCCGGATGGTGCTATCTGCCGTTTTATCTGGTGCTGCTCAACGTGCTTCTGGTGGCGGTCTTCCGCAGGCTGGAGATCCCTATTACGGAGCTGCAGCTGAATCTGGTCTATTTCGGGCTGAATTTGCTGGCGGTGCTTCTGATTTTCCGGGATTTTCTGCGCCAGAGCTTCTTTGGCGGCAGCTTTTCAAATTATCTGGAGACCATCATTCTCGGCTTCGTGTTCTATTATGCCGGGACGTGGGCGGTGCGGGCGCTTCTGGATAAGCTGACCGGCGGCGTTACGATCTACAACAATGAAACTGTGGCAGATCTGGTCAGCCAGAGTCGGTGGGTCATGATTGCGGTGACGGTCATCCTTGCACCCATCATTGAGGAGACGCTTTTAAGAGGCCTGGTCTTCGGCTCCATCTGGCCGGCGTCGCGGCCGATGGCCTATCTCATGTCAATTCTGATTTTTACCTGCATGCACAACTGGCAGTATCTCGGCGCGTATCCGCTGGGCTCGGTGCTTTTAAGCTGTATTCCGTATCTGCCGGCGTCGGCGGTTTTGTGCTGGACCTACGAGCGCGGCGGAACCATCTGGGCGCCCATCACGCTGCATGCACTCATCAACGCCATGTCCGTAGGACTTCTGGCACTTTCTTAGGAGGCGCATATGCCCAAAATTATTCAGCTGGACCGGCATGTTGCCGACCTGATTGCCGCCGGCGAGGTGGTGGAGCGGCCGGCGTCATGCGCCAAGGAGCTGGTGGAAAACGCGATTGACGCCGGCGCGCGGCATATCACCGTCGAGGTACAGAACGGCGGCATGCAGCTTCTGCGCGTCACGGACGACGGCTGCGGCATGCTGCCGGAGGACGCGCGCACGGCCTTCCTGCGCCACGCGACGAGCAAGCTCCGCACGAAGGAGGACCTTGCCGCCATCGGAACGCTCGGCTTCCGCGGCGAGGCGCTCGCGGCCATTTCCGCCGTCTCGCGCATCGACCTTCTTACGCGCGCAAAGGAGGCGGACGAGGGGGTGCAGCTGCACCTGGAGGCTGGAAAAGTTCTTTCCGAGCGCCCTGCGGGCTGCCCGCAGGGGACGACCATTCTGGTCCGCGACCTGGTTTACAACACGCCCGCGCGCATGAAATTCATGAAATCGGACGCGGCGGAGGCTGCGGCGGTCGCCGCCGCGGTGCAGCAGCAGGCGCTGGCGCATCCGGAAATTTCGTTCCGGCTTCTGAAGGACGGCGCGGAGCAGCTGGTGACCGACGGTTCGGGGGACCGCATGTCGGCCATCTATGTGATCTTCGGCCGCGAGCTTGCGGGCGGAATGCTGGCCGTTTCGGGCCGCTGGGAGAAAATCCGGGTGGAGGGCTTTGCCGCAAAGCCGACCGCTACGCGCGGCAACCGCAGCTATCAGCAGTTTTTTGTCAACGGCAGATTTGTAAAATCAAGGCTCCTGTCCGCCGCGGTGGAGCAGGCCTATCAGAATCAGATCATGACCGGGCGCTTTCCTGCGTGCGTGCTGGAGCTTACGCTGCCGCTCGGAAGCGTCGATGTCAATGTCCATCCGGCCAAGACCGAGGTCAAATTCCTCTCAGAGCGGGAGGTCTTCGACGCGGTGCACTATGCGGTGCTGTCCGCCCTTTCCCGCGCGCCGGGAAGGCCGGAGGTGAAGCTCCCGCAGCCGCAGCCGCCTGCAAAGCCTGCGCCTGCACAGACGCCGCCGCAGAGCCGGCAGGCGCCGCCCGCAAAGCCGGATTTCTACCGGAGCATGCAGGCTTCTGCCTACCGCCAGCTCGCGGGCTTTACCCAGCGGGAGGGCGCCCCGAAGCCGGAAACGCACGCGCTGGCCTCCGGGGTTCAGCTGCCGCGCCCGGAGCGGGAGCTGCAGCAGACTCCGGCGGCGCCGGAGACCCCGCCGCCTCCGGTGCAGGCGGCGCTTCCGCCTGAGGAAAAAGCGCCCGCCGCTCCGGCGCAGCCGGAGGCCGAGATGGAGCAGCAGAGCTTTTCCGTGCCGGAAACGCCGTTCCGCGTCATCGGCGAGGCGCTCGATACCTATATTCTGGTCGAGCAGGAGGACGCGATTCTGCTCATCGACAAGCACGCCGCGCATGAGCGCATCCGCTTCGAGGCGCTCCGTGCGCGGCAGATGCCCGTCATGCCGCAGGTGCTGCTGAGCCCCGTTTCCGCGCAGCTTTCGCGCGAGGAGGCGGCGTGCGCCCTGGAGCATGCGCAGACGCTGCGCGAATGCGGCTTTGAAATTGAGGATTTCGGCGACGGCGACGTGCTGCTCCGCCAGATTCCGGCGGATCTTACGCCGGAGGATGCGCAGGCGCTTGTGCAGGCGCTGGCCGGGGCGCTGCTGGCCGGACGGACGCTTGCGCCGGACCAGCTGCGCGACCGGCTTCTGCACACCATGGCCTGCAAAAGCGCCATCAAGGGCGGCTGGCACACCACGCCCGCCGAGCGTGAGGCGCTTGTAAAGCAGGTGCTGAGCCGCGACGATATCAAATACTGCCCGCACGGAAGGCCGGTCTGCATCCGGCTGACACGCGCGCAGCTGGAAAAGCAGTTCCAGCGCACATGAGGCAGACGCGTATGGAACCGATTATCTGTCTGGTCGGGCCGACCGCCTCCGGGAAAACCCGGCTTGCCGTGGAGCTTGCAAAGGCGCTGGACGGCGAGGTCGTCTCCTGCGACTCCATGCAGCTCTACCGGCACATGGACGTCGGCACTGCCAAGCCCACAAGGGAGGAAATGCAGGGTGTGCGGCACCATATGCTGGACGTCTGCGAGCCCTGGGAGGATTTCTCGGTCGGCCGCTACGTGCCGATGGCGGAGGCGTGCGTGCAGGAGATTCTTTCGCGGGGGAAGACCGTGATTGTGGCCGGCGGCACCGGCCTTTATGCCGACAGCCTGATTCTGGGCCGCACGTTTGCGCCGGTTCCGTCGACGGGGAAGCGGGCGCAGCTGGAGGCGCTTGCCGCGGCGGAAGGGGGAGAGGGGCTTCTTCTTCGTCTTCAGAAGGTGGACCCCGCGCGCGCGGAAAGGCTGCATCCGTCGGATGTGCGGCGGATTGTCCGGGCGCTGGAGGTTTACGAGGAAACCGGAAAAACCATCACCCAGCACGACCTGGAAACCCGCGCCCAGCCGCCGCGGCATGAGGCGCTTTGGCTCGGGCTGGACTTTCCGGAAAGAAGCCGCCTCTACGCGCGCATAGACCGCCGGGTGGAGCAGATGCTGCAATCAGGCCTCCTGGATGAGATACGCGGGCTTCTGAGCCTTGGCGTGCGCGCGGATATGACCGCCATGCAGGCCATCGGCTATAAGGAATATCTTGCGGCGCTGGAGGGGCGCTGCAGCCTGGACGAGGCGACGGCGCTGGTGCAGCAGCGCTCGAGAAATTACGCCAAGCGGCAGCTGACCTGGTTCCGGCGCAACGAGCGCCTGCGGTGGCTGCGCTGGACGGAGGATGAAAATTTTTCCGCGATTTTTGAACAGGCCCTCCGTGAAATCCGTTTTTTCGCGGGATGAAGCTGGTAAGATGTGGGTATTACAAAGAAAAGGAGTCATACCCATGCAATCGGCAGAAAATTATCAGGACATTTTTTTGAATCAGGCCCGCAGGGAGCGCGCAATGCTGACGGTTTTTCTGATGAACGGCTTTCAGATGCGCGGCGTGATCACGGGCTTTGATGCGTTCGTCATTCTGCTGCAGTCCGACGGCCGGCAGCAGATGATCTACAAGCACGCGGTCTCAACCATTACACCGATGAGTCCGCTCCGTCTGACGCAGGAGTAAGCGAACAGGCTTGCCCGGCCGCAGACGCCGTGCCCGGAAAAAGGAGCTGGCATGAAACAGGGCAAGCAATATTTTACAGTGATCATCTGGATCGTTCTGGCCGCGATCACGGCCTATTTTGGCTACAGCGTCGTCCGCAGCCTCTATGCGCCGCTGATGACCGTGACGGTCAGCGAATACGAAGCCGGGGCAGGCGTCTATGCCACCGGCTTCGTCGTGCGTGACGAGCAGGTTCTGTCCTCGCCGTATGAAAGCACCGTGATTACCTGCGCCGAGGGCGCGCACGTCGCGGCCGGAGAGGTGCTGGGGACGCTTTACCGCTCGGAGGAGGCAAAGCCCCGGCAGGCAAGAATCGCGGAGCTGAAGGGGCAGCTTGAGCAGCTCAATTATGCCTGGCAGTATTCCACCAGCGCCGCGGACCAGGCGGCGCTGGACGGGGAAATCTCCGCGGATCTTGTGGAGCTGTCGCGCTATCTGAACCGCCGGGATATGAACTCGGTCGAGGACCTTTGCACGGAGATCAAGGGCCTGGTCCTCCGCCGCGGCGGCAGCGAGGAAAATACCGCCCTTCTTCAGGTGAAGATCGACACGCTGCAGGCAGAGCTTGATACGCTGCAGTCTCTTTCCACAGAGGACACGCAGGAGCTTCGCGCGGAGACCTCCGGCACATTTTCCGCCGCGGTGGACGGATACGAGCGCGTGCTGACGCCGGAGCGCCTGCAGACGCTCTCCAGTCTGGATTTTGACACCATCGCGCCCCAGACGCCGGACGAACACGCAATCGGGAAGCTGATTTCGGGCGATACGTGGTATTTTGTCTGTGTCGTTCCGGCAGACCAGCTGCGGCAGTCCGCGGAGGGGGACCCGGTAAAGCTGACCTTCTCCCGTGATTTTTACCAGACGGCGGATATGCAGATTGCGCGTCTGGGCGAAAACGAGGCGGGAAACCGCCTGCTGGTTCTTTCGTGCGATTCCTATCTGGAGCGGGTGACGCTTCTGCGGCGGCAGTCCGCGGAGCTGGTGTTTGACAGCTATGCGGGCCTGCGCGTGCCGAAGGACGCCGTGCGCGTGGACGAAAACGGGAGAACCGGCGTCTACATTCTGGAGGGCTCGCTCGCCCGGTGGAAGCAGATTGAAATTCTGCATGATATGGGAGAGAGCTATATTGTCACGCTCGATAAATCCTCCACGGCGAACCTCTGGCCGGGAGACGAGCTGATCATCAACGCGAAGGATCTCTACGACGGAAAGGTTGTGGGTTAAATGTCAGATATCAGAGAAAATGTGCTTCGTGTGCGCGAGCAGATGGCGCAGGCCGCCATCCGCGCAGGCCGCAGGCCGGAGGAAATCCTTCTGTGCGCGGCAAGCAAGATGAACGATGCGGCCCGCGTGCAGGAGGCGGTCGCTGCAGGGGTGGACTGCTGCGGGGAGAACCGGGTGCAGGAGCTTCTGCAGAAGCTTCCGCTCGGCGCTTACGCGCCGAAGCCCGTGCACTTTATCGGCCATCTGCAGACCAACAAGGTGCGCCAGGTCGTCGGAAGGGTGGAGCTGATCGAGTCGGTCGACCGGCTGGAGCTCCTTTCCTGCATCGACGCGCAGGCCGGAAAGCTCGGCGTCCAGCAGGATATTCTGCTTGAGGTCAACATCGGCATGGAGGCCTCCAAGTCCGGCTTTACGCTGGAGCAGGCAAGGGAGCTTCCGGGAGAAATGGAAACGTTTTCAAATTGCCGCCTGCGCGGCTTCATGGCAATTCCTCCGGTCAGCCTTCAGCCGGGGGCGAACCGCAGATATTTTGCCGAAATGTATAATCTTTATGTTGACATAAGCGCGAAAAAATACGATAATGTGTCTATAGATCGCCTATCGATGGGAATGAGCGGCGACTTTGCCGACGCCATCGCAGAAGGCGCGAACCTTGTCCGCGTCGGAACTGCGATTTTCGGAGCGAGAAACTACACTGTCACATGACAGATATCTGGAGGCTACGCAAACTATGGGATTTATGGATGATCTGAAGAAGTTGACAAGACCTTATACCGAGGACGATGACGACGACTTCGATGAAATGAATGACGACGAGCGCCCCGTGCGCGCCAGCCGTTCTTCCAGCGCGCGTGTTCCTGCTTTTCATACAGATACAGCCGACGACGACGATCAGCCGCAGAGCGCCCGCCGCACGCTTGGCGGGCTGAACAACGGCAGCAATAAGGTTGTGAACATCCACACGACGACGCAGATGCAGGTCGTGCTGGTCAAGCCGGACCGCTTTGACAACGTTTCGGATATTGCCGAGCATCTTCGCAGCAAGCACGCTGTGGTTCTGAATCTGGAGGCTACCAATAAGGACGTGGCACGCCGGCTGGTGGACTTCCTGTCCGGCTGCGCCTACGCGCTCGACGGAAAAATCAAGAAGATTGCAATCAGCACCTATATCATCACGCCCTACAATGTGGACATCGTGGGCGATCTGATCGACGAGCTGGAGAACAGCGGGCTGTATCTGTAAAGCGCAGCAGACCATTGTCCAGGAGGAATATCAATGTTTACACCGCAGGAAATTCAGGAGCAGACGTTCTCCAAGGCGGTCTTCGGCGGCTACGATATGCAGCAG
>CAKUHJ010000088.1 GCA_934655935.1 uncultured Oscillospiraceae bacterium | reverse complement strand
CCGACTCAATCCTCGCCTTAATATTATGATCCGCGACTTTCGGTGTAAATTTATATGTAAACGGTTCACTTGCCACGTGCGTAATTGGTCGATCAAAAGTGTTATTTATAATATAAGTACAACTAGCTTCTGCGTCATTGGGGAGACCGCTTAGCGTTACAGAAAGCGTCACTTCTCGGTTTACATAAGCATTTTCCGGGCTGATAGAAATCTCAGTGGCTGTGAAAGGTGCCTTCTCAACAGTAACGTCCCTTATCGTCGTATGCTGAATTGCTAAATAGTCAGCCCAGTTCCCATCTTTTCGATAGCCCATGTCGAGACCCAAAAAATCACTTACACACCGCCCCGAAACAATGGTCATTAGCTCTTTATATTTACTGCCTATTGTGACCGACAACGTAGCTGTTTTGCTTCGCACACAAAACTCACCGCAATTTTTTGCTCCAGAATTATTATTTTTCACGGTCAGATTTGCAGTACCGCTAATCCACAAGGAATGTCCAGTATACTGAAGCTCATTTCCAGCCAAATCAAGCGTAAAGGTGCCCTTCTGAAGCTCATATCTGCCGAGGCTGCAATCAGCAAGCAGTGTTACCGTACTTCCAGCGTCTGCTTCCTGCGCTGCACTCAGTGCTTCTTCCAATGTATCATAATATGTGGCGGAGCTGGACGCGCCAGCGGTAAGCTCCGCCACGAGTGCGGCGCCGCACTCGGTACATGTATTTCCATTTTTAATACCCGGATGCGGGCACTTTGCGAACGTTAATTTGCGTGTTCTAGTAACTGTAATTCCATTATAAGTAATTGTGACACAAACCGAATGGCTGGTCTGTGTCGGCGTGAAAACACTGTAAACACAATCCTCATTATTATTATTAAATTTTGCAAATGCCGGTGCTTGCGTTACGCTAACATCGTCAACTGTCATAGTCAAACCGCCAGCTTGTGTTATAGCCCACCGCTGCTGGTCAGTTATGTTGCTCACCACAACACGTAATGTTGTTTCAACACCAATCACTCCGTCAGTACCAATATCTTCGCTATCCTGTTCAGCCAAAATTTCACCAACAGTGAAAGGCGAACTACTCTCATCGAGCGACAGCGGCATGAGCAGATTCCCTGCCGTCATCAGCTCCGACTGTACTTTTTTCTCCGGCTCCGGGGCCGGCGTTCCTTTTTCTTTGGCTCTCGGCTCGGGCTGCGGCTCGTTCATAGACGGAGCGGGCCCCTCCGACGCCTGCACATCCTCTGCCAGTGCCGCCATCGGCAGCATCGACAGGCACAGCGCCAGACAGAGCAGCCAGCTGATCACACGTTTTTTCATAGACGTCTCCTTTTATCCTTTAATCAAACGCCCTTCGGGCGATTCCTACAGATCCTTCGGCACCAGCCACAGCTTCTGCGCTGCGGTTCTGGCCTCGCTGCGGCGGTTGACGCCGAGCTTCTGCGAAATGTGACTGACATGGCTTTTTGCGTGCTTGTGCACCGCGTCTGTGCATCCTGTATGCAAAAAGTGCAAGAATTTCACTTATCCTGGTGATAATTATAACAGCTTTTGACCATTGTGTAAATCAGCCCAAAGTATGAAAATCATGGCGCTATTTTATTGATATTTCCAAATTAGCTGATTATATGCCGCCGGATTTTCAGGCCTTTCCGCAAAAACCGTGCATTTTTTCGAACCCTCATTGCTGGCAGTATCTTATGCTTTAGGCTTTTTTCGGGGTGTGCTGGTGCAGAAGACGTATGACCGTTTCCTCTCAAGATAACGCCATATTATAATATTTCAGCGTGTCGAAAAAGTCTTTTCGCCCCGCTGAGTCCGGGGTTCCTGCAGGAGGCCTGACCGGCCTGCGTGCGCTTCCTGTGCGAGCAGCCTTCTGTTGATTGCCCGGACGGCCTCTGCCGGCAGCTTCTGTACCGCGCGGTCGTAGGTTACAAAGCCGTTGACCTCGTCCTCCACGTCGGACAGCTGCGTGTAGACGCATGCGGCAAGACCCTTTTCCCGCGCGGGAAGAATCTGCGTTTCATAGAGCCGCGTGAAGGCCCTGCACAGGGCCTCCGGCGTTTTGAACGCGCGGTAGCCAAAATTCTTCCGGGCCCAGACATGGCCCTCGACCGGGAGATTGTAGCCGCCGAATTCCGAGAGCACAACCGCCCGCCCGAGCCGGTCGGGCCGGAAACGGTAGGGATAAAAATAAACGTGCAGGCTCTGGATGCGGCCGATTTTCTGGTCGTGCCAGCCGCTGGCGTGGTCAATGGGGCGCGTGGCGTCCAGCGCCTCGATCCGCCGCACGGCCTCCCGCGCGTCGAACTGTCCCCAGCCCTCGTTGAAGGGCGTCCAGAGCGCCACGCACGGGCAGCTGTAGAGCTGCGCAATCATTTCCTCCAGCTCCCGGTAAAAGAGCCTGCGCCCCTCTCCGTCCGTGCGGGCAAAGCGGCGGTAATTGTGATCGTCCAGGTGCCGGCGGGTGAAAAGCGGCGCGGAGATGGTCATCGGGTCGTATTTTCCGCCGCCGTTCGGCATGTCCTGCCAGACCAGAAGCCCCAGCCGGTCACAGTGGTAGTACCAGCGCATGGGCTCTACCTTGATATGCTTGCGCACCATATTGAACCCCAGCTCCTTCAGGAGCGTCAGGTCATAGACCAGCGCCTCGTCCGACGGCGCGGTATAAAGTCCGTCCGGCCAATAGCCCTGGTCCAACACGCCGGAATGAAAGCAGGGCTTTCCGTTCAGCGTCAGGCAGGGGCGGCCCGCCGCGTCCTTTCCGACGCCGACGTCGCGCAGGGCAAAATAGCTTTTGACCCGGTCGTCCCCGAGCTCCGCCGCGAAATCGTACAGCTTTGGATTTTCCGGCGACCAGAGCTCAGGCTCCGCGACGCTCAGAACCGCGTCCCGGTTTGTATAGGTGCCGATGCGCCGGCCCTGCAGGCTCAGGTAGCACGGAAGCGTTTTCTCCGCGCAGACGCGGATGCGCACGCAGCCGTTTTTCGCGTCCGGCGTGATGCGCAGGTCCGTGATATAATCCTGCGGAACCCACTCGGCCCAGACCGTCTGCCAGACGCCGCTCTGCGGCGTATACCAGATACCGCCGCGCTTTGTCTTCTGCTTGCCCCGTGTCCGTTCGTTCGTGTCCGTACCATCGCGGACGGCAAGCTGCAGGATATTTCCCTCCTGCGCCAGCGCGTCGGTCAGCTCCGCGGTAAAGGCGGTGTAGCCGCCGTCGTGCATGCACAGAAGCCGGCCGTTCAGATACACGCGTGCCTGCTGGTCGGCCGCGCCGACATGCAGAAGCAGCCGCATGCCCGGCCGCGGCGCAAGGGGCAACTCCCGGCGGTACCAGAGCGTCTGCTCCGGCCCCAGCGTCCGGCTTACGCCGGAGAGCGGCGCTTCGGGCGAAAAGGGGACGAGAATCTTCCCCTCGTATCGTTCCGGGGGCGCGGAGCCCTCTGTGAAGGCATAGTCCCAGAGACCGTTGAGATTGCAGTAGCTTTCGCGGACCAGCTGCGGCCGCGGATATTCCTGGAGCACATTTTCAGGGGTGAGCGCCTTTCCCCAACGCGTGATCAGCGGCATACACGCACCTCCGTATTCCGGCAATCTCCGGATTTAAAACCATCATACTCTGCCGCAGGACGAATGTCAAACGGATTGCAGCCGCCGCTTTTCAAACTTTTTTCGGATTCTGGAAACTTCCGGTTGACTTTTGCCATGGAGCCGGCTATAATAATCTGGCCTGTTTGAATACAGGTAAATCCTTGCCGCAGACGCGTTCTGCGGCCATCAGTCCAGAAGGAGGTGCAACATCAATGGCAAAGCTTTCGGCAAAGTATGAGGTCCTCTATATCATCGATCCCGCGCAGGGTGAAGAGGGTATTGCGGCTCTCGTGGAAAAATTCAAGGGCATCGTGGAAGCTCATGGCACGCTGACCGGTGTTGACGAGTGGGGCAAGCGTCGGCTGGCCTATCCCATCAACGACCTGACGGAAGGCTACTATGTCTACATGACCTGCGACGTCAAGCCCGATATGCCCGCTGAGCTCGACCGTGTCTTTAAGATCACGGAGGGTATTCTGCGTTCGATCATCGTGGCGGTTGAAGAGTAAGAAGGAGGCTATCACATGCTGAACCACATCGTTCTCATGGGCCGCCTGACGCGCGATCCTGAGCTGCGCCGGACCGGCAGCGGCGTCGCGGTCGCATCCTTTACGCTCGCTGTCGACCGCGATTTCGCGGCGCAGGGCGCGGAAAAGGAAACGGATTTCGTGGACATTGTCGCCTGGAGAAATACAGCTGAGTTTGTCAGCAAGTTTTTTACGAAGGGCCGCATGGCGGTTGTCACAGGCCGCCTGCAGATCCGCAACTGGCAGGACAAGGAAGGCAACAAGCGCCGCAGCGCAGAGGTCGTGGCAGACAACGTCTACTTCGGCGACAGCAAGCCCGCAGGCGCGCAGCCCGGCGAGCAGCCCCATCAGGGCTACGCGCAGAGCTTCTCGCAGCCGGCCTATCAGGCTCCGGCCAACGTGGGCACGGCAGCTTCCGATTTCTCCATGCTTTCGGACGACGATCCCGAGCTTCCGTTCTAAGTCCAAACACGTTTTTCCACAAGAACCAAGATAGGAGGATTCACAATGGCAATGGCTAATGATCGTGTTCATCCTCGCAAGCGCAAGAAGGTTTGCTCCTTCTGCGTCGATAAGGTTGCGCACATCGATTTCAAAGACACTGCGAAGCTCCGCCGTTACCTGTCCGAGCGCGGCAAGATTCTGCCCCGCCGCACGACTGGTACCTGCGCTGCACATCAGCGTCAGCTGACGGTCGCCATCAAGCGCGCCCGCCACATCGCCCTGCTGCCCTACGTAGCAGAATAAGACAGAAAACGGCAGGGATGTTCCGCATCCCTGCCATTTTTGCCGGTTCGGGAGGTTTTATGTTTTCGCTCAGGCTGATCTGTGTCGGAAAGCTCAAGGAAAAATTTTATATCTCCGCCGCCGAAGAATACGCCAAGCGGCTGCGCGGCTACGCCGATTTTTCCCTCGTCGAGCTTCCGGAGACGCGCCTGCCCGAAAATCCCTCCCCGGCGGAGATTGCAAGAGGCCTTGAAAAGGAGGGCGCGCTGATCCGCGCGCAGATTCCGAAGGGCAGCTTCGTCTGCGCGCTGGCCATCGAGGGAAGGCTTCTTTCCTCCGAGGCACTGGCAAGGCAGCTCGCAGCGGTAAAGAGCAGCGGGAAAAGCTGCGCCTGCTTTCTGATCGGCTCGTCGTTCGGGCTGGCCCCGGAAATCAAGGCACAGGCCGATCTGCTGCTGTCCATGAGTCCGATGACCTTTCCGCACCATCTGGCCCGCGTGATGGCCCTGGAGCAGCTTTACCGGGCCGAGAGCATTCAGTCCGGCAGCCGGTATCATAAATGAGGAGATGCAGTCATGTTTCAGTCCAATGATCAGATGCAGCATATCACAAAGTCCAATGTTCGCGGCGGCAGCGGCAGCCCCGGCTTCTGCTATCTGTTTACCGAAGCGCAGCTCGGCGGCCGCGCGGAGATGATGGCGGAGATTACCCTGCAGCCCGGCGAGTCCGTCGGCGTGCATCCGCATACGGAAAACGCCGAGGTCTATTACCTGCTGGAGGGCAGCGCCATGGTTTCCGAGGACGGCACGGAGCGCGAGCTTCAGCCCGGCGACGCGGAGTTCTGCGCTGACGGCCACACGCACTCCATCCGCAACCACACGGACGCGCCGACCCGCTTTTTTGCCGTGGTGCTTCCGAACCGCGGATGACTTGACACGCGTGCTATAATAAAATGGAAACTGCGCGGAAAGGAGGCGCACGCCGTGGCGGAGGGCTCTGTGAAGCTGGTTGCGAAGAACCAGAAGGCCTATCACGAGTATTTTATCGAGGAAAAATTCGAGGCCGGAATTGAGCTTTCCGGGACGGAGGTCAAATCCATCCGTCAGGGCGCCATCAGCCTGAAGGAGGCCTGGTGCCAGATCAAAAACGGCGAGCTGATCATCCGGCAGATGCACATCGCGCCCTATGAGCAGGGCAATATTTTCAACAAGGATCCCCTGCGCCCCCGGCGGCTGCTGCTGCACAAGCGTCAGATTCTGCAGCTGTTCGGCAAGGTCCGGCAGGACGGCTATTCCATCATCCCCCTGTCGGTCTATTTCCGCGGTTCCCTGGTCAAGGTGGAAATTGCGCTGGCGAAGGGCAAAAAGCTCTACGACAAGCGCGACGACGCCGCGAAAAAGGACGCCAAGCGGCAGATTGACCGCGCAATGAAAGGACGGTAATTATGGACAATCCCATTATGACGCTCACCATGGCGGACGGCGGTAAAATCGTCTGTGAGCTCTACCCGGAAAAGGCGCCGCAGAGCGTGCGCAACTTCATCTCCCTTGCCAATCAGGGCTTTTATGACGGCCTGATTTTCCACCGGGTCATCTCCGGCTTTATGATTCAGGGCGGCTGCCCCCAGGGCACCGGCACCGGCGGCCCCGGCTACTGCATCAAGGGCGAGTTCAAGCTCAACGGCGTCAGCAACAACCTCTCGCACAAGCGGGGCGTTTTGTCCATGGCCCGCGCACAGTCTCCGAACTCCGCAGGCAGCCAGTTCTTCATCATGCACGAGGACGGCGAGTTCCTGGACGGCCAGTATGCCGCCTTCGGCAAGGTCCTTGAGGGCATGGACGTCGTGGACAAAATCGCAGCGGTCAGGACAGACGGCAACGACCGTCCCCTTTCCGAGCAGAAAATCGCCACGATCCGTGTCGATACGAAGGGCGTCGATTATCCCGCGCCTGACAAGCTCCCCGATCCCTATCACCGCAGATGATCGGCGTAATTACCGGCGCGTCCGCCGGTCTTGGAATGGAATTCGCGCGGCAGGCCGCAGAGGCGTTTCCGGAAATGGACACCCTCTGGCTGATTGCGCGGCGCATCGGAAAGCTGGAGGAGCTTGCACAGCAGCTGCCTGGCAAAAATATCGTCTGCATCGGTCTTGACCTGTGCGATGTGCGGAGCTTCCGCCAGCTTCTGGACCGGCTGGAGACGGAAAAGCCGAAGATCGGCCTTCTGATCAACAACGCGGGCTGCGGTACGCTGGGACGGCTCGGCGAGGTTTCCAACGCCTCGCAGCAGCGCATGGTGGATCTCAACATCCGCGCAATGACGCTGATGACCAACACGCTCCTGCCGTATATGGTCCGGGGCGGGCACATCCTCAACGTTTCCTCCATCGCGTCCTTCTGCCCCAATCCCCGCATGACGGTTTACTCGGCCAGCAAGGCTTATGTCTCCGCGTTTACGGCGGGGCTGGCCGATGAAATCCGCCCGCGCGGCGTCACGGCGACCGCCGTGTGTCCGGGGCCGATGAAAACGGAATTTCTGGACCTGGCCGGTATTACGGGCAATTCCCAGACCTTCCAGACGCTCCCCTACTGCGAGCCGCAGAAGGTGGTCGCCGGCGCGCTGCGCGCGGCAAAAAAGGGCCGCATGTTCTATACCCCGCGCGCGTTCTACAAATTCTACCGTTTCGCCGCGAAGCTGCTTCCTGTGAAGCTGATGATGAAGGCGGCAAGAACTTAAATTTCCCAGCTGCGGTGCTTCTGCGCCGCCCTCAACGGGGCTGTACTGGTTTCGACGGGGGCAGTGAGGCTGGATCAGCGGGCGGAGGCGCCTGGCCTCCATAAAACGGGCAATTTTTTAAATTAACTGACACTAATACTGTCGCTCTGGCTGCCTAATTAGGCGCCCATCCTCCCCGGAAGGACCACGAGCCGGGCTAGGGTGTGATTTGAGTGGTGAACATGCGGCGGGAAAGAGTTGACCCGCCCATGCACAATGACTCTACCAAATCGTCGAGTGTGTTTGTTCACGCGCCGGTGAGGGAATGTAAATAACAAACTGCGCCCGGAGAAAGTCCAGTCAAGTTGCTTTCGGACAGGGGTTCGATTCCCCTC
>CAKUHJ010000087.1 GCA_934655935.1 uncultured Oscillospiraceae bacterium | reverse complement strand
CATGAAGCATAGTGCCGGGCCAGAAAATCCTCCGGCAGGCCCTTCGTTTCCTTACCGAAAAACAGATACGCGCCATCCGGATAATCGGCTTCGGCGTAGCTTCTCGGTGCCTTGGTGGAAAACAGGCGGAGCGTCTGCGGATGATTCTTTTCAAAAAAATCATCCAGATTTTCGTAGACCCGGATCTCCACCAGATGCCAGTAATCCAGGCCTGCGCGCTTGACGGCTTTATCGGAAATGTCGAAGCCGAGGGGCCGGATCAGATGCAGAACGCTTCCGGTCGCCGCGCAGGTGCGCGCAATATTTCCGGTATTGGCCGGAATCTCCGGCTCGACCAGAACCACATGCAGCATAAGCGCAGCTTCCCCTCCCCGTATCCTTCCGATACGTCAACTTAAGGATATTCTATGACAAAAGCGTTAAAAATGCAACTGTTTTTCGTGATTTATTCCATCTTTTTCAGGATAAAAATTCAGGTAGCCGAGGACGAAAAATTGTCGCTTTTGCCCTGCCAGTCAATTGGCGCCTCGCCGTGCGCGCATAAGAACGCATTGATTTTTGAAAACGGGCGGCTGCCGTAAAATCCGCGGTAAACGCTCAGAGGACTCGGATGCGGCGCGCAGAGCACCAGGCGCGGATATAAGGAAGCCCGGGCCGCGGCGGCCTTCTTCTGCGCCTGCGCGCCCCAGAGCACAAAGGCAATGGGCTGCGGAAGGCGGGCCAGCGCGCAGACCACTGCGTCCGTAAAATGCTGCCAGCCAAAATCCTTATGGCTGTTGGCCCTCCCGCGCTCCACGGTCAGAACGCTGTTTAAAAGCAGCACGCCCTGGCGCGCCCAGAAGCTGAGGTCTCCGTCCTGCGGCGCAGGGCACGAAAGGTCAGCGGAGAGCTCCTTATAGATATTCTGCAGACTGGGCGGCAGCTTTATCCCCTTCTGCACGGAAAAAGCAAGCCCATTCGCCTGCTTCGGCTCATGATAAGGGTCCTGTCCCAGAATCACCGCGCGCACCGCCTCCGGCGGGGCGGCGGAAAACGCGGAAAACAGAAGCTCTCTGGGCGGATAAACCTCCTGCGTCCGGTAAGCCTCACCCACGCGGGCGCACAGCGCGTCCCACTCCGGCCCCTTCAGTTCCTCCGCAAGAAATCCGCGCCACGCGCCAAGCTGTGTCAGATCCATAGTCATGCCTCCTGCAGCGGCTTGTTTTTATCAAAATAGCCGCGGCGGCCGGGCTTGTCAAGGATTATTTTGACTTTTCAAAAAAAGGATGCTACTATGATAAAAAAAACAGGAGGACGCCTATGTCCCTGACTAACGATTATCTGCGCTACCTTGCCGAGCTGTGCGCCGGCTCGCGCCCCGCGCCGGAGGGCATTGCGCTGACGGAAACCGACGATATGAAGCGCGCCCTGCAGCTGCAGGAGGCTGTCGGCAAAATGGGGCTCACGGCCTTTCTGAAGGCCTGCGCCGCGCAGGACGGCGTCTGCTACACCCAGCAGGAGCTTGACAGCTTCGACGAGCAGGCGCTGATGAAGACCATCGCTCAGCTTGCCGCGCAGGAGACGCAGCCGGAGACGGACGTGGCGGGCCAGACGCCTGTCCGCTCCGAAATCCGCGAAATCTACGAGGTTTTCCTCGACAGCGTTCTGCTTGACGACGCGCTTCTTCGCTACCTGATCGACATCTGCCGCCGGCACGACGAAAAGGAATTCCGGACGCTTTCCCACGCCGCAGCGCGGACGCTTCTGGATCTGGACGATTTCATGGCGTGGCTCGGAAGCAAGGAGCTTTTTGCCGGTGAGGACGAGCGCGCGTGCGTCCGGATTCTGGACGCGTGCTTTGCGCGGCTTCAGGCCGAGGGGAAGCTGGAGCTGCTGGCAGCGCTGCTGTCCGGCGATGAAAAGACCTTCCTGCTGTTCCGCACGCAGGCGCCAGAGCTCCGGCAGCTGCCGGCCGCCACCTACGAGTGGTTCACGCAGAACTATGTGGACAAGTACTATCCCGTCCGCTTCCTTATGCGCTTCAACGGCGTCGAATTCCCGCAGGCAAAGGAGGCCATGTAAATGGAACGGACAGAACCGATCTATGTCACCGGCCACAAAAACCCGGATACGGACTCCATCGTCTCCGCCATGGCCTATGCCGCCCTGCGCAACGCCCTGGGCGACCGGGAGTTTGTCGCCGCGCGCCTCGGCCACGTCTCGGATGAGACGCAGCTGGTTCTCGACCGCTTCGGCTTCCAGCCGCCCGTGCGCATCCAGACCATGCGCACGCAGGTGCAGGATCTCGATTACGACACGCCGCCCGCGCTGTCCGGCAAGGTTACGCTCAGCCGCGCCTGGGATACGCTGCAGCGCGTGCGCGCGAACAGCTCCCTTCCGGTCACAAATGACGACGGAACGCTCTTCGGCATGCTCTCGACCACGGAAATCGCGGCCTATGATATGAAAACGCTCTCCTGCCCCGCGGTGGAAAACATTCCGGTTTTCAATCTTCTGAGCGTTCTGGACGGAAAGATTATCAACGACGCCGGGTATCTGGTCGACGCGGTTTCCGGCGACGTGTCCATCGCGCTGCCGCAGAACAATGAAAATCTCCTGTTCTCCGGCGAGCGCTCGGTCGTCATCGTCGGCCAGCAGGAGGAGATGGCCCGCCGCGCCATCGAGCAGAACGTCAGCTGCCTGATTGTCTGCCAGGCGGAGATCTCCGAGGAGCTGCGCAGCCGCGCCTGCAAAACCTGCATCATCGCCACGCCCTTCGACGCGTTCAAGGCCGCGCGGATGGTCTACCATGCCATTGAGGTCAGCCGCATCTGCCGGACCGACGATCTGGAGGCCTTCCATCTGACCGACTTTGTGGACGACGTCCGGGAAATTGTGCTCAAAAGCCGCCACCGCAGCTACCCTATCCTGGATGAAAACGGAAGGGTTGTCGGCACGCTCTCGAGATATCATCTGCTGAAGCCGCGCCGCAAGCGTGTGGTACTCGTCGACCACAACGAAGCCGCACAGTCAGTCCCCGGCCTGGACCAGGCCGAGATTGTCGAGATCATCGACCATCACCGTCTCGCCGATATCCAGACCGGCACGCCCATCTATTTCCGCAACGAGCCCGTCGGCTCCACGGCGACCATCATCGCCTCCATGTATCAGGAAAAGGGGCTCATGCCGTCTGAAAAGCTGGCGGGGCTTATCGCCGCGGCGATTGTAGCCGATACCGTCATGTTCAAGTCGCCCACCGCAACCCTGAAGGACCACCGGATGGCCGAGCGGATGGCGCGCATCGCGAACGTCTCGCTCGACGAGCTCGGACAGCAGATCTTCTCCGCCGCGGTAGAGGAAAAGCCTGCCGACACCATGCTCTTCACCGACTTCAAGGACTTCCACATCGCCGACCACGATTTCGGCGTCAGCCAGATTACCTGCGTGGATTCCGCCCGGCTTCTCAAGCGCAAGGAGGAATTCCTCCGCGTCATGCGCCATACCATGGACGAGCGCGGCTACTGCCTGATGCTTCTGATGCTGACGGACGTGCTCCTGGAGGGCACGCAGATTCTCTACGTGGGCGACGAAGAGGTCTTCCGGCAGGCCTTCGGCGTGGAACTCAGGGAGCATACCTGCTTCCTGCCCGGCGTCGTGTCCCGGAAGAAGCAGATCATCCCCATGCTCTCCGCCCTGTGGGGCTGATACTCCAAGGGACTTTTGCAGACGCAGCGCAGACCGGCTGCGCGCCGGGGCAAAATACGAACGCAGCGGCAAGAATTTGCTTGCAAACCGGCGAAGAATCGTATATGATAGGGAGCGGAATACAAAGACCATCGGGAAGAGGGCCCTCTTCCCGTCCGTAGGTACCTACGGACAAAAAATATAATATCGTGAATACCGTAATACACGCCGCGTCCGCACGCCCTCCGGGCAGGACAGGCAAGGAAGAAGGCCGCAAGGCCGACACGAAACGGTGCTGTGCGCGTGAGACCACGCCGAGGCGATTTTTCGCTGGGACGAAAGTCCGTCATTGCAGGGAAGACCTGTGAGAAGGCAGGACGTGGCCGCAGGAGCTGTAAGGCTCCCCAACGCAAGTCAGAAGATCTGTATTACCGCGTTTCCTGGAACGCGTATGGTATGTGCAGCGGCGAGCGATTTCCTGTTGCATCGGGCAGAGCATGCGCTCTGCCTGCGCTGCGCCGCTGATTTCAGATTCCTGAAATCAGCGTTTTTCTTTGCCCGCAGGCTTGCACCGCGCCCAGAGCTCCCCTTGCGGCAAGGGGAGCTGTCAGCCGTCAGGCTGACTGAGGGGATCGGAGCCTTCAAAAATCGCGCACGCCAGTGCAAGGCACGAAAGCAGCTGCAGGCTTGCTGGGCACTCTCGCTGCCTCCCTCTGATGAGGGAGGTGGCAAAGCCGAAGGCTTTGACGGAGGGAGAGAAGAACTTTCGCCACACGCTCTCCCTCAGTCAGCTTCGCTGACAGCTCCCTCCCAGAGGGAGCCTCAGGCGCTCCCGCGCCAGTGCCGAAATCGTCAATCCCGGGGCGGAGCCCCGATAAAAAACAGGAGGAATCAAGAGAATGAAACGAAGAGTACTGTCGCTGCTTCTCGCGCTGATAATGATTCTGACGCTTGTACCTGTCAGCATCTTTGCAGCAGAGGAAGCAGACACGGAAACTCCGCGCTATACCGCCACCGCCGTCGCAGACGATGCGTTCGGCAACGGTACGGCCAGCGCGAAGTTTATCGCCAATACGGAAAGCGGGAGCCGGTGGAAGCTGACCACCAGCAGCTTCGGCACCGCCAGCGGCTTTACCCACTGGACCTGGAGCAGTGCCTCCGACGCCTCCGGCGGCGAAGAAAAGCTGACGGACTGGAGCTTTGAGGTCGAGCTGACGGAGGATCGAACCTATACGGCGCACTATGCGAAGCCGCTCACGCCGGAGATCAAGTATGTCCGTCTGGACGGCGGCGAGTATCCTGTAAGAATCAGTATGGATTCCATGGAATGCAACGTGGACGGGAGCACCAGCTGGCGTCTTATGGTCAACAGCTACGTCGCGTGGAAATACATCGAGGACGACGCCGGAAACCGATATGAGAGTCCGAGTGAGACAAGCGACCGTACCAATATCACCGTGACCTCCGAAGGCCAGGTTTTCACCGTCTATGTGACGCGGCAGTACGCCGAGCTTCCGCACCTAGCCGACGGAGATGCCGCTGTGTCCATGCTGTCCGGTTCCAGTAAGTTTACTGTCACGTTGGGGCATCCGGTCATGCTGAGCCTCCCCTTTGATGAGTGCGGGTACGGCTACACTGCCGACAATGTGACTGTGACGCTTACGGCCGACGGGGAGCAGACGCCCTTCTGGAAGAAAACGCTGGAGAGCAATCAGCTGCGCAACGGATGGATGAATCTGCAGCTTACGAACCTGCATCTTCTGGCCGAGCACGGCGGCGGGACCTTTACCGCCTCCGTCCAGGGCAAAACCAAGCTCAACGAGAACTTTTCCACCAGTCATCAGTACACGGTGGACCTGAGCCAGTTCCCGGCAGATCATGTGAACAACGAAATTCAGCCGCTCAACTCTGCCGACGCCATACGCTATATCACCGAGGCCGTGACGGCGACCGATTCCGCTACACAGATCACCAGCATCTATCTGGTGGCGCAGACGACCAAGGACGGCTATCAGGTTTATGGCCGCAATACGGTCCAGGATAAATTCACCCGCATTCCCGGCGAATACACCTGGGACACGCCTAACAGCAGCATTGTCGCCATCTGTGCGGAAGAGTCCGGCGTTTACGTTATGGCCAACGAGCAGCAGAACGTCTCCGGCTATTATAAGGACAACATGAGCCTCTACCGGCTCAGCAGCGAGGGCGTCTTTGTCAGGGTGCCGGGCTCGGACTATAAGAAATATTCGGCAGAGACCAATTCCAGCGACTTTACCTTCCCCGTCAGCTGCGCAAACACCGACAAGGTATGCGGCATGGCGATCATCAATGGAAAGGTGACCGTGTTCAGCGAGAACTTCACCGCCGTCTGGAACGGCAGCACCTGGACCGCCGCGGCCAACCCGGAGGGGCTGACGATCGCGAAAGAGCCCTTCGGCTCAACGCGGCGGGATGGGTATACCCGCGGCGTGTTCAAGACCGACCTGGGCTATCTCGCCGTCAGCAGCAAGGGCGGCATCTGGCGCTATGCGGGCGGCGCGTGGAGCCAGCTCACCTGGAGCACCAACGAGGGTGTGAACGAGGGTCTGGACCCCAACACGAAGTTTGCCGTCTACTCCGCCGCGACAAACGGCAACCTGTATGTCCGCACGGAAGCGAAGGGCGACGGGCTGCATGTCATTAATTACACAGTGTACCGGGTTGCGACGGCCCGTCTGACAGACAGCGCCTGCGTCACAAAGGTTCCCATCGATACCCGTTACGCCTCGGCGAACCGCTGGGAGTCCATCGACAAGGCCGGCGAGGATTTTAACGGCCAGGTTTATGTCTATGCCGGCGGTTCAGCGTCGGGCGGTGCCGGCAGATCATATCTCTACTCGGTCAATATGGAGACCGGCCTGTGGGAGCTGGAAAACATCGGCGGGGATTTCTATGCCGCCGATGGCAACGGCAACGCCCTCCACGCCACGGATATCGAGTGCTTCTTTAACCCTGTGGCGGGCTACACCATTTTTGGCGCCTCTGAGAACTCCTACGCGCTGGACGCCCTGCCCACCGGCAGCGTCGATCTGGCCGCCGCGATAGAGACCGCGAAGGCCAGCCTGAAGGATTATCTTCAGGAGCTGGGCGAGGACAATTACGGCGAAGAAAACCTTCAGAAGCTTCTGGCCGCCTACGAGGCCGGTCTCGCCGCCATCGGCAGAGCCGAAGACGTCGCCGCGGTCAAGGCCGCCCGCGACGCCGCCAAGAAAGCCATGAAGGCCATTAAGCCCGACCTGCAGAGCACCAAGACGGTTTGGGTCAGCTTCTCCAACGACGGGAACTTCCTCGTCGGAAACGATACCAATTCCACCGTCATGGGCGCAATGAAGGTCACTGTGAACTATTTTGACCTGGCCGACTACGGTCTGGAAGGCTTCTACCGCTACGACGACGAGGGCGACGTGATAGAGCAGCCCACTGCCCTGCATCTTTACATCAAGCTCCTGGAACAGTATTACATGGGCTATACCGGCAATGAAAAAATCGTTCCCGGCGAAACCCAGCGGGACGGCGACAGCGCCAAGGCCCTGCTGATCACCGGCACGGCGACCAGTATGTATATGTCCAACTTCTGGGGTCATGATGAGAATCTATCCTATTTTGTCAATCATGAATACCCGCTGATGCGTCCGGGCTGGGGCTCGACCGCCGACTGGATTCTTCTGGAAAACGGCGACTATGTAGAGCTTGCCATGTACACCGACTGGAGCTTCTACATTGATCCGAACGCCGGCTTCCCCTATTTCAAGGATACGAACGGAAATGACGTTTCCGAACTGACCGCGAGCTCCGGAGACCTGATCCTGCACCGTGCGACAGCGGATATGAATGGCGGGCGCGGAGATGTGATCGGCTCCGCGCGGGATATCTATTACACGCCCGCTGCAGCGCTCACCTCAGACGTCACAAAATGGACCAAAATCGGCACAACGGACCAAAACGGGCAATTCCACTTCGATTTCACCCATCTGGACAGCGGCGACTATTATCTTGGGACGCCCGGCTCCACCGTGAGCGCCCCCGCCGCAATCCTGGTTCATGTGGAAAATTCGCAGAGCAGCACACCCTTCCAGAGTATCACGCTCCCTGACGGGACTGAGCTGAAGGACGTCGCCTACACCGAGAACGGCTTCGACTACTACGGTGAGAAGTACAATCTCTACACCGTGAAGGTCCCTGCCGGAACCACCTCGGTCAACCTGAACTTCGCGGAGGCCTGCAAGGGCCACGGCACCTATGCAAACGCGAACGGCTATCTCGGTATCGGCACAGGCGCGGGCAATACGGTCCACACCATCACCGTGGACTACAACAACGACGGCAGCCCCGACTTCTACCTCCTCCAGCTTGCGAACGCAAGCGGCAGCATGAACACCCCCATGTTCGCCATTGGCTTTGAGGTCGAGGAAGCGGCAGACCCCTTCCAGAGCATCACGCTTCCCGACGGCACTGAGCTGAAGGACGTCGCCTACACCGAGAACGGCTTCGACTACTACGGTGAGAAGTACAATCTCTACACCGTGAA
>CAKUHJ010000086.1 GCA_934655935.1 uncultured Oscillospiraceae bacterium | reverse complement strand
CCGGGAGAGGTTCGGTTCCAATAGTCGCAGCTTTGGCGCTGCGGTAGAGACATCCGGGCCATATATCCGGAACTATATTGGGCACGATATCAACTTGTGGCTTCAAGTTTACAGGAAAAAACGAATTTCGTCAATAGACGAGTTGAATGAAAAAGCAGGGGATTTTGAAAAGTTTTCGTTATGCGTAGCATTCCGGCCGGAGAACGCCGATGTAGGGGAGGTTGCGGTAATAATTGGCATAATCAAGTCCATAACCAACCACAAACTCGTTCGGAATCTCAAAGCCGCAAAGATCGGTCTTCAGGCTCGGCTTATGGCAGTCGGACTTATCCAGGAAGGAAACCGTTGTAATCGACGCCGGGTTGCGCGCGGAAAACAGCTGGCGCAGATACTGCATGGTAAGGCCGGAGTCGATAATATCCTCGACGATGATGACGTCCCGGCCCGTAATATTGTTATCCAGGTCCTTGATCAGGCGTACAACGCCGGTGGATTTATCGCTCGCGCCATAGCTGGATACCGCGATGAAATCCATGTCGATGGTGCAGTTCATGCAGCGGCAGAGATCAATGAAAAAAAACGAAGCACCCTTGAGCACGCATACCAGCACGGGACGCTTGTCGCCAAGCCGTGCGGTCAGCTCCGCACCGATCTGCTCGACGCGAGCCGCAATTGTTTTCTCCGTAAATAAGACGCGCTCAATATCCTGTTCCGGCGTTCTGATCAGCATGATAACCTATCTCCTGAAAATTTGAAAATTTTTTCTGGACTTTTGCAAGCGGAATCATTATAATCGTCAGAAAGAGATAAGTAAAATAGATGTTTATTATTACATGCATAAGCACGACTAATGGAGGTTTCCTATGGCTGTAAAGCTTGAGCTCTACCGTGTCTTTCAGGAGGTTGCCCGCATGGGGAATATCTCGGCGGCAGCGCAGAATTTATTTATTTCGCAGTCCGCCGTCAGCCAGTCCATCAAGCAGCTGGAGGAGCAGCTGCAGGTGCGGCTGTTTTCAAGAAGCACCCGCGGCGTCGTTCTGACCAGCGAGGGAAGAATGCTGCTTGACTATGTCACGCACGGGCTGGGTCTGATCAAAAGCGGCGAGGAAAAAATTGCGCAGACGCGGCAGCTGCTGACGGGCGAGCTTTCCATCGGCGCGAGCGACACCGTGACAAAAACCTATCTCGTATCCAGGCTGGAGGCGTTTCACCGCGATTACCCGGACATCCGCATCCGGATTCTAAACGGAACGAGCCAGATGGTTCTGGACTATCTTCACGCCGGCCAGGTCGACATTGCCTTTGCCACGGAGCCGCAGGACAAAGAAGCCTACTGCGTCCGGCACTGCGTGGACACGCATACCATTTTTGTCGCCGCGCCGGATTACGACTGTGATTTCGACCATTCTTATTCTATGGAAGAAATTGCTGGTCTTCCGCTGATCCTTCTGGAAAGAAAAGCCAGCTCCCGCGTCTACATCGAGCAGTTTTTCGCGCAGCACGGCTATGCGATCCAGCCGGAAATCGAGCTGGGCTCGCACAATCTGCTGATTGCGCTGGCAAGAATCGGCCTTGGCGTGGCGTGCGTCACAGAGGAGTTCTCGCAGTCCGGCCTTGGCCGCGGTGTAATTCTGCCGCTGAAGACCGATTTTACCGTTCCTGCGCGTTCTGTCAGCATGTGTACGCTTCAGGACGTCACGCCAAGCTCTGCCGCAACCAGGTTTATGGATTTTATCTCCGAAAGCAATAAAATGGCCTATGATCTGGGACATTCGTATCATTTCACGAATTTCTGACCCCACGCAAGAGAAAACGTTGATTCAGCCCGGTATGCGCAGAACCCGCGCATACCGGGCAAATAAATGACCGCTTGACATTCTGCGCTTGATCTGATATCATGAACGCAACAAAATCTTTATTTTGTTGCGTTGTGGAAGGGCCAATGAAAACAGGCTATGGTTGTATAGCCCTTCCCCAACGACGGCATTCAAGGTCACGATTGAAGCCTCAACAAAATTATGTTTGTTGCTGCGTTCACTCATCTGAGCTTCATACGCGATTCAGATTTGTGACGTTCATCTTGTTTTTTATTATACTCGGCTCAGTCCGTAGCAAAAAATGTGAAAATCCAATTCAGGATAAGCCTGTCTCACGAGGTGATTATTATGATGAAATATGCGGACAGCCCTGCCGTTCTGAGAGACTTTCTTGCCTATCACGAATCGATCAAGGGCCAGTCAAAAAATACCGTTTCGGAATACTATCTGGATCTTCGGATGTTTTTCCGTTTTCTGAAGCTGATGCGCAGCGAGCTTCCCTACACGACGCCGCTTGAAGACATTCCCATCAAGGACGTTGATCTGCCGTTTCTGGAGGCGGTCACAACCTCTGAGGTTTTCGATTTTCTCTCCTATCTCTCCAACGACCGGGATAACCGCGAGGCCGCGGAGCAGAACGCGGGCATCAGCGCAGCGGCACGCGCGCGGAAGCTCTCTGCCATCAAGGCCTTCTACAAATACCTGAGCGTCAGCACCAAGCAGACGTCGGTCAATCCCGTCAAGGATATCGAATTCCCGAAAATCCGGAAATCGCTTCCGAAGTACCTGACGCTGGAAGAATCCACCAGGCTTCTGAAGGCCGTGGAGGGGCCCAATCAGGCGCGTGACTTTGCGATCCTGATGCTGTTCCTGAATTGCGGCGTCCGGCGCTCTGAGCTTGTCGGGCTGAATCTTTCCGACGTTTACGAGGACCGCATCCGGGTCCTCGGCAAGGGCAATAAGGAGCGCATTGTATATATGGGCGCCGCCTGCCGAAAGGCGCTTGACCGGTATCTTCAGGAACGGAATCAGGTTGTGCTGACGGACAACAAGGCGCTGTTCGGCTCCCGCGATAAAAACAGAATCAGCGTCAGCGCCGTGCACCGGCTGGTCAAGAAGCATCTTCTGCAGGCTGGACTTGACAGCGACCAATTCTCCGCGCACAAGCTCCGCCACACGGCGGCGACGCTGATGCTGGCAAACGGTGTGGACCTGAAGACGCTGCAGGAGGTACTGGGCCATGAAAACCTCAATACCACGCAGATTTACACGCACATCGAAAACACCGATAAAAAAATCGCCGCAGAGGCCAATCCCCTCTCCAAGCTGAAAATCTGAAAAAAGCGGCACGGCAGCTTTTTTGGAGCTGCCGTGCCGTCAGCGTGTCGAAAAAGTCTTTTCGCCCCGCTGAGTCCGGTTTTCTGAACTTCAAAAAAGTTCAGAAAACCGCTCGATTGAACGCGAAGGGGACTTTTTGCCCCCTTCACTCTTCCCCCGCTGCTCTGTCGCAGAGCTGCAGATCATAGTTTTTCGACAGTCTCCGGCGATCCCGGCTTCTGAGGAAGCCGGAATCGCTTTTCATTTATATATCAAATTTATAAGCCGGCATATTAAATTTATAATCCGACCGATTTTTATGAAAATCATCATCCGATATTACAACAAATGAATTATGTGCTTTATTGACAAAAAGATAGGCGGATGCTATTGTAGGTATAGTCGAATATAGGCACTTCGTCCCTATATGCGCACGATTCGCAGCTTCTATCACACGCCAGGGTCTCCGGGAGGTCCGCCGGTTCAGGGGGACATGCTCCGCAGGCCGCCGCGGCGCGCGCTGCGCGCCCGGACGGAGACTCTGCGCACAATTTCAAAAAATGGAGGATTGTTATGACAGGACGCGAACGCTTTCTGTGCACCATGAATCACCAGGAGCCGGATATGGTTCCGGTTTTCGAGTGCGTGTACAGCCGGCACATTTTTGAGGAGCAGTTTGGCTTCATTCCCCACACCTTTGACCCCGTGAGCGTTGTGGAGCTCAGCCACAGGATGGGCTACGACTTTGCCTTCGTTCCCATCCCCGGCGTCAGCGGCTTCCGCCCCAAGGAGCAGACCGAGACGATTTATGTCGACGAATGGGGCATCAAGCGTAAGGTCGACCCCAGCACCTGGCCCATCGACGCCGGCATCGACACGCCGCTTCACGATGCGGAGGACTGGGACAGCTATCAGATGCCCGATCCCGAGGCGGATTTCCGCTACACGGACCTTGCCGAGGCCATCAAGCGCGCCAGAGAATACGGCATGGGCGTCGTCGGCAGCCTTCGCGGCCCGTTCTCCTCTGCCTGGCAGCTGTTCGGCATGGAGGAGTATCTGTGCATGCTCTACACCGACCCCGATGTGATTCACGCCTCGCTGACGGCCAACACGGACTTTGCCGTCGCCTGCACGCGCCGCATGGCGGCCATGGGCGTGGACGCGATGATTTATTCGGACGACCTCGGCTCGACGCAGGCCCCCCTGATGTCGCCGGAGTGCTTCCGCACGTTCCTCGCGCCGCAGTTCCGCCGTCTGGCTGACGAAACCCATAAGCTGGGCCTGAAGATGATTCTGCACAGCGACGGCAATATCGGCAAGCTCATTCCCGATATCGTCGCCTGCGGCATCGACGGCCTGCATCCCATCCAGCGCTGCGCCGATATGCGCCTTGCCGACGTCAAGGCCAAGTACGGCGATCAGATCACGCTCTTCGGCAATGTCGACAACGTCGGCGTTCTTGTTTCCGGCACGCCGGACGACGTGGCAGACATGGTCAAGGAATGCGTCCACGACGCAGCCCGCGGCGGCGGCTACTGCATCGGCTCGGACCACAGCGTCCACGACGACATTCCCAACGCAAACGTTCATGCAATTGTTGACGCCGCACGCAAGTACGGCCGCTATCCCATCGAGGTGTAATCATTATGAGTGGAGCAAAGCTTACCCCGCGCGAGCGGTTCACCCGCTGCGCCTTTGGACAGGATATCGATATGCTGCCCATCCAGTGCGACTTTTCCGGCCGCGGCCTGAAGCATTTTCTGGCCTCCAAGGGCATTTCCAACGTCAGCGACCTCGAGCTGCTGCCGTTCTTTGAAAACCATGTTCTCTACGGCTACATGAACGGCGCGACGCTGCGCCTGAAGACCAAGGACATGAGCCAGCGCATCATCACCGACGAGTGGGACGTCGACTGGGACACGACGCAGGACCTCTATTATGTCCGCCATCCGCTCGAGGACTGGGACAACTATGAAAACTACAAGTTCCCCGATCCCTGGGCGCCCGGCTATCTCGATTATCTGACGGATCTGGTCGCGAAATACAGCCAGACGCATATCGTCACCTCCTATCACTTCTGCACCCTCTTCGAGCGCGCATATATGCTGCGCGGCTTTGAGAACCTGCTGACCGACTTCTATCTGGAAGAGGATCTTCTGTGCGACCTTCTGGACAAGATTACGGAATTCCAGGTGCAGTTTGCAAAGCGCTGCGTCTCTCTCGGCGTCAACTGCGGCCGTACCGTCGACGATTACGGCACCCAGACGTCCATGATCATGTCCCCGGAGCTCTGGAGAAAGTTCATCAAGCCCCGCCTTGCCAAGATCATTGCGGTCTACCGCGACGCGGGCCTTCCGATGATTCACCACAGCTGCGGCGCGATCATGCCCATCATCGGCGACCTGATTGAAATCGGCGTGAACGTCCTCAATCCCATCCAGCCCAAGGCGCTGGACGTCAAGGAGCTCTCGGACAAGTACGGCGATAAGCTGACCTTCTTCGGCGGCATCTGCAACCAGTCGGTTCTGCCGTTCGCAACGCCCGACGAGGTAGAGGCCAACGTCGCAGAGATCACCTCGATTCTGGGCCGCAACGGCCGGTACATCATCGCGCCGTCCAACGGCGTCGGCAACGACGTGCCGCTGGAGAATGTGGAGGCCTACTTCCGCGCTGCGGAGCGCTGCCGCCACATCTGAGCTGTAAAAGGCAAGTCACCCGCATCCATTTGAACTCGCGCTCTGCCAGGGGGAGGAGCGCTTGCAACTTAAAAAATGAATACGGCAATATCTGATTTTTAAGTACAGAGTGCTTTTCCATCGTGCTTTGTCAGAGCAGAGTCTTCCCGCCAGCCCCCGGAAGGGGGGTTCCCATTTGCCACGCTCCGCGCCCGCCGGACGGGCGGCCCGCGGTGTGGAATAAAAATTTGGAGGAAAGAAAAATGAAAAAGCGTATCCCTGCTCTTCTCTTAGCACTCACAATGCTCATTTGCCTGCTCGCCGGCTGCGCCGCCAGCGGCAAGCCCGCCGAGGCCGACGCGCCCGCAGCAGACAGCTCCGCAGTTACCCCGACCCGCGAAAAGACCCTTGTTCTGAAAATTGCAACCAACCATTCCACCGGCACCGCGGTTGAGCAAGCCCTGCAGCGCATGGCTGAGCTCGTAAAGGAAAAGACCGGCGGCGGCGTTGAGCTGCAGGTCTTCGCCGACGGCACGCTCGGCAACGAGACCGAGCTGCGCGACATGTGCTCGACCGGTTCTCTGGATATGGCCGCGCTCGGCGCAGGCGTCTACGGCTCCTATGTCGCCGCGGCGAACCTGCCGGTTTCGAACTTCACGTTCTCCGACGAGCAGACCATGCTTGAGGTTCTCAACGGCGAGCTGGGCGAGACCTACATCAACAAGCCCGTAGAGGAAATCGCCAAGATCCACACGCTCTACGGCTGGGCGCAGGCGCCGCGCGTGCTGATGACGGTCAAGCCCGTCACCTGCCTGGCTGACATCAAGGGCATGAAGATCCGCGTTCCCGCCGGCAACCAGCTCTACATCGACACCTGGGAGCAGTACGGCTGCATGCCGATTTCCCTTCCCATGACGGAGTGCTACACCGCGCTGGAGCAGGGCGTCATCGAGGGCCTGGAAATGCCGGTCGACTCCCTTTACACCGGCGGCTACTATGAGACGGCCAAGTACCTCGCACTGACCAACCATATGATGTACGTCCAGTACGTCATGATGAACTCTGACGTCTGGAACGGCCTTTCCGACGCGGAAAAGACCGCCTTCAATGAGGCCGTCAAGGAAGCCGGCGATTATCACCAGCAGCTCCGCGACGAAAACATCAACAAGATGCTTGAGGACATGAAGTCCAAGGGCGTTACCGTCACGGAAATCGACAACACCGAGTGGATCGAGGCCACAAAGCCCGTCGCCGAGAAGTGGATGGACAACTGGGGCCAGGACGTCTATGACGCCTTCACCGGCTACAAGAAGTAACCCGACAATCTGACCTGAGCCGGGACGCCGCCCGAAGCGAATGCGGCGTCCCGCTTTCCGGAAAAGGAGTATCTATGAAATTTCTGCAAAAGGCAGATGATATTCTCCTGAAGGTACTCAAGGCCCTGTCGGTGCTGCTGATGGGCGCAATGGTGCTTCTGATTATCATCGAAGTTCTCTTCCGCAGCCTCAAAATTCCGCACGCCTGGACCGAGGAGCTGGCCCGCCTGGCCACGGTCTGGTGCGTGATTCTCTCCTCTGCGGCCGGTATCCGCCTGATGGAGCACCCGTATATCGAGATTCTGTTCAAGCGCTTCCCGAAGGTCGTGCAGAAGGTGCTCACTATTCTGATTTACGCGGCGATCGCCGTCTTCGGTCTGGTGCTGGCCGTCTACGGCTTCCAGTTTACAAAAGCAACCGCGATGGACTTCATGACCACGCTCGGTTTCCACAAGAATTACTTTTATGCGCCCTCCTGTGTCGGAGGCGTACTCTATACCATCTATGCTGTCCGTGAGATTGCGCTGACGGTAAAAAGCTTTGGCAAAGGAGGCGCGGACGCATGAGCCTGATTCTGATTCTCTTTGCGCTGATTGCGCTGGGTATGCCGATTTCCTTCGCGCTGGGCATGACCGGCCTTTCCTTCTTCGCAGAAAACGGCATTTCGCTTCAGACCTTCGCGCAGCGCTTTGCCGTGGGCCTGGATAACTTCGGTCTGATGGCCGCGCCGTTCTTCATTCTGGCCGGCGTCATCATGAACCGCAGCGGCATCACCAGCAAGATTTTCGACTTTGCCAACAGCATTGTCGGTCCCCTGCCCGGCGGCCTGGGCCACGTCAACGTTTTCGCGAGCACCATCTTTGCCGGCATGTCCGGTACGGCCATCGCGGACGCCGCAGGCCTTGGCCCGATTGAAATCAAGGCCATGACCGACCACGGCTACGATCTGGAATTCTCCACCTCGGTCACGGCGGCCTCGTCCGTCATCGGCCCCATCATCCCGCCCAGCACCGTCATGATCATGTACGGCATAACCGCGCAGGTCTCCATCAGCAAGCTCTTTATGGGCGGCGTGATACCGGGACTGATCATCGCGCTGGCGGAAATGGCCTTGGTCGCCGTCTATTCCATCAGGCGGCACTATCC
>CAKUHJ010000085.1 GCA_934655935.1 uncultured Oscillospiraceae bacterium | reverse complement strand
GCTTGAGCTCGCCCGAGGCATAGGCCTCGGAATGAATATAGGAAATTTCCTTGAGCTTCAGCGAGCCCTCCAGCCCCAGCGCGTAGTCCAGATTCCGGCCGATAAAGAAGACCGAGTTGTGGTTGAAATACTGCGAGGCGTAATACTGAATCTGCGTACGGCTGGCCAGAACCTCGCTGACCTGCTCCGGAATCCGGGCCAGCGCCGCCGTCAGCTCCGCGATGGTTTCCTCCGGCTGCGTATGAAGCTGCCGCGCCATATCCAGCGTCAGCAGATTCAGAACCGCCATCTGCGTGGAGTAGGCCTTCGTCGTCGCCACGGCGATCTCCGGCCCCGCCCAGGTGTAGAGCACATCGTCCGACTCGCGGGCGATGGAGCTTCCGACCACGTTGACGATGGACAGAATTCTCGCGCCGCGGGCCTTGGCCTCGCGCAGGGCCGCCATGGTGTCCAGCGTCTCGCCGGACTGGCTGATGATGATGGCGAGCGTCCGGTCCGTCACAATGGGGTCGCAGTAGCGGAACTCCGAGGCCAGCTGCACCTCCACCGGGATGCGCAGAAGCCGCTCCATGTTGTACTTTCCGACCATTCCGACATGGTAGGACGAGCCGCAGGCAATGATATACAGCCGGTCATAATCGGCATAGCGGATCTTCAGCCCCTCCAGCACGACCTTCCCGTCCGCAATGCGCGGGCTGATCGCCCTTCTGAGAGCCTCCGGCTCCTCCATGATCTCCTTGAGCATGAAATGCTCATAGCCGCCCTTTTCCGCAGCGGAAATTTCCCAGTCGATGTGCTGGTGCTCCTTTTCAACCGGAAGCTCCATGGGGCTCAGGACCGTGATTCCCTCGCGGGTCAGGACGGCAACCTCGCCGTCGTCCATATACGCCACATCCCGCGTGTGGCGCACCAGCGCCGTCACGTCCGAGGCAATAAAATTGCAGCCCTCTCCGTAGCCGAGCAGCAAGGGCGCATCCTTGCGCGCGGCGAACATCTGATCCGGCGTGTCGGCGCAGAGAATGCCCAGCGCATACGCGCCCTCGATGCGCCGCAGCACCATGAACAACGCGCTCAGCATATCTCCGGTCTGCCGGTAGCAGTATTCCAGCAGCTGCGCGACGACCTCCGAATCGGTCTCCGAGGCGAAGCGGACGCCCTTTTCCTGCAGGAAATCCCGGATTTCCAGATAATTTTCAATAATGCCGTTGTGTACGACGGCAATTCTGCCGTCCTGGGACAGATGCGGGTGGGAATTGACGTCGTTCGGCTCGCCGTGCGTCGCCCAGCGGGTATGGCCGATGCCAAGCGTGCCCGGAAGGCTCCGTCCGCCGTCGGTCATGTCGATCAGGTTCTGCAGCCGCCCCTTGGTCTTCGCCACCTCGAGCCCGCCGCTGCCGGCAACGCACACGCCCGCGGAATCGTATCCGCGGTACTCCAGCCGCTGCAGCCCGTCCAGCAGAATGGGCGCGGCCTGCTCCCGGCCGATATAGCCAACAATACCACACATAAAAAGTTCCTCCTGAAAATAGGGACAGTTTCCCCGTTATGCAGGACAAACTCGCAGACATTTGCCTGATTGCCGCTCAGAATCCCTCTGTTTTGCGGTTGCCCGCATATTTGTAGATCCTGTCACATGCGCGGCCGCACGGAAACGCATCCGCCGAATGCTTCGATCACGTTTCTCCTCGTCGTCCGGGGCACGCCCCGGCTCGTGGCGCTTACTGCCGGCCTGAGCCGAAAACCGCCGTCCTCCCTTCCGCTTCACACGCATACGGTGCGATCATTTCTGCGATATTTGTATTATATTACAAAACGGGGAAAAAAGCTACCTCTATTTTCTGCTCGCACAGGCGCAAGCTGCCCTGGCAGGCCCGCAGGGGCCCGCCAGGGCAGTGCAGCGTGTCGAAAACGTCTTTTCGCCCCGCTGAGCCCGGTTTTCTGAACTTTTTGAAGTCCAGAAAACCGCTTGATTGAACGCGAAGGGGGCTTTTTGCCCCCTTCACACTTCCCCCGCTGCTCTGTCGCAGAGCTGCAGATCATAGTTTTTCGACAGTCTCAACTGCCCTGGCAGGCCCGCAGGGGCCCGCCAGGGCAGTGGTTTTGTTCAGGCTCTCAGTCTGCCTTTGCCGCGTCGGAGAAATTCTTGATTTTTCCGTTAAAGAGGGCATAAATCAGGGCGGCGTCCAGATTGTTGACCTTGCCGTCCCGGTTCACGTCCGCTGCGGCAAGCGCCGCGTCCGACAGAAGCTGCTTGCCGTTGAAGTGCGCATAGGTCAGCGCCGCATCGCGGTTGTCGACCACTCCGTCTCCGTTCACATCGCCGAGGAGGGTTTCCTCCGCTGCCTGCCAGCGAAGAATCGGATAGCCGCCGTTCAGAACCGCGGAATCGGCCGCAAAGCCGTCGCCCAGCGTCGGCGCCAGCGCCTTCAGTGCCTCCGCGTTCTTTGCCTCCGCCGTGGCCTCGCCCTTTCCGAAGGCCTTATCGGCGGAGCCCTCCAGATAATAGACGTTGCTGAGCGTCTCTGCCCAGCCGGCAATCGCGCCGACCTGCGTGCCGCCCGTCTCGGCGACGGTAACCATACCGGTATTGTAGGCGTTGGCCAGGCTTGCATTCTCCATCACGCCGATCAGGCCGCCGATCTGGCTCTTCGCGGTAGAAACGTTGCCGGTATTATAGACGTTTGTAAGCTGCGCCTGCTTCGCGTAGCCCATGAGGCCGCCCACATAGGTGCCTGTGCCGGTGACGCTGCCGGTATTGTAGCAGCCGGTCATCGTGCCGCTGTAAAGCTCATAGCAGACGCCGCCCAGATTTTTCACGCCGGAGACGTTGCCTTCATTGCCGCAGTTGGTCAGCGTGCAGTTCACCAGCATGCCGCCGAGGCCGCCCAGGCCCGCTGCCTTGCCGACATTTTCATCCGCGCTTACCGCCACGCGGGAAACAAGGCCGGAAAGCTCCGCATATTCCGCATTGCCCACAATGCCGCCGATGGCGCCGGTATAGACGGAGAAGCCGCTTGCCGCCTGCACGCTGCCCTCCACCTGCAGTGCGCGGATGACCGCGTGCTGCTCCTTCGTGCCCTCCACGCAGCCGAACAGGCCGAGATAGACCCGCTCGCCTGCCGCAGCAGCTTCATAATCGATGCACAGATTCCGGATGGTGTGGCCCTTGCCGTCAAAGCTGCCGGAGAATTTCTTCTGATAGGCTCCAATCGGCGTCCAGACAACGCCCTCCAGATCGACGTCCCTTGTCAGCGCGGCGGAAATCGCGCCGCTGCCGCCGTTGACCTGCTTTGCAAACCAGACCAGCTCAGAGGCCGTGCCGATCTGATAAACGCCGTCCGTCAGCGCGGGCTGCGCGGCATCCTCCACCCGAAGCCTGCAGCTGGCCTTTGCCTCGCCGCAGAGGGCGGTGATTTCGCTTTCGCCCGCCTTCAGGGCCGTGATTCTGCCGCCCTCGACCGTGGCGACCTCCTGGTTGGAGGAGGACCAGGTCACGGTTTTATCCGTCGTGTCGGCAGGAAGAACCTCCGCGCTCAGCTTCGCCGTATCACCCGTATAGAGCTTCAGCTCCGCTTTGCTGAGCACCACGCTCTGCGCCAGGACCGCCTCGGCGACCGTGACGGCGCATTGCGCCTGTACGCTGCCGCAGGCTGCGGTGATGGTCGCCTTGCCCGGCGCCAGAGCCTTGACCACGCCGTCCTTGACGGAGGCGACCGCCGGCTCGGAGGAGCTCCAGGAAAGCGTATCCGTCGTGTTTTCCGGCTGAACGGAGGCCTTGAGCGCCGCCGTTTCGTTGAGCTTCAGGCTCAGCTCCGTCCGGTCCAGCGTAATTTCCGTCGCGGACGTCAGCTCGCGGGTCAGCTCGATATAAAGCTCATAGGTTTTGTCCGCCATGACGTCCATAATAGAAAGATAGGCGACCTTGCTGGCCCGTGCGGGCGTGAAGGGAAGCTCTGCGCCGTCTGCCAGAAGAAGCTTTTCCAGCTGTGCGGCGGTCAGCGTGAAGGGATTTGCGCCTTCCTCGTTAATATAGCCCTGCTTGCTGTCCTTCACCATCAGGAACGAGGCGTCCTTGACCTCAATGGTAACGCTGCTTCCGTAGGCCGCCGACGCGTGATAGATATCTTTGCCCGCCTGCTTCACCACGCAGGCCGTATCGCCCGCCTTTACGCTGAGCGGCGGCTGCGTCACCGTAACGGCGCAGGTCGCCTTCGCGCTGCCGCAGGCTGCGGTGACGACCGCCTCGCCGGCCGAAAGCGCCGTGACCACGCCGTCCTTGACGGAGGCGACCGCCGGCGCGGAGGAGCTCCAGGAGAGCGCATCCGTCGTATTCTCCGGCTGCGGCGCGGCTGTCAGCGCCGCCGTCTCGCCGACGGAAAGGCTCAGCGCCTTCTGGTCGAGCGTCACGCCGGTTGCAGGAACGGGCTTCGCTTCCTTTTCAAAGCGGACCGCGACGTCGTCGTAGGCGAAGTAGGCCGGCTGCGAGAAGCCATAGCCGTTGTCGCTCGAGCCGGTGACGTTGAAGGTCACCCTCTGCACCTTTCCAAGGCCGGAAAGCTCCCACTTTGTCCAGTCCATGACGATATTTTTCGGCCCGTTGCAGAGATAGAGCTCCGCCGTACCGGTCTTGGCGCCTGCGGCGTCGTAGCCGGTCGCAACAAGCTTCACCCAGTCGTCTTCGCCGATCTTTTCGGTCAGGCCGTTGCCGTCAATATAGCAGTTGAGGGCGTAGGTCGTGTTGGTGACCCACATGCTGTCGATCACGCGCTCCGCGTTATCGGCAAAGCTGAGCGCGGGCAGCGCATCCTCTTTCAGGCCGTAGCCGGAATTGTCCGCGTAGCCGTAATGCACCGCGAAATTATCCGAGCCGTTGTGGCCGCCGCCGGTGCGGGAAAGCCCCTTCACGCCCGCATTGTAAACCGTAAGCTGCGTATCGAAGCCGCCGTGATCTGCGATATCTCCGCTGTTGTAATTTGACACGGCGTGGCCGCCGCTCCAGTAGCACCAGGTGCCGTAGCCATTGGAAAGGCGGCTGAAGAGCTCGGTGTTGCCGCTGTCCGTCCAGTTGTAGGCCTCGTCCGCAGAGCTGACACCGGAGCCGTCAGCATACAGCAGCTTACCGCCGTACTGCGGCTCGTCAATGAGGCTGCTCCAGTCGCTCCCGCCGGCAAAGTTTGGGCCTGCCTTGTAGTCCGCATCCTCAAAGGTCAGAACGCGGAGCTCATAGTCCTCGTTTTCTGCCGCGATGGCCGCCGCGGGAAGCAGACTCAGCAGCATCCCAAGCGCCAGCAGCAGCGCAGTCAGTTTTTTTACTTGCATATTTCTCCACTCCAGATTTCAGATTTCGGTTCTCTCCGGCCCTTTGCCGGTTCTGCAGAAAAGCCGCTCCTCCGGCGCTTTTCCCGTGCACGGGCTGCCTCCCTTCCCTTTCATACCTCTGGTTCCACGCCGGAAAACAAAAAATGTCTGTACAGCCAGGCGGCTGCATAGACACAAAAACGCTGATTTTCCCTGCAGGCGCCTCCGGTGTTGGCAGAAGCCGTTCCAGACCGCCGGCGTATCTGACTGATCCATACCGGCAGCGCCGGATGGCTTCACAGTGACCCACTCGCGGGGATTTTCACCCCATTCCGCCTGCCCGCAGCTGCGGGGCATGGCCGTCTGTCCGTATTCAATTTCAGTATGAAGATTCTGCGTTCGCTGATGCGAAGCGTCAATGAGATTATACTGCAAATCTGGATTTTTTCAAGCCGCAGGGCAAAAGTTTCTTCAGGCTTTTTCCGGCGCATGGTCCGCATTCAGAATGACGGCGCGCGCCGCCGCCGTCAGCGCATCAAACTCCGACTGCGCAATCTGATAGACAATCTGTGAATCGCCGGCACGCGCGTAGCACGTCACGTCGGGCAGCAGGATATACGGCTGCCGGAACGCATAATGCTCGCGGTCGGTATCAACAACCAGCGCGTCTGCATCCTCCGGAATTTCGTCGGTGTTGAGCAGCGAGAACGACTCCAATTCCATAGATTGTTGACCACGACCTTCGTGCTGTTTGTAATGGGCCTGAAAATCAGAAAAAATCCGGCGCGGCTTTTGCCGCGCCGGAGAAAATATTCAAACCTCAGCCCTTGACCGCGCCCTGCGTAATGCCCTCGACGAACATTCTGTTCATGCAGAGGAACAGAATCAGCATCGGCAGCATTGCAAGCATCGTGCCGGCCATCATGAGGTTATACTGGCTGGCGCCCGCGCCGCCGGCGGACTGCAGCTTGACAACCGCGACAACCAGCGTCGTCGCCGACTGGTCTCTGGCAAGCATCAGGTTGGGAAGCAGGTAGTTGTTCCAGGAGGAGCGGAAGGACATCAGCGCAACCGTCGCCAGAATCGGCTTCGACAGCGGCAGAATCACGCGCCACCAGGTGGAGAAGAACGAGCAGCCGTCGATCTTTGCCGCGTCGTCGAGCTCCTTGCTGATGGTCTTGAGATAACCCATCGTCAGAAACAGGTTGCTCGCGCCGGCCGTGCCGAACTGAACCAGCGCAAGGCCGAACAGATTGTTCAGCTTCAGGCTCGTTGTGATTTTCAGCAGCGGGAAGATGGTAATCGTACCGGCACCGATGAACATCGTGCACATGAACAGCCAGTACAGGAACTTCTGGCCGGGGAAATGGCCGCGCTGGAAGCAGTAGGCCGACATGGAGGTAAACAGCACCACGAAGAAGACCGTCAGCAGCGACACCTTGATCGAGTTCATGGTATAGTCGGAATAGGTTACCTTGCTTGCAACGCCTGTGCCGCTCATGCTCCAGACGGTCTTGTAGTTGTCAAACGTAAAGGTTTTCGGGATCAGGTTGATGCCGCCTGTCGCGATTTCCATATTGGTCTTGAACGAGGCGGAAACGGTGTAGAGAAGCGGAATGACCGTAATGATCACCATGAGGATCAGGAACAGATACAGAAGGATTTTCGAGCCTGTGCTCATTCGCATTGTCATCGTGTTCAGCCTCCTTTCTCAATAAACGTCGCCGGACTTTTTGGTGGCCCGCAGATAGATAATGGTAACGATGGTCAGGATGATTGCCGTGATAATGGTCAGCGCCGCGCCATAGCCGAAGTCCATACCGGCCGAGCCGCCCTCGCCGAAGAATTTCTTATAGATGTAGGTCATCATGACCTCGGTCTTGCCGCTGGGCTTGCCGTTTGTCAACGTGAGCACGAGGTCCGTTACCTTCAGGGAGCCCAGAATCGCGTTCATCAGCACCATCTGAAGAACCGGGCCCAGCAGCGGAATCGTAATGGTCAGGAACTGGCGGGTGTTGCTTGCGCCGTCGATGGAGGCCGCCTCGTACATTTCCGGGGAAATGGACTGCAGGCCCGTCATGAAGAAGAGCATGTTGATGCCGAAGTTCTGCCAGATGGAGGCGATCATCAGCATGATCATGGCCGTTGTGCCGCCGGAGAACCATTTGACGCCCTGGCCGCCGAAGAGCTTGATGGCGGAGTTGATGACGCCCTGATTGTGGTTAAAAAGGTATGTAAAGACAACGCCGATGACCGCCACGGAAAGCATGGACGGCATAAAGAATACCGAGCGGAAGAAGTCGCGGCCCCGGATTTTCTTTGTCAGGATAAATGCCAGCACCAGCGCCAGCGGAATTTCAGCCAGCAGCTTGCCGATGGCAAACACAAACGTGTTTTTGACAGACAGCCAGTATTTTGCGGACGTGTCGGAAAACACGCGCACAAAATTCTTCAGCCCCACATACTTGACCGTTCCGAAGCCCTTATAGCTGAACGGCGCCCAGCGTATGATCCAGATCAGCGGAATCACCACAAAAACAATCATGCCGAGCACCGTTCCGGCAATCATCAGATAGCTCTGAATCGTCGCCCTGGTGTCCAGCCGTTCCCCTCTGTACTTTTGCACTCAAAACTCCTCCTCTTCCGCTCTTTGCCGCGCAGGCACGTACACCCGTCCGCTGTGCGCAGGCAGTCAGAATGTTAGCCTCATTATACTTGACGGCGTAAAACACTGTCAAGACGCGCACGGCGCAACACCTGCAATTTGTCACATTTCGAAAAAACGCTGTACTTTTTCTTGTCTATTTTGCATAGGAGCCGTGCGTCTGCAGCGTCCGTCTGACAGCTCACAAAGAAACCTGTGCGCAAATTTTTTGACAAAAAATCCTCTTTTTCATAGAATTCAGAAAGAATTCAATATTTTTTATTTAGAAATTGATGTTTCTGTTTTTGCGGCTTGACATTGCGTCCGCTTCTGTTTATGATGGCATCATCATGGAAACGGCGTCGAAAAAATGACGCAAAATTACGAAACTTTTGCGATTCCGCAGCGCCGTTTACGGGGAGGATTTCGTTATTATGAGCAACTTTAAAATCGGCTGGTCCGAGCAGTCCCTGACGCCCGACAAGAAGG
>CAKUHJ010000084.1 GCA_934655935.1 uncultured Oscillospiraceae bacterium | reverse complement strand
ATGTATACCTGCGGCCCGACGGTTTACCATTTTGCGCACATCGGCAATCTGCGCAGCTATATCATGGAGGATGTGCTGGAAAAATATCTGCGCTATACAGGCTATCCGGTCAAGCGCGTGATGAACATCACGGACGTCGGCCATCTGACCAGCGACGCGGACGAGGGCGAGGATAAGATGCTCAAGGGCGCGCGCCGTGAGCACAAGACGGTCATGGAAATTGCGCAGTTCTATACGGACGCCTTCTTTGACGACTGCCGGAAGCTCAATATCAAGCGGCCCGACGTCGTCGAGCCTGCAACAAACTGCATTGAGGACTATATCCGCATCATCACAAAGCTTCTGGACACGGGCTACGCCTATCAGGCGGGCGGAAACGTCTACTTCGATACCTCGAGGCTTGAAAAATACTATATTTTCAACGAGCATAACGAGGAGGACCTTGCTGTCGGTGTGCGCGAGGGCGTCGAGGAGGACTCCAATAAGCGCAATAAGAACGATTTTGTTCTCTGGTTCACCAAGTCCAAATTTGAAGACCAGGCGCTCAAGTGGGACTCGCCCTGGGGCGTGGGCTATCCCGGCTGGCACATCGAGTGCACGGGCATTTCGCTCAAGCATCTGGGTGAATATCTGGACATTCACTGCGGCGGCATCGACAACGCGTTCCCGCATCACACCAACGAGATCGCCCAGTCGGAAAGCTATATCGGTCATCCCTGGTGCAGATACTGGATGCACGTCATGCACCTGAATACCGCGACGGGCAAGATGTCCAAGTCAAAGGGCGAATTCCTGACGGTCTCCCTTCTGGAGCAGAAGGGCTATGATCCGCTGGCTTACCGCCTGTTCTGCCTGCAGAGCCATTATCGGAAGAGCCTTGTGTTTTCCTGGGAAAACCTGGATAACGCGGCCGGGACGTATAAAAAGCTGATTGCGAAAATTGCAGCGCTCAAGCCTTCGGAGGACGCTGCGGACGAGGCGGCGGAGACCGCGCTCCGCGCGCGCTTTGACAAGGCGCTTGGCAGCGACCTGAACACCTCGCTTGCCATTACGGCGCTCTACGACGTCCTGAAATATCCGACGAACGACGCCACAAAGCTGAAGCTTCTGGGCGAATTCGATACGGTTCTCGGCCTGGACCTTCTGGAGAAGGCCGCGCAGCAGCGCCGGGCGGACGCCGCGGCGAAGCCGGCCGAAGGCGGCTATGCCATCGTCTCGGAAACCGGGGAAGCGGACCCCGCGGTCGAGGCGCTGATCCAGGCCAGGTATGAGGCTAAAAAGACGAAGGATTTCGCCTCGGCCGACCGCATCCGCGACGAACTGAAGGCGCAGGGCGTCGAGCTGACGGATGTGCCCGGCGGCGCAAAGTGGAAGCGCATCTGATCGCACCGCAGACTCAGGGCCTGGAACCGTTCTGGTTCCGGGCTCTTTTCTTTTACGGGCTTCGATGCTATAATGGAAAAAACGGAAGGAAACGGAGGCCGACGCGCATGCTTGAAATTCTGTATGGCCCGGACCGGCTGGAGAACACGCAGGAGGTTCTCCGGCAAATCTGCGCGCAGGCCGCGCGCGGAAAAGAGCGCCTGCTCCTGATTGTCCCGGAGCAGTATTCCCATGAAACAGAGCGTGCGCTGTGCGAGGCCGGCGGAGACGCCATCAGCCGCCACGCGGAGGTGCTGAGCTTTTCGCGGCTCTGCTCGCGTGTGTTTTCGCTCTACGGCGGCGTCAGCGACGAGTATCTGGACAAGGGCGGAAAGCTGATGACGCTGTATCTTGCCGTCTGGCAGGTGCGCGCGCAGCTGAAATACTTTGCAGGCTCCATGCTGCGGCCCGCTTTTCTGACGAGGCTTGGCGAAATTCTGGATGAAATGATGAACGAATGCATCCAGCCGCAGGAGCTTCAGCGCGCAGCCGGAAGGACCGAGGGGCAGTTTTCGCAGAAGCTTACCGAGCTTGCGCTGGTGTATGAGAGCTATCTGTCCATCTGCAGGACCGGACGGGGAGATCCCGTGGACCGGATACTGCGGCTGCTGGAGCTGCTGCAGGAGGAGGACTGCCTTTCCTCTGCGGAGCTCTGGCTGGACGGCTTTTCGGACTTTACCCGCCTTCAGGCCCAGGTGGTCCAGGTGATGCTGGAAAAATGCCCGTCCGTCCATCTGGCGCTTACGACGGACCGGACGGAGGCGGACGTTTTTCTGACCGCCACGCAGACGCTTCACCAGCTGACGCGCGCCGCGGCCCAGGCGGATACGCCGTGCCGCCTGCGGCGCGTGGAGGGGGCTTCCAGCCGCAGCCCCAGGCTGACGGCGTGGCTGAACGCGCTCTTTCTCCATGCACAGGAGCCGGAAGCGGGGGACGTAAGATTGTACCGGGCAGACGGCGCGGAAGCCGGCTGCCGTCAGGCGGCCAGCCTGATCCGGCGCTTTGCGGCAGACGGCGGCAGGCTGCGGGATGTGAGCGTCGCCATGGCGGACCCCGCGCGCGATGAGGCGCGCCTGCGCGCGCTTCTCTCGCGCGCGGGTCTGAGCTGCTATTGCGCGGGAAACGACGACGTCCTGACCCAGCCGCTTCTTGCAGGCGTCCTTTGCGCGCTGGAGGCCGCGCAGCGCCTGGATTACGCGTCTGTGCTGGCCTGGCTGAAATCCGGCGTATCCGGCGTTGACGCGGAGCAGGCCGATTGCCTGGAGCGCTACGCGTACATATGGAACCTGCGTGGGGCGCAGTGGGAAAGGGAATGGACGCTGCACCCGGACGGCGTCGGAGCGCCCTTTACCCCGGAGGCGGAGGAACGGCTCCGGAAGCTGAACGAGCTTCGCAGCCGCGCGCTGCAGCCGCTTCTTTCTCTCAGGGCCGGGCTGCGCGCCTCCGGCAGCGTCACCCAGACGCTTCAGGCCCTGGCAGACTTCTTTGCGGATATCCGCCTTTCCGAGCGGCTGGACGCGCTCAGCGTGCGCTGCCTGCAGGAGGGAGAGCTGCAGCAGGCGCAGCAGCTTCATCAGCTCTATGAAATCCTGATCTCCGCGATGGAGCAGATGCACAGCGTTCTGGGGCCGCTCAGCATGGAAACGGAGGTGTTTGTGCAGCTGTTTTCCATGCTGCTCGGCCAGTATCAGGTCGGCACCATCCCCGCCGCCGCAGATCAGGTACAGCTGACCACCGTTCCGCTGCTGCGGCACAGAAAAACCAGGTATCTGATTCTTCTTGGCGTGGAGGAGGGGAAGCTTCCTGCGTTTTCTCCGCATCTGAGCCTACTTTCCGACGCGGAGCGGCAGAGGCTGGGCGCGCTGGGCGTCGGGATTCTGCCCGGCCGGGAGCAGACGCTTGCGCGGGAGCTTGGCTGGGTGTACGATGCGTTTTCCTCCGTCCTTGGACGCGCGGCGATGATCTGCGCGTCGGATCAGCCCTCCTATCTCTTTACCAGGACGCAGCGGCTGCTTCCCGGCGCGCTGCAGCCGTCGTGCGAGGCGTTTTACCCGGATGCGCGCAGCGCGGCGGGCGCGGCGCTGCGCATGCGGCCGCTCTCGGCGCTTCCGGACGCGCTGCGGCCCTCCGGCGCGGCGCTGCAGCAGAAGCGGAGCTACCGCTTTTCCGATCTGGACGAGGCGGGCGTACGCGCGCTTTACGGAAGCTGCCTGTACCTCTCGCCGACAAAAATTGACGCGTTTTCCGGCTGCCGCTTTGCCTACTTCCTGCGCTACGGCCTTAAGGCCGCCCCCTGGAGGCAGGCGCGTGTGGACGCGCCGCTTTACGGAACCTTTGTGCACGACGTGCTTGAGCACACCGTGCAGGACGTCCTTGCATCCGGCGGCTTTCAGAAGGTGGACGACGAAACGCTCCGGGCGCTTGCAAGGCAGAATATCCGGCTTTTTTCGGATACGCGCCTTCCCGCGCTCGACTTTGACGGCGGACGGCAGCAGTATCTCTTTGCGCGCAACGAGCAGGAGGTTCTGGACATTGTGCAGGACGTTGCCAACGAGCTGCGCGTTTCCGATTTCCAGCCGCTCTGCACGGAGCTCCGCTTCGCGCCGGGCGCGGGGCAGGCGCTTGCGCCGCTCCGCTTTACCGCGCCGCACGGAAGCGCCGTTCTGACGGGCGTGGTGGACCGGGTCGACCTGTTGAAGACGGAGGGCGGCGCTTTTTTCCGCGTCGTCGACTATAAAACCGGCCGGAAGGACTTTGACTACTCGGAGCTTCTGCGCGGAAGAGGGCTTCAGATGCTCCTTTATCTGTTCGCGCTTGCGCGCAATGGCCGCGCGTTTTTTGGCTGCGAGGCGAAGCCTGCGGGCGTACTGTATGTTTCCGGCGCCTCCGCGCTTGAAAAGCTTGAGCCCGGAAGCCCGCCGGAGGCTGCGGAGGCGAGCCGCGAAAAAAAACGCCGCCGGAAGGGCCTTCTTCTGGCGGACGACGCGCTTCTTGCGCATATGGAGCATATCGAAAAGCAGACGGTCTATCTTCCATGCAAGCGGAAGGAGGAGACCTACGAGGGAAGCCTTGCATCGCCGGAGCAGCTGCGGCTTCTGGACGCCTATGTGACCAAAAGCGTCGAAGCCCTGACCGAGGCAATCTGCACCGGCTCCGTCACGCCGAATCCGATCATTCGCGGGCCGCTGGATTCCAGCTGCCAGTCCTGCGATTACCGCGCGGTCTGCCACGAGGGGCTGTGCGAGCATCAGAACCGATATACAAGGCAGCTCAGCCAGAAGGAATTCTGGCAGGAGGCAGAAAGGAGCATGGCCGATGGCAAAAAGCGCACTGACGATTCCGCAAAGGGCGATCGTTGAGGATCACGGCGGAACGCTTCTGGTGTCCGCCGCCGCAGGCTCCGGAAAAACGCGCGTGCTGGTCGAGCGGCTCATGGAGCGCGTGCTGGACCCGGATGCGCCTGCAAATCTGGACGATTTTCTGATCATCACCTTTACAAAGGCCGCGGCGGCGGAGCTGCGGGAAAAAATCGCCGCGGACCTGCAGGCGCGGCTGGCCCTTACGCCGGAAAACCGCCATCTGCAGCGGCAGACGACCCGGCTCTATCTGACGCAGATTTCCACGGTTCACGCCTTCTGTGCGGGCCTTCTGCGCACCTACAGCGCGCAGCTGGAGCTTCCGGCGGATTTTGGCATTCTCGAGGAGCAGGAGGCAAAGCTTCTTCGCACGCAGGCCATGGAGGAAACGCTCCGCCTGCTGTACCGCCAGCTCGACACGGACGCGGCGCTGCGGGCCGCGGTGGACTGCATCGGCCATGGCCGGGACGACCGGGCGCTGCGGCAGAGCGTTCTTTCGTGCTACGAGGCGGCGATGTGCAGCCCAAGGCCGGAGGCCTGGATGGAGCAGGCCTGCCGCGCGCTGCACACTGGCCCCGGCCAGAAGCCGGAGGACACGGTCTGGGGGCGGTTTTTTCTCTTCGAACTGCAAAGAACCGCCGCAGCCTGCGAGGAGCTTCTTCTGGAGGCAGCCGCGCTTTGCCGCCGGGACCCGGCCCTGGAGGAAAAATACCGCCAGCCGCTGGAAGCCGGCGCGGCCAGCGCCGCAAGGCTTAAAGAGGCCCACACATGGGACGAGGCCTGCCTTCTTCGCGCAAAGCTTCCGCCGCTTGCAGCCGTGCGCAAATGCGAGGACCCGGAGCTTCGCGCGCGCATTCAGGAGATGAAGACGCGCGCAGGCGCGGAGCTGCGAAAAATTCAGAGCGTTTTTTACGCCGGGAGCGAAGAGGTCATGCGGCAGCTGCAGATGACGGAGCTGCCGGTACGGGGCCTTATGGAGCTGGTGCGGCGCTTTGCACGCGTGTACACGCAGGAAAAGCGCCGCCGCCGTGCGCTGGACTTTTCGGACCTGGAGCACGAGACGCTGCGGCTGCTTTTAAAGCCGGACGGAAGCCGGACGCCGGCCGCCGAGGAAATTTCCGGCCAGTTCCGCGAAATCCTGGTCGACGAATTCCAGGACTCCAACGCCATCCAGGAGCTGATTTACGAGGCGGTCAGCCGGGAGGGCCGGAACCGCTTCATGGTTGGCGACGTCAAGCAGTCCATCTACCGCTTCCGTATGGCTCAGCCGGAAATCTTCCTTTCCAAGTTTGACGCCTACCCCACGGCGGAGCAGGCCCGGCCGGGTGAGGCGCGGAAAATTCTTCTTTCGCAGAATTTTCGCTCCCGGCCTGAAATTCTCGCGGCGGTCAACGACGTCTTTTCTCTGATCATGAGCCGGGAGTCAGGGGAGCTTGCCTACACGGCGGACCAGGCGCTTTATCCCAGACCTCAGCCGTTCCCTGAGACGCCGCAGAAGAAGGTCGAGCTGCACTGCATCGAGCTCGACATTGAAACCGCCGAGGACGAGGCGGACGCGCAGAAGGTCCAGGAGGAGGCTGAGTTCGTCGCCGGGCGCGTTGCAGAGCTCCTTTCGGACGGCACGCAGATTTCCGACGGCGACACGCTCCGGCCCGTACGGGCAGGGGATATTGCCATTTTGCTGCGCGCGACAAAAAACACAGCCGAGACCTATGCGCGCGCGCTGCAGCGGCGCGGAATCCCCACGGCGGCAGACCGGCGGGAAAATCTTCTCGAGAGCGCGGAGGTGCAGATTCTGATCTCCATTCTGGAGACCATCGACGACCCGCACCGTGACATTCCGCTTCTCAGCGCGCTGGCAAGCCCCGTGTTCTCCTTCTCTCCGCAGGAGCTTGCCGAAATCCGTCAGGCGGACGATTCGGCGGATTTCATCGACGCCATGCGCGCGGTCAGGCAGCCGGAGCGCAAGCTGTCCGATTTTCTTTCCTGGCTTGCGCGGATGCGCGCGCTTGCGCGGCAGCTGAGCGTGCCGGAGCTTCTGGAGGAGCTTCTGGACACGCAGGGAATCGGGGATATTTTTTCCGCCCTCGCGGATGGGCAGCAGCGCACGGCGCGCCTGACCGCCTTTCAGGATTTTGCCAAGAGCTTCCGGGCGGATGAGCGCTGGAGCCTGTTCCGCTTCTGCGCTTATTTAAGCGAGCTTCGGGCGCAGGAGCAGGCCGTCCCCATGAGTCAGCCTGCGTCTGACGACGCGGTGCGGATTATGAGCGTGCACAGCTCCAAAGGGCTGGAATTCCCGGTGGTATTTCTGGCGGACCTGTCGCACCAGATGAACAAGGCCGAGCGCGAGGCGCGCGTGCTGTTCGACCAGACGCTTTTTGCCGGCGCGGACGCCGTGGATCTTGAGCAGAGAAGCTACAGCGCCGCCCTCTCCAAAATGGCCGTCGCACGAAAAAACGCCGTCCAGGCGACGGCAGAGGAGATGCGGATTTTATACGTTGCAATGACGCGCGCAAAGGATATGCTGATTATGAGCTACTGCTCGGCGCAGCTTGCCTCCACGCTTAAAAGCCTGCATGCTGTGCTCCGCGTGCCACTCCGGCCTCTGGACAGCCGGAACGTCCGAAGAAGCGGAGACTGGATTCTTCTGTGCGCGCTCACGCGGACGGAGTCGGGGGCGCTGTTCCGCTGTACGGGACCGAGTCCTGTCAGCTTTGTGCACGAGGACACGTGGGACGTCCGCCTGCACAGCGCGGCGGCGCTCCGTACCCAGCGCTCTGAGCGTGCCGAGCCCTCTGCGTCCCTTTCCCGGACGCAGGAGCCGGCTGCTGCGGAGCAGGCGCTTGCCGATGCGGATTACCGCTATCCCCACGCCCGGGCCGGACGCCTTCCCAGCAAGCTGACGGCAACGCAGCTGAAGGGAAGGCTTCTGGACCTGGAGGCCGCCGAGCAGACGGTCCAGAGCACGCGAACGCTGCAATGGCGAAGGCCAAGCTTCTCAAAGCCCTCGGCGCTGAGCGCGGCGGAGCGCGGCGTGGCGACGCACCTTTTCATGCAGTTTGCGCGCTATGAGGCCTGCACCGGCGAAAAATCGCTCCGGCAGGAGCTGGAGCGGCTGCAGGAGCGGCATTTTCTGACGCCGCTTCAGGCCTCCGGCGTCCGGCTGGACGAAATTCTGACGCTGTTTACGTCTTCCTTCGGCCGCCGGATTCTTGCGGCGCAGAATCTCCGGCGGGAGTTTAAATTCTCGCTTCTGACCGACGCGTCGGCTTACGCAGCCGGCGTTCCGGACGAAAAAATTCTCCTGCAGGGCGTTGTGGACTGCTTCTGGCAGGAGGCGGAGGGGCTTGTAATTGTGGACTTCAAAACGGACCGCGTACCGGGCGCGCCTGCGCAGTACGCGGAGCGTTACCGGCCGCAGCTTCAGGCCTACGCCGCCGCGCTGGAAAGAATCTATCAGACGCCGGTCAGGGAGGCGGACCTCTACTTCTTCTCCGCCGCGCAGCCGGTCAGGATTCTGTAAATCTAAAAGCTTTGCACAGTCTTGACGGAGGGAGCCTTGGGCGCTGCCGCGACAGAGCATACAGAAACGGCAAAGGGCGTGCTGCGAAAGCGGCACGCCCTTTGCGCAGCGTGTCGAAAAAGTCTTTTCGCCCCGCTGAGTCCGGTTTTCTGAACTTCAAA
>CAKUHJ010000083.1 GCA_934655935.1 uncultured Oscillospiraceae bacterium | reverse complement strand
TGTGATATCCGTCATGCGGAGAAGGACTGCTTCTTCCATCGGATTCCCTCCTGATCTGCCTCATGGAAGGGGGTGCCGCAGCGCGGCACCCCCTACGGGTCTTGGAACTGGGTTGATTACTTGGTGTAAGCAGCGTAGGCAACGAAGAGCTTGTTGGCGATGCCGTCGGCAATCGTGTACATCTCAGCGTTCGTGGCTGCAACCGCGGAGATCGCGTCCGCCATCGTGCTGCCCTCGCCGTTGGCCTTGACCACGGAGGCAATCGCAGCCGCCATGCCCTCGGCGTCCTGCTTGACCGTACCGGTCATCTTGCCGTTGGCAATAAGCTCCTTGGCAGCGTCGGTCGCGTCAACGCCGAAGACGGGGATGACGGTCGCGCCGTCCGCGCCGGTGTTGTAGCCGGCAGCCTCCAGAGCGGAGATTGCGCCCTCGGCCATGTTGTCGTTGTTGCAGATGACCAGCTCGATCATGTTGTTGTTGGCCTCGTTGTACTGCGAGAGGTTGGTGCTCATGTAGTCCATGGCAGCCTGTGCGGACCATGCGCCGCCCATGTCGACCTGATACTTCGAGGCGTTGGAGGCGTCGAAGTACTCAAGCGCGGGCTTGCCGGCGGCCGTCAGAACCGCGTCGGCGTCTTCTACGCCGTACTGGGTGCGGTAGATGGCTTCGACGTTGGCCTCGTCGCCCTTGAACATGGCGTAGCTGATGACGCCGTCGCCGTTCAGGTCATACGCATCGTAGTTGGCAAGCAGGAACTCGCCGATCATCTTGCCCTGCAGGTGGCCGGCCTCGGGAGCGTCCGTGCCGATGAAGCAGATGTTGCCGTTGGCGTTGAGCACGGTGCCCTCTTCACCGTCGGCCTCGATGGCGCGGTTGAAGAACACGACAGGCGTGCCGTTGGCCATGGAGATGATCTCGTTGGCGACGTCCGGCGAGCCGGAGGTGACCATGTTGACAACCAGCAGGTTGTAGCCGTCGGTCAGAGCGGTCTGGATCTGCTCGTTCTGGGTGGTCTGGTTGTTGTTGCCGTCAAAGTTCTGGTAGGCGACGCCCAGGCTGCTGAGCTCGGCGTCAAGCGCGGTGCGGACGCTGGAGATATAGGTGTCGGCAAAGGTGTAGTAGAACACGCCGACCTTCAGCGCGGACGCGTCGGCAGGAGCGTCGGTCTTGGCCGGCTCCTCGGTCTTGGCAGGCTCTTCTGTCTTGGCCGGCTCTTCGGTCTTCTGGCTGTCGTTCGTCTTGCCGGCGCAGGCGGCCAGAGAAAGAATCATGACCAGCGCAAGCAGCATTGCAAGAATCTTTTTCATTCTGATTTCCTCCAATTCAATTGTTGGGTCGTTGTTGACCTTGCCTTTATTGTAGCGAAATCCGGAAAATATCCCAGTGAATTTTCCACACTTTTTTTCTGAAAAAAATTTCGTTCGTCAAAAAACTGGTTCGATTTTTGTGCAAAACCTCCATGCTTTTCGTATGTTTCTTCCAATTTGTTTTTCAATTAAAGGAGAAAAGCGACTTTTGATTCTCCATGGTGAACATATCCTCCCGCGTGACAATTTTCGTCGCCGTGTCGATCAGCTGCGCCGCGTCGAGCTTTTCGCCCTGCAGCGCCTTCCACGCATACTCCACGCCAAGATAGCCCATCGCATAGGGATTCTGGACAATCAGCGCGGACACCACGCCCTCCTGCAGCAGATCGATGCAGCGGACATTCGTATCAAACGCAATCTCCCGCACCTGTCCGCCCAGCCCCAGTTCCTTCACCGCAAGCGCTGTCCCGACAGCCAGCGGCTCGTTGAAGCCCACGAGCACGTTGATTTCCGGGTGTGCCTTCAGAAGCTCCTGCGCGGCCCGCTTCGCTGCGTACTGGTCCGTCGCCACATTCACGGTATAGATTCCGCTCACGCGCGCATCCTCCCGCAGCGCCTCCCGGAAGCCCTGCTCCCGCTCCTGGCAGTTCTGGGTTTCCTTTCCGCAGTTGACAATGCCGACGCAGAGCTTCTGCATGTCTGTGTCGAGCGCGGCCTGCGCGCTCATGCGTCCGGCTGCAACATTGTCCGTGCCGATCCGCGCGCTGACGCCTGCGGCGTCCACGTCACTGTCAATGATCACCACACGCACCCCGGCCGCAATCGCCTCTTCGATGGCCGCGGCGTTTCCCGTATAGCTGATGGCGGAAAAAATAATCGCATCCGCCCCTTCGGCCACAGCCTGCCGGATATAGCTATTCTGCTGCTCGTACTGCTCCTCTGTTTCCGGATTGAGAATGGTCAGCTCCACATTATACTCTGATTTTGCCGCGTCCGCACCGGCAAACACCGATTTCCAGAATTCTGTCGTGCCGGACTTTGCAATCAGGTATACCCGGCAGGTGCCGTCATTCTGCCGGGCAGCAGCGCAGCCTCCCAGCAGCAGGGAAACCGCCAGCAGCAGCGCACACAGCCGCTCAGCCCTTTTCATACTCTGTCTCCTCCCGTACCTTCGGCATCCGCACGCGCACGCGCGTGCCCATGTCCGGAACGCTGTCAATCTGAATGCCGTAGGCGTCTCCGAACCAGATTTTCAGCCGGTCGTCAACATTCTTGATGCCGATGCCGGTCTTGCTGTCCGCGCCCTTGCGGAAAATGGCCTGAATCTGCTCCGGCTCCATGCCCGCGCCGTTGTCTGTAACCAGGAAGACAATATCGCCGCCGTCTGAAAAAACGCGGATCTGAATCTCGCCCTCGTCCACCAGGCCGTTGATGCCGTGATAAATTGCATTCTCGATGATCGGCTGAAGCGTAATCTTGTTGCACAGATAATCCATGCAGTCCTCCTCCACATCGAAGCTGTAGCGAAACTGCTCCTTGTAGCGGACGCTCTGAATCTGAAGATAGCTTCTGGCGTGCTGCACCTCGCTGCGGATCGGAATCAGCTCATGACCCTTGCTGATGCTGATCCGGAACAGCCGCGCAAGCGCGTTGACCATCACGACCGCCTCCTCATTCTTCCCCTGCTCGCACATCCAGGAGATGGAGTCGAGCGTGTTGTAGAGAAAATGCGGATTGATCTGCGCCTGCAGCGCACGCAGCTCCGTCTTGCGGAGGTTCAGCTCCTCGCTGCGCACCGTCGCCATCAGCTTCTGGATCTTCCGGACCATATGGTCAAAGGACTGCGAAAGATTTTCAACCTCCCGCACGCCCGTGACGGGCTGATAGGCAAAGTTGTCCGCGCTCTTTTCAAAGCTGCGCATCGCAAGAATCAGATAGTGAATGGGATTGGACAGCAGCCTTGACAGCGCAAAGCTGATCCAGACCCCCGCCGCAAGAATAAAGGCGGCGCAGATCAGCAGAACCGTCGTAAGCTCGTGCAGGCTGTCCGTAATCAGCTCCTGCACGGAGCTCACGCCGACCACCCGCCAGCTGCCGTTCTTGAGCGTCTGCAGGGTGTAGATGGTATTGCCGACCACATGCGCGCCATCCTCCATCGCGGCGGTCAGCTCCGTGTCCTCCGTCTTCAGATCCGAATAGATCAGCTGCTGCTGCGGATGGTAGATCAGGTTTCCCGCCGTGTCCTCCAGGAAGCAATAGCCCCGGCGCCCCAGGCCGACGCCGTTGATGTAGGCGGAAATATTCGTGCAGCTGATGTCCACGGCGGCCCAGCGCTCCGCGCCGCTGCCGTCCACCGGCGAAATGATCGTCACCACCCACGGGTAGTACGCTTCAAAAATCGAGGCCACATGCGGCGCGGACACATATCCGTCGGAATACAGCTCCAGCTTCTGCGCCTCCAGCGAAAGATTCTGCAGAATCTCCCGTCGCGGGGTATGTCCCAGGGAATAGCAGCCCTGCAGCTGCCCGTCCGCGTCGTAGGTCGTGACCGCCACGACGTCCGGCCGGATCTGAAGGAAGGTCTGAAGGCGCTCCTGCCGCTGCGCCTCCGGCAGCGGCAGATAATAATCGACCAGCAGCTCCAATGAGTCGTTCATTTTATCCAGATAGTCCTCCATGGTGCTGCCGACCTGCGCGATCGACTGCCGGCTGGTCGTCTTCGCGTTCTGAATCAGCGACTGCCGGTAGGTCTGCAGGAACACTGCCGCCGCGCACAGCAGCACGCTCAGCGCCACCGCGCTCAGGCTGAGTACCATGATGAGGTTCATGCTCACGCTTTTTTTCTTCATGCCTGGCCCTGCCCCCGTTCTGCCTCCTGCCGGGCGCGGACCGGCGAAATGCCGTAGTACTTCTTAAAGCAATAGCCGAAGTAGCTCTGATCCGAATAGCCGCAGCGCCGCGCAACGTCGGAGATCCGGCTTCCTCCGCTTTTGATCAAACGCTCCGCAACCGACATCCGCTTCCGGATCAGCAGGTTCATAAAGCTGTCTCCCGCGTATTTCTTGATGTTCGAGCCAAGGTAGTTCGCGCTCACATGCAGCCGCTCGCTCACGCCCTGCAGCGTCAGCGATTCGTCCATATACTCGCTTTCAATCATTTTCAGCGCCCGCGCGCACAGCACGTCCATGCTGTCCGCCTCGTCCGCCGCGCAGAGACCTCCGTTCTTCTGCGCAAGCTGCAGCGCCTGAACCGCCTCCTGATACGCCGCGTGCGAAAAGCCCGGCGACGGGAAATCCTTGCTGAGGCCAATCAGCGCCTCCGCGCCCCAGGTCCTGCGAATCAGCTGCCGCAGCTCGTCCACAGCGGGATACAGGCGCGAAAAGCCCTCCTTCGACGCCAGCAGCAGCGCCGCCCGGTCCCCGCTTAAAAAGCCGCAGCACGCGTACGCGCGGCCAAGCACGCGCTCGGCCATGCCGAGCAGCGCCTGCGTCTCCGCGCCGAAGCCCTGCGCGCTGACGGCCACCGCCTTCACCGCGTCCCTGTCTGACAGCTCCATGCCGAGCTCCCGGACTCTTTTCAGGCAGGCCTCCGGATTCTGGCCCGCATAGTCGTCCAGCAGGAGCATTGCCGCCGCGAGCTGGCGGCTCTCTCCGCCCGTACCGCCGCGAAGCAGCTCCAGCCGCTTTTGGACCTTTGCGTGAATTTTCCGCAGCTCCTGCGTCAGCTCGCTCATGCTGATGGGCTTGAGCAGATATGCCGCAATCTCCTCTTCGATGCCCTGCTGTGCGTACTCGAAATCGTCATAGCCGCTGAGGAAGGCCGCCTGCAGCAGCGGCTGCACTGCCTTTGCCTGCTGCACCAGCTTTGTCCCGGAAATAAACGGCATCCGGATGTCCGTCAGCAGGAAGTCCGGCTGCAGCTCCTCAATCAGCTGCAGCGCATCCAGGCCGTTGCCCGCCCTTCCCACCAGGCGGAAGCCGACGTCCTCCCAGTCAATCAGCTGGCACACCGCGTTCAAAAGCTCCGGTTCATCGTCCGCGACCAACACGCTCAGAAAGTTTTTCTGTCCCATGCTCCGCCCTCCGCTGCTTCGTTCCTGACTTGCGTCCATTGCGCGTATATGCTTATTATATCTGTTCTTCGCCCGTTATTCCAGTCCCTTGTTCTGTTTTTCCGGGCCGTGGGCGCAGGTTTTCTGTCTTCTGCTGCGTTCCATCCTCCCGGAACTGCCGCTCGGTCTGTTCCAGAAGCGCCTCGTATCCGCTCAGCGCCGCAAAGGGAGAAAACTGCGCTGCGCGCTCGGCACGCGGCATCTGCGCGCGAACGCGGGAGACCGGATGTGGGAGATCCAGCAAATCCTCATAGCCCTGCTTCATGCCTTATGCCCTCCAATCTGCGTGTTCCGCGCCCTGGCTGTCGCGCCGTCCAGATAATTCATGCCCTTCAGAACCGCGTTTTTTCCATATCGCCGCTGCAGCTCCAGAAGCGTCAGCTGAATGCGCCGCTCACGCTGCGCGGCGGCCTCCTGCTCTGCCTGCGCCTGCGCCGGCACAGGAAAAAAGCTCAGCTGCCCGCCGTCCGCCTGCTCCGCAGCGCACTCCTGCAAAAGGTGATTCGCGCTCAGATAGAACCGCCGCACAAGATCCTGCCGGCCGGCCAGGCGCGCAAACAGCGTCTGCGCTGCCTGCGCAAGCGCCCTGCCGGAGGCCGTATGGCCGGGCAGCCTCTGTGCCCCGTGCACATATTTTTGCCGCCGCTCTCCCGCCGGGCCCTGCCGCGCGGCCTCCAGGCCGATCGTCAGCGTGAGCTGGTCCGTCGCAAGCCCAAGCCCGACCAGCCGCAGCGCCATCGCGTCCGCCATTTCCCGCACAACCAGCTGCGCCTTTTGCGCATCGTACGCCTGCGGCAGCACCTGCCCGGCGCTCAGGCTGCTCGAGCGCGGCCTGTACGCCTTGATATCCGCCATGGTACAGCTCTCCCAGCCCCACGCATGGTCAATCAGCAGCTCTGCGTTGACGCCGAACAGCCGGTAAAGCAGGTCCTCATTATAGAAATCTTCCGCCCCGCCGACCGAGCAGCGCGCAACGTCCCCCATTGTATAGATTCCCTTCTGCTCCAGCTTTTCTGCCGTTCCCCGTCCAACGCGCCAGAAATCCGTCAGCGGCCTGTGCGTCCAGAGCTCCCGCCGGTACGCCTTCTCGTCCAGCTCCGCGATCCGCACGCCGTTTTCATCGGGCGCCGTCCGCTTCGCCATAATGTCCATCGCCACCTTTGCAAGATAAAGGTTGCTCCCGATTCCGGCGGTGGCCGTAATTCCGGTTTTCTGCAGCACGGCCCGGATCATCTGCCCCGCCAGCGTCCGCGCGTCCGTCTGATAAAGCCGCAGATACTGCGTGAGGTCCATAAACACCTCATCCACCGAGTAGACGTGAATGTCCTCCGGGGCGACAAATTCCAGATACGTCCGGTAAATCTGGGCGGAGACCTCCATGTAGCGTGCCATTCCCGGCGTTGCGACGTGATAATCAAGCGCGAGGGAAGGGTTCTGCTCCAGCTCCCGTGCATCGCAGGACGCTCCCGTCAGCTGCCGCCCGGGCGCGCGCAGCCGCCGGCGCTCATTCTCCTCCGCCACGCGCGCAATGACCTCGAACAGCCGGGCGCGCCCCGGAACGCCGACCGCCTTCAGAGTCGGGGTTACCGCAAGGCAGATGGTCTTCTCCGTCCGCGAAAGGTCTGCGACCACAAGATTTGTCGTCAGCGGGTTCAGCCCCCGCGCGATACATTCCACGGACGCATAAAAGGATTTGAGGTCAATGGCAAGATAACTTCTTTGCACCGTTTCCGCCCCTTCCTGTTTTGTCCGTTTTATTCTAGCACGTTTGTTCGTATTGTCAAGGCCATAAAAAATTCCAATTGCGGGCCATTCCGCCCGCAATTGGAAAAATGAAAATTCAGATGAAACCGTACAGCGCCACGCCCAGCGCCGCCGAAACCGCGATCATCAGAATAGGCGAGAGCTTTTTTCCGAAAACGCGCTTCCCGCCGGCGCCCAGCAGCACGAGCAGCGCAAAAATGACCAGCGGGCGCCAGGAAACGGTCTCCTGCTCCTGAAAGGATACGATGCCGAGCAGCGTCTGAAGCCCCATCGTCAGCGCGGTCGAGAGGATCATCGCCACCACGCAGGGCCGCACCCCCGCAAGGAAGGCCGAAGCAGGCGCGCTGCTCAGAAAGTTCTTCAGAACCGTCGCAATCAGCAGGATAATCAGGAACGAGGGCAGCACCACGCCGAGCGTCGCCAGCAGCGCCCCTGCAAGCCCGGCCTGCGATGCGCCGACAAACGTCGCCATGTTGACGGCCAGCGGCCCCGGCGTGGACTCCGACACCGCCACCAGATTCAAAAACTCCGTCTCCGTCAGCCAGTCATTGCGCAGAACCGTCTCTGAAATCACAGAGATCATGCCGTAGCCGCCGCCAAAGGAAACCGCGCCGATCAGAAAAAAGGAGAAAAAAAGCCGCAAAAGCGTCATCCCTTATTCCCTCCTCTGTCCTTCCGCTGCCGCACCAGGCATACCAGCATGCCAAGCCCTCCGCACAGCAGGATATAGAAGATGGAAGAAAAGCTTACGCTCAGAAGGCTCAGCAGCGTCATCGCCGTGCAGACCGTAATCAGGATTGCAAGATTCCAGGCGCTTTTCTCCATGCCCCTGAATAGCCGCCAGCCCGCGCAGAGAATCAGATAGACCACGCATACCCGGATTCCGGCAAACGCGCAGGCAATCAGGCGGACCGCCAGGAACTGATCCAGAAACAGAGAAATCAGATAGATGATGACAAACGACGGCAGGCACACGCCGAGCGTCGCCGCCGCCGCGCCGCGGACGCCCGCCATGCGGCAGCCGATAAACGTCGCCGCATTGATGGCCACCGGTCCCGGCGTGGATTCCGCAATCGCCACCATGTCGAGAAAATCATCCCGCGAAATCCAGTTTTTCTTTTCAATCAGCTCCGCCTCCAGCAGCGCGACCATCGCGTAGCCGCCGCCAAAGGTAAACGCGCCGATTTTCAGGAAGGTCAGAAACAGCGTCAGAAGCATTGCCCTACACCTCGATCAAGTCAAATGCCAAAAAGAAAAGACACGCAGCAACGTGTCTTTTCTTGTGTCATGTAAACACGATGGATCAGCTGCCAAACCAGGTCATGCAAAGCATGAAAAAGTCGTCGCGAACTTACGCAGCCCGCGACGACGTGGCAGGGGCACAAGGACTTGAACCCTGAGCCTACGGTTTTGGAGACCGCCGCTCTACCAATTGAGCTATACCCCTA
>CAKUHJ010000082.1 GCA_934655935.1 uncultured Oscillospiraceae bacterium | reverse complement strand
CGCTGCGTCCGGTTTTCTGAACTTCAAAAAGTTCAGAAAACCGCTTGATTGAACGCGAAGGGGGCTTTTTGCCCCCTCACACTACCCCGCTGCTCTGTCGCAGAGCTGCATATCATAGTTTTCGGCGTCCTCCGGCAGGCAATTTTTCTCTTGATTTTGTCGCCGGCAGCGGTTACAATAGAGCCATCAAGATTCACGGAGGCAAGGTCCATGGAGCAGCAGTTTGGCGATGATTTCATCTCCATCACCGATGAGGACGGCAAGGAATACGAGCTTGAGGTTCTTTCCGAAATCGAATACGAGGGCAGCCGCTATCTTGCCCTGGTTCCCGCCGGCGAGGACGAAGCCGAGGAGCTGGAGGTCAGCATTCTCAAGGCCGTCATGGAGGACGGCGAGGAGCTTCTTGTCACCGTGGACGACGACGACGAGCTTGAGGCTGTCTACTCCGCGCTGATGGAGCAGATGTACGAGGAAGACGAGGAGGAAGACGAGGAATAATTTCCGCCGTCTCTTCATATCCTGTTTTTACAACTGAACAACGTCCTTCACAGGCCCTGCGGGGTGCGTGACGGGTCCACTTAAACCCACATTTCTTTCAAGGGACGCTGTACTTTCGCTGTCGATTGCAGGCCTCCCGTCCGCTCCTTTGAGATGCGGACGGATGTTGGAAGCAGAGAAGCAGCGAGGAGGCGACCCACCTGCCCATTCGTGCAGGTTATAATTGGATTCGCACGGCCGCTGCGGGGCTTTGTTCTTTTTATCCGGCAAATTCCGCCCTCAGGCGCAAAAAAAGCGCTTGCATATGGGCGGTTTTTTCGGTATAATACGCACTGTATCGCCCAAATGCAGGCCGCAGGCGGGCGCAACCCCGACAAATGAGAGGAATGATTCTGACATGAGCGCATCCCGCGAAAAGAACAAGCGCAAGGAGCAGACCGCCGAGCAGACCCCGGCCTCCGCTTCCAAAAACGGAAAGAAGGGTATGAGCAAGGGCATGAAGACCTTCGTCACCGTTGTGTGCGTGGTTCTCGTCGTTGCCATTGTGACCTTTTTCACCATGCTGACCGGCGGCTTCTTTGCCACCCACTCCACGGCCGCAGCCGTCGGCACGCATCAGCTTTCCCCCGTCATGGTCAATTATTTCTACCGTGACGCCTATTTCCAGATGCAGAAGCAGTGGGGAGACCTCTTCTCCATGCTTGTGGACACCAGCAAATCCCTGACCGAGCAGTATTACGACGAGGAGCAGGGCATCACCTGGGCCGACCAGCTTATCGAGCAGGGCCTGAACAATGCCGCGCAGACCTACGCCGAGTATGACGCCGCCACCGCAGAGGGCTATACACTTTCTCAGGAGCGTCTGGACGCCGTGGAAGCGCAGATTTCCCTGCTTGACACCTATGCCTCCGCTTACGGCTATGCTAGCGCAGACGCATTCCTTGCCGCGCAGTACGGCACGGGTGCCAGCGTCAAAAGCTACCGCGAATATCAGATGCTGACAGCCACCGTCACGGCCTATCTGTCCGACAAGTACGACGAGGGCTCCTATACCGAGGAAGAGCTGGACGCCGCATATCAGGAGAACGTCAACAATTACGACACCGTCACCTACCGTCTGTTCACCGTCAGCGACAGCCTGTTTGACACCGAGGACGAGACGGAGCTTGCCACGCTCCGCAGCGAAACCGCCGCCGCGATGGCCGAGGCCTCCCAGGCCGGCGAGCAGGCCTTCCTGGACCAGGCGCTGGAAAACACGCCCGAGGACAGCCGCGAGGGCTACGACGCCGAGAGCGCGACGCTGCGCTCGGACGCTTCCTACTCCGGCGCCACCGCCGCTTTGCAGGACTGGCTGTTTGACCAGAGCCGTCAGGCCGGCGATGTGATCGCCGTCGACACCGACAGCACCTCCTATGTTGCCTTCTTCCTTTCCCGCAACACCCATGATTTCCCGATGGTGAACGTCCGCCACATCCTGATCTCCGCTTCGGATTCCAGCGACGAGACCGCCATCGACGAGGCCCGCGCAAAGGCCGAGGAGCTTCTGGCGCAGTTCGAATCCGGCGATAAGACCGAGGATTCCTTTGCAGAGCTCGCCAAGGAGAACTCCGCCGATTCCAACGCCAGTGAGGGCGGCCTCTATGAGAACGTCTACCCCGGCTATATGGAAACCGCGTTCAACGACTGGTGCTTTGACGAGAGCCGTCAGGTCGGCGACACCGGCATTGTCCAGACCTCCTATGGCTTCCACGTGATGTACTTCTCCGGCTACGGCGATAACTACCGCGATTATCTGGTGGAGACCAACCTGCGCAACACTGCCGTCGCGCAGTGGCAGGCTTCCGTAACCGAGGGTGCGTCCTACACGACGCAGAGCTTCGGCATGCGCTTCGTCACCAAGTAAGCAGCGCCGCATTTTCAACGGAAGCCGCCTTCCCGGGCGGCTTCCGTTTTCAATCCATCTGAGAGGAATTCCTATGAATCAACAGCCTGAAACACAGTTTGACCGTTCGCGGATGCTGCTGGGCAGCGACGCGCTCCGGACGCTTTCGCAAAGCCACGTCGCCGTGGTCGGCGTCGGCGGCGTGGGGAGCTTCATCGCCGAAGCGCTTGCCCGCGCAGGCGTGGGCCGGCTGACGCTCGTGGACCATGACACGGTTTCCATCAGCAATCTCAACCGCCAGCTGGTCGCCCTGCACTCCACGCTCGGCCAGTCCAAGGCCGCGGTCATGCGGCAGCGCATTCTGGATATCAACCCGGACTGCCAGGTGGAAGCGCTGGAGCTTCTGTATGACGCGCATACGCGCGAGGCGCTTTTCTCCCGCCGCCCGGATTACATCGCGGACGCCATCGATATGGTCAAATGTAAGCTTGACCTGATTGAGACCGCCCTTTCGCGCGGCGTGCCCATCGTCAGCTCCATGGGCACCGGCAACCGCCTGGACCCCACGAAGTTCTGCATCACCGACATTTCAAAGACCTCCGGCTGCCCCCTTGCGCGCGTCATGCGCAAGGAGCTCAGAGAGCGCGGCATCCGCCACCATACGGTGCTTGCCAGCACGGAGCTTCCGCGAAAGCCTCTGCCCCTTGCGCCGCTCCCGCCCGGAAAGCGCGCGGTTCCCGGCTCTGTCAGCTGGACGCCGCCCGCCGCGGGCATGATGATCGCGGGCTATATTGTCCGCCAGCTCACCGGCACAGAATAAAAAATCCCTCCGCGTGCAAACTAAACCGCGGAGGGATTTTTTATGTCCGATTCGTCTCAGGCCGCACGGAAATATCCGCTTGCCCGCTGCCTGCTGGCCGGCGCGCTCTGCGGCTTTGTCAACGGCTTTTTCGGCGCGGGCGGCGGAATGGTGCTGGTGCCGCTGCTGATTTTCCTGGTAAAGCTCCCGGACAAGGAGGCCTTCTCCTCCGCCGTGTGCATCATTCTGCCGCTGTGCGTCGTATCGCTTGTGATCTATGCCCGCGCAGGCGCGCTGCCGCTTTCGCAGGCGCTGCCGTATCTGCTGGGCGGCGCGGGCGGCGGAATTCTCGCGGGCCTGCTTTTTGAAAAGGTCGGCGCGCGGGCGCTGCACCTGATTCTGGGCGCGTTTATTCTGTTTGGAGGGCTGCGTCTGCTTACATGCTGAATTTTTTGCTTTCTGCCGCAGTGGGCCTCATCTGCGGCGTCTTGTCCGGCTTCGGCGTTGGGGGCGGCACTCTGCTGATGGTCTTTCTGAGCACCGTGGCCGCCATGCCGCAGCTGCAGGCGCAGGGCGTGAACCTGCTGTACTTTCTGCCAAGCGCAGCCTGCGCGCTGATTTTTCACGCAAAGGGCCGCAGGCTTGTCTGGCCGGTCATTCTTCCGGCGGCGCTGGCCGGGTGCGCAACGGCGGCGCTGGGCGCATTGTGCGCGCGGAACGTGGACACGGCGCTGCTTCAGAAGCTCTTCGGCGGCTTTTTATGCCTTGTCGGTCTGACGGAAATTTTCCTCAAGGGCCTGAAAAAATAATTGAGGCTGCCAAAAAGCCATGATATTACGACGCTGCAAGGCACCTTTGCGCTTATGCCGGCGCAGCAGCGCCCCAGGCTCCTCCTTCAGGGGGGGAGCCTGGGGCGTCGCGGTTATTTCGGTTCGCTCACGGCGGTGACGCCAAGCGCGCCGTCCTGCACATCGCAGACCAGCGTCTGGCCGGGAAGCACGCTTCCCTCCAGAATCTTCCTGGCGATGAGCGTTTCAACCGTGTGCTGCAGATACCTGCGCAGCGGACGCGCGCCGAACTGCGGGTCGTAGGCCGCGTCGATGACAAACTGCTTGGCCTGCGGCGTCAGGCGGCAGGAGAGCTGCTTGTCTGCCAGACGCTTGTTGAGCTCGTCCAGCTGCAGGTCGATGATGCCGGTGATATTTTCCTTTGTCAGCGGCTTATAGAAGACAATCTCATCCAGACGGTTGAGGAACTCCGGCCGGAACGAGCGGCGCAGCAGCGTCTGAACCTCGTCTCTGGCGCTCTGGCTGATTTCGCCGTTCGCGTCGATGCCGTCCAGAATCGCCTGCGAGCCAAGGTTCGAGGTCAGAATCAGGATGGTATTCTTGAAGTCCACGGTTCTGCCCTGCGAATCGGTAATCCGCCCGTCGTCCAGCACCTGAAGAAGGACGTTGAAGACGTCCGGGTGCGCCTTTTCAATCTCGTCAAAGAGCACCACCGAGTACGGGCGGCGGCGGACCGCCTCCGTCAGCTGGCCGCCCTCCTCATACCCGACATATCCGGGAGGCGCGCCAATCAGGCGCGAGACGGAGAATTTCTCCATATACTCGGACATATCGATGCGCACCAGATTCTTTTCATCGTCAAACAGCGCCTGCGCCAGCGCCTTGGCAAGCTCTGTCTTGCCGACGCCCGTCGGTCCCAGGAACAGGAACGAGCCCAGCGGCCGGTTCGGGTCCTGAATGCCTGCGCGGCTTCTCTGGATGGCCTCGGTGACCACCTGCACGGCCTCATCCTGGCCGACCACGCGCTGGTGCAGCGTCTGGTCCAGGTGCAGAAGCTTTTCGCGCTCGCCCTCCATCAGGCGGGAGGTCGGGATTCCCGTCCAGCGCTCGATGATCTTTGCGATTTCCTCCTCCGTGACCTTGTCACGCAGAAGGCTTGAGCCCTTGGCCTTCGCGGCCAGCTGCTCCTCGTGCTCAAGCTGTTTCTTCACCTCCGGCAGATCCCGGAACTTCAGCTTGCCGGCCTTTTCATATTCGCCGTTCTGCTCCGCCGTTTCGATCTCGCGGCCCAGCTGCTCGATCTTTTCCCGCAGCTGCTGCACGCGGCCGATGGCGTTTTTCTCATTTTCCCACTGGGCCTTCATGGAGCTGAAGGTTTCGCGGCTCTCGGCCAGCTCCTTCTGCAGCTCTGCAAGACGGCCCTTGGAAAGCTCGTCGTCCTCGTTTTTCAGCGCGGCCTCTTCAATCTGCATCTGGATGATCCGGCGGTTGATGACGTCCAGCTCCGTCGGCATGGAGTCCATTTCGGTGCGGATCATGGCGCAGGCCTCGTCGATGAGGTCGATGGCCTTGTCCGGGAGGAAGCGGTCGGTGATATAGCGGTTGGAAAGCGTCGCGGCGGCAATGATGGCATTGTCCGTGATTTTTACGCCGTGGAAGACTTCGTAGCGCGATTCCAGTCCGCGGAGGATGGCGATGGTATCCTCCACCGTCGGCTCCTGCACCAGAACCGTCTGGAAGCGGCGCTCCAGCGCGGGGTCCTTTTCAATATACTGCCGGTATTCATCCAGCGTCGTCGCGCCGATGCAGTGCAGCTCGCCGCGCGCCAGCATCGGCTTGAGGAGGTTGCCCGCGTCCATGGAGCCCTCGGTCTTGCCCGCGCCGACAATGGTGTGCAGTTCGTCGATGAAGAGGATGATCCGTCCCTCAGACTTCTTGACCTCAGCCAGAACCGCCTTCAGCCGCTCCTCAAATTCGCCGCGGTACTTTGCGCCTGCGATCAGCGCGCCCATATCCAGGGAGAACACGGTTTTGTCCTGCAGGGACTTCGGCACCTCGCCGGCTACAATTCTCTGCGCCAGGCCCTCGACGATGGCCGTCTTGCCGACGCCCGGCTCACCGATCAGTACGGGGTTATTCTTGGTCTTACGGGACAGGATGCGGATGACGTTCCGGATCTCGTCGTCCCGGCCGATGACCGGGTCCATCTTCTGCTCCTTCGCGCGCCTGACAAGATCTGTGCCGTATTTCTCAAGCGCCTCGTACGTATCCTCCGGCGAGTCGTTCGTCACACGCTGCGCTCCGCGGATACCCGAAAGCGCCTGCAGACAGGCCTCCTTCGTGATGCGGTAGGTGCTGAAAAGCGTGCGGAGCGTGCCGTCCGCCGTTTCCAGCAGCGCCAGAAACAGATGCTCTACGGACACATATTCGTCCTTCATGCTCTTGGCCAGCGCCTCTGCGCGGGTAAAGGCCTCGTCCACATGGCGGGAAACATAGTACTTATCCGCCTCGCGCCCGGAGCCCGTCACCTGCGGGAGCTTGGAAAGCTCCTGCCGGACCGCTGCGTCCAGCGACTCCACGCTCACGCCCATCTTCTTCAGAAGCTGGGGCACAAGGCCGTTTTCCTGCTGCAAAAGCGCGGCAAGAAGGTGAAGCTGCTCAATCTGCTGCTGTTGATTCTGAAGCATAATCTGCTGGGCCGACTGAATGGCCTGCAGGGATTTCTGCGTATAATTCTGTGCGTTCATATGCTCATCTCCCAATCGAGGATTTAGCACTCTATTGTTTCGAGTGCTAATTTCATTTGTCCACATCATAGTCCTGCGGTCCTGTTTTGTCAAGTGGGTGAATTGTTATTTTTTTGTAAACTTAAAGCCCCATCCGGTCAACACCGGATGGGGCCGAAGCCATAAGACAGGCTTCTGCAATATTCTTACGCAGAGGCAGAAATATGCAGGCTTTTATAGCAGCGGACAAAGTAGATCAGCTCCGCTGCCGCCGTCAGCGTCCAGGAGAAGGCGTAAAGAAGATACAGCGACGGAATCGTCCGGAAGTGGGCAAACACCGTGTAGACCCAGATCACGCGGAACACGCACGAGCCCATGATCACGATCACCGTCGGCGCCAGGCTTCTTCCAAGGCCGCGGCAGGCGGCGATCGCGCAGTCCATGAACGCAGAAATCGCGTACGACCAGCACATAATCCGCATCCGCTGCATGCCGGCGGCTACAACCTCCGCCTCGTTCGTAAACAGATACAGGAAATTCTCTCCGAAGATCAGCAGCAGCACGCCCAGCACCGCGCCGGCCAGGAAGGAGTAGGCCGTGCAGATATAAAAGCTCTTCATCATCCGGTCCTTTTTGCCCGCGCCCCAGTTCTGGCCCATGAAGCTTGTGCAGGCTGTATAGAACGCGGCCATGACGTTGTAGACGATGGCGTCCGCGTTGGCCGCGGCGGAGTTGCCCTGCACCATGACGGACGAGAAGGAGTTGACGCCCGCCTGAATGAACAGATTCGCCACGGCGAAAATCATGTTCTGCACGCCCGCCGGAATGCCGAGGCTCAGAAGCCTTCCAAGCTCCTCCGGCTCTGCGCGGATGCACCTTGGCTGGAGGCGGCAGGCGTCCTTCAGCCGAACCATATGCCAGAGCACCAGAATCGCCGACAGATACTGCGACAGGGCGCTTGCCAGCGCCACGCCGTCGGCCGCCATTTTCATGACGATGACAAAGAACAGGTTCAGAATCACGTTGAGGATTCCCGCCGCCATCAGGTAAAGAAGCGGACGCTTGGTATCGCCGCTGGCGCTCAGAACCGCATTGCCGAAGTTGAAAATCGCAAGCGCGGGCATGCCGAAGGCATAGATGCGGAAGTAAAGCACCGCCCCCTCCAGCAGGTCCTGCTTCGTATTCAGAAGCTCCAGCATCGGCCGCGCCAGGAAAAAGCACAGAGCCAGAAGTCCCAGGCCCATCGCCGCGCACATCAGAAGCGCCGTATGCACGGCCTTCTGCGTCTTTTCCTGCTGGCCCGCGCCAAGATGCTGCGCCACGCGGACGTTGACGCCGACGCCGACGCCGATCAGAAAGCCCGTGAAGAGCGTGACGAGCGTGCTGGTCGAGCCGACGGAGCCCATGGCCTGCGAGCTTGAAAACTTGCCGACCACGGCGACGTCCGCCATGTTGAACAGCACCTGCAGCAGCTGCGAGAGCATCAGCGGCACGCTGAACAGAAAGATATTTTTAAGCAGCGACCCCTCCGTCATCGGAATCGCCGCCCCGCGCGGCGCACGGCGCAAGGAAGAACGCAGTGACATAGCTCCATCCCTCAAACATCTCAGAATCTGCCGAAGCCCGCCTATTATAATGTATCCGGCATGCTTCGTCAATCTCCGGAGGCCTTAAATTTTAATGATGCAGCAGATATCCGATGACGAACAGATGCGCCGGATAATAAAAGTAAAACAGCCGCTTCATGAACCGGTTCCAGCGCGCGCTTCTGCCGCGGCTTCCGTTGTAGCAGGCCAGAAGCGGAATGGACAGCGCCACGCCCAGCTGCAAAACGCCGTAGACCCGGTCAATGCAGAAGAAGTAAACCGCGCAGTAGAGGCACACGTAGAACATGCACCAGAGGATCTGCCTTTTCCCGTCGCCGCGGTTCGAGCCAATCGAGAGCACGCACAGCGCCGCAATGCAGCTCCAGTCGCTCGGCAGCGTCAGAATGCACACCAGAATTACAAGCGCCATCTTCTGCAGCTGCGAAAGCTTCTCCTCCGCGCAGACCTGCAGCATCACAAGCCCGCCCAGCAGCGACCACACCACGCTCGTCTGGTTGAGCACATTTCCGCCCCGGAACGGGAGAAAAGACCGCAGGCCCTGGTAGGCCCCGGAGGCATAAATATAGGCAAAGTGCGACACGAAGGCGAGCAGAAGCAGCCGCAGCATGTATTTTTTCACATTCCGCGTATAGTGAAAGCC
>CAKUHJ010000081.1 GCA_934655935.1 uncultured Oscillospiraceae bacterium | reverse complement strand
TGTTCCTGCGTCGGCGTCAGGTGCAGCAGGTGCTGGCCAGCCGCCCAAACGCGGCCCAACCCGGCGTCCCGCAATAATGCGCTATGCTCAGCATAGAGTACCCATGGATAAGAAAAGTCGGATAAACAAGTACACGCCAGAGGGTCGACTTGAGATTCACAAGAATCTTGCCGGTATCAATATGGCTGTCCTTTATTATCTGATGAACAATCCGTGCAGTAAGCAGAGCGTAGAGTACAACGACAACCGCATTGCGCTCTATGTTGCGCAGAAAGGAATCGGTCATAACGTTTTATCCCTTCCTATATTCACCGAAACCCCACTTTCAGTTCTATCGCCCGTTATAGGTAAATCCAGTTCGCCGATTAATTATATCACACGGAATCCCACACCTCAATGACTTGCTCTGAATGAACCAGTATTGCATGTGAGGCACAATTTTTCCTATAAAAAATTTTTTAAAGCTACAACTCTGCCTGTTGCAATACCTGGAAAATCGTATTACAATGGAATTGGATAATATGACAAAAAGCGAGGGCGTGCCATGAAATATCTTGCGCACATCGCTGAAGATGGTCGAGAGCAGAGCGTTGCAGCGCATTTGCAAGGAACCGCTGCTCTGGCAAAACGATTTGCGTCCAGCTTCGGCGCAGAAGAAGACGCTGGGCTTGCGGGGATGCTGCATGATGTTGGAAAGTGTACGCCCGAATTTCAGGCGCGTCTGCACGGCGGCGCACGCGTCGACCATTCTACCGCAGGGGCAAAAGCTGCCTTCGAAAAAGGAAATCTTCCGGTCTCGTTTGCGATTGCAGGACATCACGGAGGGATTCCTGATGGCGGAAATGCCCAGGATGAGCAGGAGGAAGGAACCCTTTGCGGACGTATGAAGCGAAATGGCACATTTGACACGTCGATTCTCGATCAACTGGCGCTTCCTACAATCGCCCCGCCGTCGTGGTTGAGCCGTGAACTGCAGCAAAACGCATTTTATACGCGGATGCTGTACTCCTGCCTTGTAGACGCAGACTTTCAGGACACACAGAATTTCATGGACGGGAAGTCATCTCCGCGCGGGAAGCATGCCTCAATGCAGAGACTATTGGAATTGGTTCGCGATCACGCTGACATGTATCTTGCATCAAATGCGCAGGACTCTGTTTCCATGCAGCGCAATGCAGTCCTGCGCGCATGCGTGGAGCGCGGGCGGACGTGGAAGCAGGGATTTTACACGCTGACTGTCCCGACTGGCGGCGGAAAAACGTTTTCCTCACTAGCCTTTGCTCTGGAGCAGGCTGCCGCGCAGAAAATGGACCGTGTGATCTATGTTATTCCCTATACCTCCATCATCGATCAGGCGGCCTCCGTTTTCTCGGAACTGCTCGGCGAAGAAAACGTACTGGCACATTACGCCGGCGCAGAGTATCAAACTGCAGAGCCGGAAGAAATGACGTCGGCGCAGTACCGGAAGCTCCTTGCAAGCGAAAACTGGGACGCGCCTGTGATTGTTACGACGGCGGTACAGTTTTTTGAGTCGCTTTATTCCAATCTCAGCAGCCGCTGCCGGAAGCTTCACAGCATTGCAAACAGTGTTGTAATTTTTGATGAGGCTCAGACAATTCCGAACGACTATCTGATGCCGTGCCTGTCTGCAATCACACAACTTGTGCAGTTTTATCATACAACGGCGGTTCTTTGCACTGCGACGCAGCCTGCGTTCCTGCCGCTTCTGAAAGCACTTGCTCCCGCGCTTGACGTGCAGGAGATATGTCCGCATACGCAGGCACTGTATGCCGCGCTGCGACGGACTAAACTGGTTGATCTGGGGTGTATCGGACCGGAAGCGCTGCGCGACCGGCTATGTCAGCACACACAGATGCTGTGCGTTGTAAATCACCGAGGCACGGCGCAGAAATTATATGACGCTCTGCCGCAGGAGGGCTGCTATTGCTTGACGACGCTTCTTTGCGCCGCTGATCGCAGAGCGCAGATCGAGGAGATCCGCGCGCGTCTGAAGGACGGACTCCCCTGCCGTGTGGTATCGACGTCCTTGATCGAGGCCGGCGTGGATATGGATTTTCCGGCAGCTTATCGTGAGGACAGCGGGCTGGACTCGCTCCTGCAGACGGCTGGGCGCTGCAACCGAGAGGGAAAGCGAAGTGCCGCCTGCTCTTTCGTATACCGTTTCTGTCTGGACGGAGAGAAACCGCCTGCCATGCTTGCAAAGAACGTCAGCGCTTTGCTCTATACAGCAAGAAAGCATACAGACCTCTTCTCGCCGGATGCAATCCATTCGTATTTTTCAGAACTGTTTCAGCTCAAAGGCGAGCATGCGCTGGATAAAAAGGGTGTCCTCGCAGCCACAGAAAGCGGGATTGACGGATGTCTTCTGCCGTTTGCTCAGATCGCCGAACGCTTTCACTTGATCGAAGCACCAACCAGAACGGTTTACTTGCCGATAGAAGAAGGGGCCGCGCTTTGCCAGCGGCTACGGGCAGGCGAAAGCAGCAGAACGCTGCTGCGAAAGCTTGGCCAATATAGCGTGGACTGCTATGAGCCGCAATTTCGGGCGCTGGATCGCGCCGGAGCCTTGGAACTGCTGCCGGATGGCTCTGCGATTCTGAGGGACTTGTCGAAATATGACAAGAAAACCGGCCTGGCTATGAACATAGAGGATGGAATCGGCATTTATATCTGAGAAACGCAGCAGGCGGCAAAGCATATCACTTTGCCGCCTGCCGTGCAAATGAATCATTAATTATTTCTACCCACTGCTGACTGGCCTCAGCAGACCTTTACAGTATAATTTCTTGTGAGTTCTATTTCAAGAGTCATTGACATGTTGCAAGTAAATAGTTATAATTCCACTATATTAAATAAATCATTAATTGAAATGGAGCGTGGATGCTGTGAGAGAAAATGCGATTATTCGAGCGCAGCTGGAAAGGAGGTGGTGCCCATGTCCATGCTGATTGAGGTCTGGGGCAGCTATGCCTGCTTTTCAAGACCGGAAATGAAAACCGAGCGCGTCAGCTATGACGTCATAACTCCATCCGCTGCGCGCGGACTGGTAGAAGCCATCTACTGGCACCCCGGGCTGCGGTACTCCATTGACCGCATCTATCTTCTGAATCCCATCCGTTTTACAAATATCCGGCGCAACGAGGTAAGGTCAACGTTTTCGGCATCAGCGGCATTCAGCGCGGCAAAGGGCGGCCGGACTCCATCCCTGTACACCCCACAGGAGATTCAGCAGCGGGCCTCCATGATTCTGCAGAATGTCCACTATGTAATTGAGTGCCACTTTGACCTGACCGGTAAGGCTGCACCGGGGGACAATCCGGGGAAATTTCAGGATATTCTTCGCCGGAGGCTGGCAAAAGGGCAGTGCTATCATACGCCATATTTTGGCTGCCGGGAATTCGCGGCAAGCTTCCGCGAATGGAGCGGCAGCGCAATCCCGGTCATCGAACTGACGCAGGAGCTTGGTTGGATGCTTTACGATCTGGACTATACCGATCCACAGGACGTCAAGCCGCAGTTCTTCCGGGCCAAATTGGAACGCGGCGTGCTGGACTGCCGGAATGTGGAGGTGGTCACATGATTCTGCAGGCCCTGACAGCATACTACGAGGAGCAGCACCGCAGGGGAAAAATCTCCGATGTGGGCTGGGATGACACGTTCAAGGTGAGTTTTCTGCTGGAAATTGATGATTCCGGCGCCTTGGTTGACGTGATTGATAACCGGGAACTGACAGCCTCAGGAAAAAAGCAGGCGCTCCTGCCGCAGGCAATGTGCGTTCCGGCGCATAAGCTGCGCTCCTCAGGCATCGAGGCAAATTTTCTCTGTGATAATTCCAGCTATATTTTTGGAGCAGATGAAAAGGGAAAGCCTGAACGCTCCAGGGACTGCTTCAAAGCATGCGCAGCTTTGCATCACCAGCTTCTGGACGGTCTGGACAATCCGGCGGCAAAGGCTGTGCTCGCCTTCTTTGACACATGGAAGCCGGAACTTGCGCCTTCCCACCCGCTGCTGCAAAGTCGTTGGGCTGACGTGACCGGAAATGCAAATTTTCTGTTCTGCTATGATGATGGCACAGGCCGGCATCCGGTTACGCAGGACGCGCAGATACAGTCCGTGTGGGAGCAATATTACGCCGCAGGCAATGCGAACGCGCCGGTCATGCAGTGCCTGATTACCGGTCAAGCAGGCCGGACTGCGCTGACGCATCCCTCCGTCAAGGGCGTCCAGGGCGCGCAAAGCTCCGGAGCCAGCCTCGTTTCCTTCAATGCGCCTGCATTCTGCTCCTATGGCCATGAGCAGGGAGAAAATGCGCCGGTCTGCGAATATGCTGCCTTCGCCTACACCACAGCGCTGAACGCACTGCTGGCCGACCGGAAGCACTGCAAAATACTTGGCGACACAACCGTTGTCTGCTGGGCAGAAAACGCTGGAACAGCCTATGCCGACCTTGGTACGATGGCACTGTTCGGCATTCCGGCAGATTCAGGCGTACAGGACGAGGACGTCAGCCGGGCGCTGGCACTTCTGGCAAAAGGACAGGCGTGTGAGTTTCTGGAGCAAACGCTCCTGCCGGAGCAGCACGTCTATTTTCTCGGCCTTGCGCCAAACGCTGCGCGTCTGTCCGTCCGCTTTTTCCTGCGCGACAGTCTGAGGCAGTTTGCCGCACATGTTCGTGCACACGAGGTCGCGCTTGAAATCGTTCGGCCTTCCTTCGACACGCGTGCAAGACTGTCCGTGTGGGAGCTGGCGCGGGAAACGGCCCGACGGGGGTCTGACGGAAAGTACAGCGATCCAGCTCCGCAGCTTGCCGGTGATCTCCTGCGCGCAGTTCTGACCGGAGGCCGCTATCCGGCTACGCTTTTGAACGGCGTAACGCTCCGTATTCGTGCCGAGCATACGATTACACGAGGAAAAGCCGCGATTCTGAAAGCCTATTATACGCGAAACGCGTCGACGCTGGTTCCAAGGGAGGTATTGACAATGGAATTGAATGAACAAAGCTGCTATCAGCCCTATGTACTTGGACGACTGTTTGCTGTTCTGGAGGCCGTGCAGGATGCAGCAAATCCCGGCATCAGCACAACCATCAAGGATAAATATTTTAATTCGGCCTGCGCAACGCCTTCCGTCGTATTTCCTACGCTCATAAAGCTGGCGCAGAAACATCTGCAAAAGCTGGGGCAAAGCAGCAAGATTTTCTACAGTCGGCAGCTCACAGAGTTGATGTGGAAGCTGACACAGCCATATCCGGCGCGCATGACGCTGCCGGAGCAGGGGGCGTTTGAAATCGGCTACTATCACCAGACGCAAAAGCGCTATGAAAAGAAGGATAAGGAGGAAGAAGAAAATGCATGAGCCTATCAAAAACCGGTATGATTTTGTCGTCTTGTTTGATGTGGAGAACGGAAACCCAAACGGCGACCCAGATGCGGGCAATATGCCGCGTGTCGATCCGGAAACAGGCTACGGTCTTGTGACCGATGTTTGCCTGAAAAGAAAGATCCGCAATTATGTGCAGATGGTAAAAGAGGGCGATCCGGCGTACGACATTTACATAAAATCTGAGATACCGCTCAACAGCGCCGACGCCGCAGCTTGTAAAGCCTGCGGCGTGAAGCCGGAGAAATTAAAGGATGCAAAGAAGAGCGATCCCGATATCGACAGGAAACTGCGGGACTGGATGTGTGCGCACTATTACGACGTCCGCACCTTTGGCGCAGTCATGACGACATTCGTGAAAGGCGCGCTCAATTGCGGGCAGGTTCGCGGACCGGTGCAGCTCAGCTTCGCCCGTTCTGTCGATCCGGTTGTCCCGCAGGAGGTCACGATTACCCGCGTCGCAATCACAACGGAGGCCGACGCCAGCAACAAGAAAACTGAGATGGGCAATAAGCACATTGTCCCCTACGGCCTGTACCGCGCGGAAGGCTTTGTTTCAGCCAATTTGGCCCGCAAAACAACCGGCTTCTCCGAAGAGGATCTGGAGCTTCTGTGGCAAGCAATCCTCAACATGTTTGAAAACGATCACTCCGCTGCGCGCGGCAAAATGGCAGTGCGCGAACTGATCATTTTCAAGCATGATTCGGAGTTTGGCGAGGCGCCGGCCTACAAGCTGTTCGACACGGTCACGGTCGCCCGAAAGGAAGGCGTGGAAGTTCCGCGCTGCTATCAGGACTATACCGTCAATGTGGCGGACACGCTGCCGAAAGGAGTGCACTGCGAAAGGAGATCGTAATGTACACGCCGGATGAGTGCCTGATGATCTCCGGCCTGCAGCACTTCCGTTTCTGCCGCCGGCAGTGGGCGCTGATCCACATCGAGCAGCAGTGGGCGGAAAATCTGCGGACCGTGGAGGGTGAATTTCTGCACGAACGGGCGCACAACGAGCAGCTGCGCGAATCAAGAGGCGATCTATGGACCGTTCGCGGCCTGCGTGTACAGTCTCTGACCATGGGCCTCAGCGGACAATGCGACGTGGTAGAGTTTCGGCGCGATGAAATGCACGGCGTCCCGCTTGCGGAAAAAGACGGCCTGTGGCTGCCGTACCCGATTGAATACAAGCGCGGATCGCCGAAGCAGAACGGCTGCGACGAACTGCAGCTGTGCGCTCAGGCTATGTGCCTGGAGGAAATGCTCTGCTGCGAAATTCCTTCTGGCGCGCTGTTCTATGGGGAGCCGCGCCGCCGTCTGCACGTAGCCTTCGCGCCGGATCTGCGTGAGGAGGTCCGCACGGACGCCGCGCAGATGCACGAATTCTACCGGCGCGGACGCACGCCGCAGGTAAAGCCCACAAAGTCCTGCGGCGCATGCTCGCTCAAGGAGCTGTGCCTGCCCCGCCTGCAGAAAAGCGGCTCCGTGCAGGCCTATCTGCGTGAAAGCATGGAGGAAGCGCCATGAGAAAGCTGCTCAATACCCTGTTCGTCACCAGCGAAGACGCCTTTCTGACCATCGACGGCGAAAATGTCGTTGTAAACCGGGAAAAGCAGGAAGTCGCGCGCTTTCCTTTGCATACGCTCTGCGGAATCCTTTCCTTCAGCTATGCAGGCGCCTCGCCTGCCCTGATGGGCGGCTGCGCAAAGCGCGGCGTCAGCCTGGCCTTCTGTACGCCGAGCGGACGGTTCCTGGCCAGAAGTGTCGGCGAAGAGAACGGAAATGTTCTGCTGCGGCGGATGCAGTACCGCGCAGCAGACGATCCGGCGCAGAGCTGCCGCATTGCGCGCAATATGATCTTCGGCAAGCTGCATAACGCAAGATGGAGCATCGAGCGCACCAAGCGCGACCATGCGCTGCGCGTGGATACCGCCCAGCTGCAGGCCTCCATCGACCAGATCAAGGCTCTGTACCCGATCGTTGCCGACGAGATTTCCATGGAATCTCTGCGCGGCAGCGAGGGCCTTGGCGCAAAGGCGTATTTTGACGTATTTGATCAAATGATCCTGCAGAACAAGGCAGACTTTTTCTTCCGCGAAAGAAACCGGCGGCCGCCGCTGGATAACATGAACGCAATGCTGTCGTTCGCGTACAGTCTGCTTGGAAACGACTGCGCCGCCGCGCTGGAAGCTGTCGGACTGGACGCCTACGTCGGCTTCCTGCACCGCGACCGCCCGGGGCGCACCTCGCTGGCGCTTGATTTGATGGAAGAACTCCGGCCATGCTTTGCCGACCGATTCGCGCTCTCGCTCATCAACAACCGCGTCATACAGGCCGGGGACTTTTCGCATACGGACAGCGGCGCCGTTCTCCTGAGCGACGCAGGAAGGAAGAAATTTCTGCAGGCCTGGCAGGAGCGCAAGCGCGAAACGATCACGCATCCATATCTGAAGGAAAAGCTCGCGTGGGGCCTTGTACCGTATGTGCAGGCGCTGCTGCTCGCACGCTATCTGCGGGACGATCTGGACGCATACCCGCCGTTCTTGTGGAAGTAAGGTGCTGCATATGATGGTGCTTATCACTTACGACGTGAATACCGGGGATTCCGGCGGGCGCAGGCGTCTGCGGCAGATTGCGAAGCAGTGCGTCAATTACGGCCAGCGCGTGCAGAATTCGGTCTTCGAATGCCTGCTCGACGCAGCGCAGTGCAGGCAGCTGCAGCATAAGCTTTGCAAGATTATGGATGAGGAAAAGGACAGCCTGCGGTTTTATTATCTTGGAAACAAATATGAAACCCGCATTGAACACTTCGGCGCGAAAGCCGGCTATGCCCCGGAAAGCGCGCTGATCATCTGATTGCGAACCGGATGTATCCAGATTTTTTCCGGCAGGTTCGCACCGTGAAAAGCGCATATTCTGCGTAGCTCACGCCATACGCGGCGTCTGGCGCTTTCAAAAAGCGCGGCATATGCGATATGAATTTGTACTGATTGCGCAAATTTGCCGATGAAAATTCGTCAGATTTGCTGTCGCGCCCCGCAAGGGGCGCGTGGATTGAAATCAATTTTGCAAGGGGGTGAATCGATTTTGAGCGAGTCGCGCCCCGCAAGGGGCGCGTGGATTGAAATCGATCTCCACGCCGAACCAAACGGTCATGCACTTGGGTCGCGCCCCGCAAGGGGCGCGTGGATTGAAATACCTCGTTCTGCAGCAACATTTTGTTGCTTTGTTGTCGCGCCCCGCAAGGGGCGCGTGGATTGAAATATTGTCGTCGACCATGCCAACGACCTGCTCAAAGTCGCGCCCCGCAAGGGGCGCGTGGATTGAAATCAGCTGATGTCGCGCTGAAACTCGCAGCCCTGCGTCGCGCCCCGCAAGGGGCGCGTGGATTGAAATTGCTTTTGCGTCAACTGCCGCCACGCCTGTACCAGTCGCGCCCCGCAAGGGGCGCGTGGATTGAAATACGAAGGAGGAGGTCGCCGCCTGCGGCGAATGGGTCGCGCCCCGCAAGGGGCGCGTGGATTGAAATGTTCTCTTTCTTTTTTTGGAGCTTGGCGCGAACGGTCGCGCCCCGCAAGGGGCGCGTGGATTGAAATGGCGTCGTGCCGTTGGCTTTTGCTGCGGCCTTAAGT
>CAKUHJ010000080.1 GCA_934655935.1 uncultured Oscillospiraceae bacterium | reverse complement strand
AGCTGCTCTACCAACTGAGCTAAACAAGCAACTCGCCCAGCAAGGCTGATTATAGCGGACGAAGTGAAAAAAGTCAAGAGGAAATTTAAAAAACTGGCTTTTTCGCCTCAGCCCCGCCAGCCGATCGCCCTTGAAACATTTTCGGCTGCGTCGCAGACCACGCGGACGGCGCTGAGAAAGCTGTCCGAATAAATCTGCCGGAAAATGCCGACTGCGCCGAGGGCGTACTGCACCTCGCCCGAAGCGCCGCGCACCGGCGCGCTGACCGAGCGCAGCCCGATCTTATATTCTCCGTTTTCCACGGCGTAGCCCTGTGTGCGAATCTGCTCCAGCTCCGGGGCAAGCTGCGCCGCCGTCGTCAGGGTATGGGGCGTGAAGGCTGCAAGCTCCGTGTGCTGCAGAATGTGCCGGACCTGCGCCGGCGGCATATAGGCCAGAAAGAGCTTCCCCTGCGAGGTGCAGTGAACGGGCAGGCGCGCGCCGACCTCGGACACCACGCGAAGACTGGCCCGGCTTTCCTCCTCGGCCAGCGTCACAACCGCCTCCCGGTCAAAAATGGACAAGAAGACGCTCTCGCCAAGCTGCGCGCAGACCTTTTGCAGATAGGGCCGCGCAATGGTGCCGATGTCCCAGGCATTGGACACGGCGCAGCCGTATTCAAACAGATGGATTCCCAGCCAATACTTTCCGCTGGCGGTCTGCTCAATCAGCCCGTCCTCCCGCAGCGTGGACAGCAGGCCGTGAATGGTGCTCTTCGGCCAGCCGGTCTTCTGATACAGCTCGGTAAGAGACATCGGCCTTGTATTTTCCATCAGAATATCCAGAAGACGCGTCGCCTTTGCAACAGAATGAATCAGCTTTCCTTCCTGCTCCGCCATATACCGCACCGCCCATTTCATTATAATTTCAGTATAGCATACGCCTCGTTCGGCCACAAGGCGGCACGATTCGGCAATGTCGAAAAAATAAGATGCTTGCGCTTTTGTCTTTTCTCCGTTATGATAGTCAAAAAACGCGGGAGGCGCTTGTCATGTATGATCAGATCCGGGCTTCGCTGGAGGCCTTTGTTCCCCTGAACGAGCAGGAGGCGCAGGATAAACGCGTGATGCTGCACGATATGCAGCTTTTCCCGGATCTTCTGACCCGGGAAAACGAAATCATGCATTTTACGGCCTCCTGCTGGATTACAAATCCGGAGCGGACGCGGGCCCTGATGGCCTTCCATAATCTCTACCAGTCCTGGGCCTGGCTCGGCGGACATGCGGACGGAGACGGAGACCTTCTTCGTGTAGCGCTGCGCGAGGCGCGGGAGGAGTCCGGCGTCCAGGCGCAGGCAGAGAGTCCGGAGCCCTTTTCTGTGGAAATTCTCGGCGTGGACGCGCACGTCAGGCGCGGCCGCCATGTCTGTACGCACCTTCATCTGAACCTGACCTACCTTCTGACGGCGGACGAGCATGCGCCCATCCGGCGCAAGCCGGATGAGAACAGCGCTGTGCGCTGGTTCGCGCTGGACGAGATACTCAGCGCCGTCTCGGAGCCTGAGATGAAGCCGGTTTATCAGAAGCTGATTGCCAGGTGCCGGCTGCGCTGATCATCCGTTCAGCTGCCAGACCGCCGCATTGAGGTAGGCCGCAAACACGAGCCAGAGCAGATAGGGCAGCTGCAGCGCACCGGCTGGGCGGTCGACGCATTTCCAGCTCAGCACTGCCCATGCAAGCACTGCGGCCAGCAGCGCCAGCAGCCAGAAGAAGCTGAAGCCGTAGGCCTCCAGATTGAAGAAGAACAGGCTCCAGAAAAAATTCAGCGTCAGCTGCATGCCGTAAAGCAGCAGCGCATTTGCCCGCGCCGGCGTTTTCGGCGCAAGATAAAGCCGCGCGGCGCTGACGCCCATCAAAAGGTACAGCGCGCTCCATACAATCGGGAACACAACCGGCGGCGGCGAAAGAGGCGGCTTGACGGCATTCGCCTGAAAGGCCTTGTTTGCCTGCCTGCTCAGAAGCGCGCTGAGCGCGCCCACAGCCTGCGTCAGCACAAGAAAGCCGGCATAGGGCTTCCAGCTGCTTTTCTTCATAGATATCACCCCGAAAAGCTTATGTGCTTTCCGGCAAAATATTCAGGAGGGCGAAGCGTCATTTTCGCGCTCCTGAATTTTTCTTGACTTTCCAGTGTGCAATGTTATACTGAGTATAACATTTCATACTTCATAATAGGAGGGAGTTCCTTGCTTCAATACCCAAAAGGAAAGTTCGTTGCATTGGTAAAGGTCGGAGAAAAGGGGCAGATTGTGATCCCGAAGGGCGCACGGGACCTGTTTTCCATCCGTCCCGGCGACCAGCTGCTTCTGATGGCGGACGAGCGGCGCGGCATTGCGCTGATGAGCGCCGATTCCATCCGCGTGCCGGAGGAGCTGTTCCGGAAGAATGCCGATGAGGAGGATTCGCATGAAAATTCTGGAGATTGAAAGCCTTTGCAAGCAGTATCCTTCGTTTTTTCTCGATCATGTCAGCTTCTGCATGGACGAGGGCGCCATTATGGGTCTGATCGGCCGTAACGGCGCAGGGAAAAGCACCACGCTCAAGTCCATGCTGCGCCTTGTGCACCCGGACAGCGGGACTGTCCGGATATGCGGGCTTGACATGGCCAGGCAGGAGCGGCAGATCAAGGTGCGGCTGGGTTTCGTGTCCGGCAGCGCGGCCTATTATCCCAGAAAGCGTGTGCAGGAGCTGTGCAGCGTGACGCGCCGGTTTTATCCCGGCTGGGACGAGCAGCGCTGCCGGGCGCTCATGGAGCGCTTTCGCCTGGACGGCCAAAAGCGCGTATGCGAGCTCTCCGAGGGCATGAAGGTCAAGCTGCAGCTGATGCTCGCCATGTCGCACGGCGCGCAGCTGCTGATTCTGGACGAGCCGACGAGCGGCCTGGACCCTGTTTCACGGGACGAGCTTCTGCAGCTGTTCCAGACGCTGGTTTCGCGCGACGGCGTCAGCATCCTGTTCTCCACGCATATCACCTCGGACCTGGACGCCTGCGCGGACGCCGTCACCTATCTGCAGTCCGGGCGCGTTTTCGCCAGCCTTCCGAAAAAAGAGCTTACCGGGCGCTACCGGATGCTGCGCGGAAGCGAGAAGGAGCTGGGGCCGGAGCTTCGCGCCGCGCTCATCGGCCTGCGCGCGCAGGACGGCGAGTTTGAGGGCCTGCTTGCGGCGGAAAAGCTTTCGCTCTGCGGCGCGCTTCGGCCGCAGGCGGCGGATCTTGAGCAAATTATGGTACATCTGGAAAGGGAGGCTTCACGATGAGGGCTTTGCTGCAAAAGGAATGGCGGCTTTCCATGTCGCCGGTGCCGCTGCTGTTTCTGTGCCTGAGCGCGCTGCTGCTTGTGCCGAACTATCCCTACTATGTGACTTTTTTCTACAGCTCGCTCGGCATTTTTCTCTGGATGCAGTCGCTGCGGGAAAACCGCGACCTGGCTTACATCATGCTGCTGCCGGTGACCAAGCGCGACGTGGTGCGCGCGCGGCTGCTGACGGCCTGCACGCTGCAGCTTCTGCAGGCGCTGGCCTGTGTGCCGTTTATGCTGCTGCGCGCACGCTTCGGCGCCAACAATGCGGTGGGCATCGAGGCGAACGTGGCCTTTCTCGGCCTTGGCTTTGTGCAGATGGGGCTGTTCAACCTGATTTTCTTTCCGCTGCACTACCGCAACGCCTATGATCTCGGCAAGCCCTTCGTGCTGGCCAGCATTGCGGAATTTTTCTATCTTGTGCTTGCCGAGACGCTGGACCATATTGTCCCGTACATGAAGACGGTCTGCGAAAGCTACGCCCCTGCCGACCAGTTCCGGCAGCTGCCGGTTTTCTTCGGCGGGCTGCTGGTCTACGCGCTTCTGAGCCTGCTTGCACTCAGGCGGTCTGAGCTTCGCTTTCTGCAAACGGACCTGTAGCGGTTTGCCGTAAAATATGCTATCATAACAGCGCCGGGAAACAGGGGCATGCGCCTGTCGCCCGGCGCTGAAAAACGGATGGGGAATCTTTTGCGCAGCCGGCAGAAGCGTTCCCTGCCCGGCGGGCTGCCGCCCCGAACCATGCGCTCTGATTTGCGCATAAAATATGCTCAGGAGGGATACTGCTATGCATTTTCATGAAACAGACGTCCGTTCGCTTCCCCTGAACCCGGTTACGCGCATCGGAGAGGACTGGATGCTTGTCACCGCCGGCGACGCCGCAGGCGGCTACAATACCATGACTGCCAGCTGGGGGCATCTGGGCTTCCTCTGGAACCGGCCGACGGCGGTGGCCTACGTCCGCCCGCAGCGCTATACCAAGGAATTTGTCGACCGGGAGAGCCTGTACACCCTCAGCTTCTTCCCGGACGGCTTCCGGAAGGCGCTTTCCTATCTCGGCTCGCACTCCGGGCGGGACGGAGACAAGGTGGCCGCTGCCGGCCTTCACCCGGTTTTTGCGGAGGGCTATACCTATTTTGAGGAGGCAAACCTTGTGCTGGTCTGCCGGAAGCTCTACCGCGCGCCGATTCTTCCCGAGGGCTTTCTGGACGCCGGACTCTGCGAGGAGGTCTATCCGAAGCGCGATTTTCACGACCTCTATGTCGGGGAAATCATCCGGACGCTCGTTCGGGAATGACGGAAGCGCCCCGCTCCGGCGCAGACGCTGCGGGGGTTTTGACACGCTGAGCGTCCCGCCTGTGCGGGGCGCTTTTTTAAAAAAATATATGGCATTTGCGCAAAAAAGCTGATATACTATTAAATTGGAGTATAAGCTTGGAAGAGGGAGGCCCGCGCATGCGTTTTGAAGGCTTTGCCGGCAATGAGGCGCTCAAGGCGCGGCTTTCGGCCGCCTTTGACAGCGGAAGGGCCGGCCACTGCTATCTGCTTTGCGGCGTGCCCGGCTCCGGGCGGCACACGCTGGGGCGCATTCTGGCCGCAGCGCTGGAATGCACCGCGGAGGGCGAGGTCCCCTGCGGCGTGTGCCCGGCCTGCCGGAAGGTCCTTTCCGGCCAGCACCCGGACGTCATCACGGTGGACGATGCGGAGCACAAGACGCTTCCCGTTGAGCTGATCCGGAAAATGCGCGCCGACGCCTTTATCCGCCCGAACGAGGGCAGAAAAAAGGTCTACATTCTTCCGCGCGCGCAGGACATGGCCGAGCCCGCGCAGAATGCGCTTCTCAAGATTCTGGAGGAGCCGCCTGCCTATGCGGTGTTCCTGCTCTACACCACAAACGCCGCCCAGCTTCTTCCTACGGTCCGCAGCCGCTGCGCAGAGCTTGCTCTTACGCCGGTCCGGCTGGAGCAGGCGCTGCCGATCCTCGCCGCGCAGCATCCGGACCGGACGCCGGAGGAGCTTTCCGCCGCCTACGCCCGCGCGGATGGCTATCTCGGCCAGGCGTCGGCGCTGCTGGCAGGTCCGCTTCTGACCCCTGCCGTTCAGGCGCTGGCGGAGGCCTACTGCAGAAAGGACCGGATGGGCCTTCTGCGGCAGCTTTTACCCATGGAAAAATACAAGCGCGAGCAGATGCTCGAGGCTCTGACACAGCTTCTGGAGCTTTTCTGCGGCGCGATGGAGGCGCGCGGCGGCATGCAGGTTATGCTGCCGCTGCACGGCGAGCTTCTGAAAAACCGAAGCGGCGCGGAGCTTCTGCAGGCCATCCGCCTTTTGCAGTCCGCCGCCGATCAGCTTGCCGCAAACGTCTCCTGCGGCGCGGTCACAGGCGTTCTGGCCGCAAAGCTTTACTGAAACGCAGCCGCGCGAGCCGCGGCAGATAGGAGTTCTACATGCAAGAATATACCCCTGAGCTTACGGCACAGCAGGCAGCCGGGAGCCAGAATGAGCCCGATGCGGAAGCCGCCGGCGCGGAAAGCTCCGCTGCGGAGGCCGTCAGCAAAGAAAATCCCGCGGCGCAAGCCGCCGCTCCGGCTGACGAAGCCGTCGAGGTTGTGGACGTTCGTTTCCGCAACAATGCAAAAATTTATTATTTTGACCCCTGCGGTCTGAGCCTGAACGCAGGAGAGCACGTCGTGATCGACACGGCGCGCGGCGACGAGTTCGGTCTGTGCACCGGCGCGAACCATACTGTCCGCGCAGCCGAGGTTGTGCTGCCGCTGCGGAAGGTTCTGCGCCGCGCCACCGCGCAGGACGAGCGTACGAATCAGGAAAATCTGCAGAAGGAAAAGAAGGCCTTCGAGGTCTGCCAGCAGAAAATCCAGGAGCGCGGCATGCAGATGCAGCTGGTATCGGCAGAATGCGCGTTTGACGGCAGCAAGATTCTCTTCTTCTTCACCGCCGACGGACGCGTGGACTTCCGCGAGCTGGTCAAGGACCTGGCCTCTGTGTTCCGCACCCGGATTGAGCTGCGGCAGATCGGCGTGCGCGATAAGGCAAAAATGGTCGGAGGTCTCGGCGTCTGCGGCCGGCCCTTCTGCTGTAAGGAATTTCTGGACGATTTCCAGCCGGTCTCCATCAAGATGGCCAAGACGCAGAATCTGAGTCTGAATCCGACCAAAATCTCCGGTACCTGCGGGAGGCTGATGTGCTGCCTCAAGTATGAGCAGGAGGCCTATGAGGACCTGCTAAAGACCGCGCCCAAGAATGAGTCCTTCGTGGACACGCCCGACGGGCGCGGCACCGTTACGGAGGTCAATCTTCTGCGCCAGTGCGTCAAGGTCCGCATGGAGGACCACCCGGAAAATATCGGCTGCTATCACAACTGTGATATCTGCGTGCTCCGCAACGGCAAGGCGCGCAAAAACGATCCTCCGATTCCGAAGGATCTGGCCCCTATTTCCTCGAAGCCGCGCCCGGTCGTCAAGAAGGACGAGCCGTTTGAGGCGCTGCCGGAGGTCATCTACAACGACGACGTTGTCACGGTTGACGCTCCGCCCTCGGACGAGCCTGCCGAAGCCGCTGCCGCAAAGCAGCCGGAGGACGCCGCCGCCCCGCGCCGCCGCAGAAGAAGCCGCGGCGGAAAGGGCCGCGGCACGGAGGCAAAGCCGGAGTCCGCGCAGCAGCCGGCTCCGGAGCGCAAGCCCGCTCCGAAGCAGGAGCGCCGCCCCGATTCCCGCCCGGAGCGCAGGCCTGCGCCCCGCACAGAGAAAAAGCCGGAGGGCGGCGAGGCGCAGCCGTCCGGCGCGCAGAGCGCATCCCGGCCCAGACGCCGCCGCCCGAGACGTCCCGGCGGCGCGCAGGGCCAGCCCCCGAAGGCAACGGAAGGGACCTGATATCGGCCTATCCCGCGCGGCGCGCGGTTAAGAGAAAAGAAAGGAATACCTGCCATGAAGCTGTTTACGATCATCCTTTTTGCACTGACGTACACTCTGATGATCCTGCTGCCCAAAAAGCGGCTCTGGGTTGTCTTGGCCTCTGCGGCGATCTTCGTCATTTCCGGCGCAATGCCCGTCCGGAATGTGGTTTCCGCCATCGACTGGAACGTCCTTCTGATGCTCTCGGGCACAATGGGCACGGTCTCGCTGTTTACGTTCTCCAAAATGCCGGAGCGGATGGCGGATCTGATGCTCAAGAAAACGCCGAACCTGATGTGGGTCGCCGTGGCGCTGTCCGTATTTTCGGGCGTTGTGTCCGCGTTTGTGGACAATGTGGCGACGGTCCTGATGATTGCGCCCGTCGCGCTTGCCATTGCGCAGCGGCTGAAGCTTTCGCCCGTCGCGCTGCTGATCTGCATTGCCGTCTCCTCCAACCTGCAGGGCGCGGCGACGCTGGTGGGCGACACGACGTCCATCATGCTGGGCGGCTACGCCAACATGGACTTCCTGGACTTTATCGTAATGGACGGCAAGCTCAGCATCTTCTGGGCGGTTGAGCTGGGCGCGCTGGTCACCATTCCTGTGATCATGCTCATCTTCCGCAAGGACCGCCAGCCGGTCACCACGGGCGAGCCCACGGTTGTGACAGACTATGTGCCCTCCTGGCTTCTGGTTGCGACGGTCGCGCTGCTCATCGCCGCGTCGTTCATTCCGGGCCGTCCGGCGCTCACGAACGGCTTTATCTGCATGGGCATTTTCCTCATCGGCCTGCTGCGCGAGCTGCTGGTCAAGAAAAACCGGGAGGCGGTCCAGACTGCGTGGAGCGAGATTGACTTTGAAACGCTCGGCCTTCTGGCGGGTCTGTTTGTCGTCATCGGCACGCTGACCGAAACCGGCCTTATGGAGGACATCAGCGCCATGTTCGTCAGCCTCGGCGGAAGCAATCTCTTTCTCATGTACTCGCTGATTGTCTGGGGCTCGGTGCTCTTCTCGGCGTTTATCGACAACATTCCCTATGTCGCCACCATGCTGCCGGTTGTGCAGGGCATCGCGCAGATGATGGGATGCTCGCCATTTGTGCTCTACTTTGGCCTGCTCGTCGGCGCAACGCTCGGCGGCAACCTGACGCCCATCGGCGCCTCGGCGAACATCGCCGCCATCGGCATCCTGCGCAAGAACGGCTACGAGGTGAAGAACTCGGACTTCCTCCGCATCGGCGTTCCGTTCACGCTGCTGGCCGTGCTGAGCGGCTATCTCTACTGCTGGTTTGTCTGGGCCTGACTTCCATATTGAACGCAAGGAGCTGCAGCGATTTTTATTTCGCTGCAGCTCTTTTTGCTGAATTATATTGGTCTGAATGTGCAGATTTCCTATCTGCTGCCTTATCGGTTGAAGGGCTGCAGTTATGCTTTTCCGGAAAGGCGTTTCTGAAGCCAATCCTTGCCGTCGACATAGCGCGAGACGATAAACGAAACCACATAGTCTCCGGCAGAGTTGACCATCGTCGCGGGGGGATCGACCAGATTGCCGAGCGCCAGCGCAATGGGGAAGGCCACAGCCAGATGCTCCGGGAAGAAGATCGAGCACAGCACCAGCTCGCCCGTTCCGCCGCCGCCGGGGATGCCGGACATTGCAACCGAGGAGAAGACGGCGACAATGATGGCCAGAATCGCGCGGCCGGTCGTGAAGTCCTGGCCGAACATGCCGAACAGGAACGCAACCTTCATAATGGCTGCCATGGCAGAGCCGTCCATGTGCATGGTCGCGCCGAGCGGGATGACGATGTTGGA
>CAKUHJ010000079.1 GCA_934655935.1 uncultured Oscillospiraceae bacterium | reverse complement strand
GCGGTTTTCTGAACCTTTTGAAGCTCAGAAAACCGGGCTCAGCGGGGCGAAAAGACTTTTTCGACACGCTGAGGGGAACTGCTTTCTGCAGCTCCCCTGGTGAAAACCAGCTCAGAACGAGAGCGTGGAACGCGCGATGATGTGATCCTGCCAGTGCTTGTCAATTGCGACAAAGTAGGCCGAGAAGCCCCAGATCCGGACCATCAGATCCCGGTAGTTTTCCGGATGCTTCTGCGCGTCCAGCAGCACCTTGTTGTCCAGGACGTTGATCTGCGTCTGCATGCCGCCGAGCTTGAAGTAGGTCTTGAGGAGCGCGCTGAACTTTGCCCGGCCCTCCGGCGTACTGAGCGCAGACGGGTGGAACTTCATATCCAGCACCTCGCCGCCCGCGCAGTTCCGGAAGTCCAGATTTCCGCAGGACAGGACAATGGCTGTGGGGCCGTTGTGGTCGGCGCCCAGCATCGGGGACAGGTCGTCCGCGTAGAACTGGCGGGCCTTCCGGCCGTCGGCCGACGCGCCCAGAATCCGGGAGCCGTAGACATACGAAGTCGCGCTGGCAACTCTCGCGCGGTAGGTCTGGCCGGCGGCGTTGCGCTGCTTGTCCACCTCCTGGGTGTAATACTGCAGGAGCTCGTTTGCAATCGCGTCAACCTCCGCGCAGTTGTTGCCGAACTTCGGGAAGGTGTTGAGAATCTCCTGGCGCAGGTCCTCGTGGCCCTCCCAGTCGCTCAGAAGAATCTCATTGAACTGGCGCAGCGTGTAGCGCTTGTCAATATAGACAAGCTTCCGGATGGCATAAAGCGCATCCGCCGCGTTGGACAGCGCCGCCAGCTGGAAATCCGTCTCGTTGTAGGTGCAGCCATTGGTATCAAAGTCCCGTCCGGACTCCAGCGTGCCCTCCATCAAGGAGGAATAGAACGGCGAGGGCGAGAGCATCGACCGGTTCACATAACTGGAAACCATGTCAATATGGTGCTTCATCTGCACCTTGACCGCATTGAAGAACTTGGGATAGGTATCAAACCACTCCGGCTCGCCGGTCGGAATGCCGTAGCGGTCGCCGATCAGGCCGGTCGCCGTTTCCGCGCCGGGGGTCCCCAGGGCAAATTTTCCGTTGTTGAGCGCCCACTCCACCATGCGCAGCGCGCACACCCCGCCGACGTTCCGGTTGAGCGCGCGGCCCTGGATTGTCACCTCCCAGCAGCCGGAGGCCGCATAGTCCCGCGCATGCTCGAGCGTGTATTCCGGGTGCTTCAGGATGGCCGGAATGATCATGTCGTCGTTTTCATAGGTCGGGAAGCCCATGCCGAGGCTGTTGAGATACGCGGCCTTCTGCCAGATTTCCTCGGGCATGCCCGCGTTCACGCGCAGATGCACCTTCGGGTCGGTCACGCGCATGTCGCACTTGGCGTCCAGGATCATCATGGTCAGCTCGTTGTAGGTCGGCTCGCCGGTTTCCGGGTCGCAGCCGCCGATGGTAATGGACTGGCCGGTGTCGCTGTTGATGCGGATGTCCTCGCCGTGCGTGCGGTCGATCTCGTAGTTGAGCTTCATGAAGAACGCCTCCAGAAGCTCGAAGGCAAAGTCCTTCGTGAGAACGCCCGCTTCGATATCCCGGTCCATGAACGGCTGCAGAATCATGTCCACGCGGCCGAGCGGAACCAGATATCCGCCCTCCACCCAGACCAGGAACTGAATGAAGTACATCAGCTGCAGGGCCTGCCAGTAGGTCTGCGGCGCGCCCTTCTGCAGCTGGGCAAGGTTATCTGCCATGGTCTGCAGCTCCTGCCGGCGCGCGGGGTCCTCGCAGGCCTGCTTCTGCTGCAGGCAGAAGGCCTCGTAGCGGCCCATGGCCCGGATTGCGGCGCGCTGCGCAATGAGCACGGATTCATAATAGGTCTGCTGCTCCGGGTCCTGCGCGGCGGCCTTGCGCTGCTCAACCTCGGCAACCAGCGCCGGCAGGCCCATGGGAATCAGCTTGTAATAGGCCGGGATGGAGGAGTTGTTGACGCCGAAGCCCCGCTCGTCCTGGCCGAGATTGAACGCGTTGTCGAAGAGATTGTTGTAGCCGCCGCATTCAAAGTTGTGGTTTCCCCATCTGATTTCGTCCTGCGTGATATACTCGGGCAGCTTGTAGACGGTCTTTCCGCCGCAGATCAGGTCGCCCTCCAGCAAAAACAGCGGCATTCGCTCCGTGGCCAGGGCAAAGGCCATGGCCTTCCGGATTCCGAAGGGCAGCTTCTCGGTCTGCTCATTGAGAATACTCAGGCCGAGATTTTCGACCCGGTAGCTCTTGTGGGCGTTGGCGAAAAAAAGCTCCCGGAGCTTGTTGATTCGATCGGTCATTCTTTTCATACACTCCTTTTTATTCTCGTTTCGTTGTTTTCTTGTTCATATAAATATTAATTTATTTATGCATTAAATATATTGTTCGCCTCAATTCTTGTCAATATGTTAGGCAATAAAAAACGAATAAACGGCGTTTTGCACAAATTTTACGTATTTTATTCTATGCTCAAAAGCGTAAAAACCACAAAAATCGCCGCGTCGTTATCTTGACATTTAAAAAATTCGAGCTTAAAATTTATTCATTGATAAATTGTGTGCGCAAAAAGCACACAAAAAAACAGGAGGCCAGCATCATGAAAAAGATCATCGACGTCACAGGCGTCATCAACTCCGGCATGTGGAACTACGACCCCCCCTTCCCCGAGATCAACATCAAGCCCCTGCCCCCCATCCCCTGGCTTGACAACCGCACCGTCGGCTGCGAGATCTTCGAGGGCCTGCACAGCCAGACCGGCACATACCTGGAAACGCCCGCGCACAACTATGGCAACGGCAACAGCTATCCGCTGATCGAGGTTCCGGTAGAAAAGCTGATTGACGTTCCCTGCGTCGTCCTGAATCTGGGCCTCTGGGATATGGACCCGACCGTCGGCCGCCGCCCCATCACCGTCAAGGATCTGGAAGGCTGCTTCAACGCCCAGGATATCCAGGAGGGCGACGCGATTCTCGTCGGCACGGGCTGGGGCCGCTACTGGTTCCATCCGGACAATCTGAAATACGCCCCCTACTTTACAAAGGAGGCCATCGAATGGCTCATCGCCAGGAAGCCCTTCATCATGGGCGGCGACACCGCCAGATGGGACCATCTCGAGCAGCCGCAGGGCTTCTTTGAGGAATTCTACGCCGCCAACATCCTGATGGCCGGCCCGATGGTCGATCTTGAAAAGTGCACCGCCCGCCGCTGCAAGCTGACCATTCTCACGCCCAAGATCCCCATCACCAGCTGCGTTCCCGCACGCGCCGTCATCATCGAGGAGGACTAAGCGCCCACGGCTTTTTCGCATCCCCCGACCTTACGCGCCGTACGTCTCAGTTTTCAAAGACTCCCGTTTTCGCCGGACGGTGAAAACGGGAGCGCAGCAGAACCGAACCCGCTTCCGCACGAAAGAAAGGATGGACGAAAATGAAAAAAATCTGTAAGCTTTTAGCCCTGACGCTTGCGCTGGCAATGCTGTGCTGCATGTTTGCAGGCTGCGCCGCCAAGCCCGCCGCCACGGAGGAAAAGCCCTCCGGCGATTCCCAGCAGACAACCCAGGACACGCCTGCCGCCTCCGGTGCCGTGCTCCGCGCGGCCCTGATTGACGAAATCGTCGACTACAACCCCTTCGTCAACCAGCAGACCATCTACCTCTGCTTCATCAACAACAACGTGATGGAGCCCCTGCTGTACATCAATGAGAAGAACGAGTACGTTCCCTCTCTGGCCGCCAGCTGGGATATTTCCGACGACGCGCTCACCTACACCTTCCACCTGCGCGAGGGCGTCAAATTCCACGACGGCTCCGCCTTCAGCGCCGAGGACGTCAAGTACACGCTGGAGTACACCAAGGACGAGGCCAACGGCTGCTGGCGTGCGGGCTATTTTGCCTCCGTCTCCGAAATCACCTGCCCGGACGAGCACACGCTTGTTCTTCAGCTGAGCGCGCCGACCCCGGCCCTGCTGGACTCCCTGTCCTCCATGGCGATTGTCTCCGCCAAGCAGGACCCCGCGACCTACTCCACCGTGCTCAACGGCACCGGCCCCTTCCGCTTTGCCTCCGCGGTCACCAACGACAGCATGACCTTTGAAAAGAACGCCGACTGGTGGGACGCCGCCAACGTGAAGCTGGATGGCTTCGTCCTGAAATACTTCGCGGACGAGTCCACGGAAATCACCAGCCTGCAGGCCGGCGACGTTGACCTGATTTACAACCTCAGTGCCATGTCCGCCGGTACGGTTGCCGGCAGCAGCGGCCTCAAGGTCGTCACCTCTCCCACCTCCAACTCCACGTATCTGTTCGAAATCGGCAAGCACAATGTCGAAGCGTTCCAGAACGAGGACGTTCTGAAGGCCATGTTCATGTGCCTCGACACCGAGACCATTGCCAACCAGGTCTTCTACGGCTATGCCTCCGCCTCGACCGGCGTGGTGCATCCCGGCGCAAAGTACTTCAAGTCCGTCTACGACACAACCTATGACGTGGACGCCGCCAAGGCGCTTCTTGCCACGACGCCCTACGCCGACGGCTTTGAATTCACCCTCAACTGCCTGCAGGGCGGCGCCTTTGAGGCCATCGGCATCATCTGGCAGCAGGACCTTGCAAAGATCGGCATCAAGCTGAACGTCTCCGTGGAGGAAATGTCCGTGTGGCTGGACCACTACCTGTCCAGAGACTATGACATGATCGCCAACTCCTACTCCATGGTCGGCACCGACCCGGCGACCATGATGACCCTGATCATCGCAAGCCTCTATAACTACCAGGCCTCCGAGGCCATCATCCCCGGCCTCAGCGCGCTCATCGACGAAGCCGCGACCACGGCGGACGAAACCAAGCGCGCCGAGCTCTACGGCCAGATCTTCGATCTTCTGGCTGAAAAAATGCCTGTCTACACCTACCTGTGCGTCGACAACCTCTACGGCGCAAACGAAAAGCTGAACAACGTCTGCTTCACCGGCGAATCCAGATACATTTTCAGCTACGCAACCCTCGGCTGATGCTCTTCCCTCCGCGCCGGATACCGGCTTTGCCGGTGTCCGGCGCCGGAAACGGTCCGCACAGCTCCGCTTCCGGCCTCGTCAATCGTTTTGTTGCTTCCGCGGGCGCCTTTGGCGGCCGAAAAAGTAGGTGGTGAATAGGCGCTATGTTCAAGAAATTAATCCGTTCGTCTTTGTTCAAGTACATTGTCAAGCGGCTGCTGATGGCCTGCCTGGTGCTGCTGTTGGTATCCGTGATTGTGTTTGCGGCGGTGCGTTTGTGCCCCGGCGATCCTGTCAAGATGAAAATCGGCGCGCACGGCGACTTCTCGGCCGAGAATTACGCGCGCGTAGCCGCCGAGCTTGGCCTGGACCAGCCGTATCCGCTCCAGTATCTGCGCTGGCTGAGAGACTGCCTGCGCGGTGATTTCGGCAAATCCCTGATCTCCGGCGAGGACGTCGGCGCGGTGATTGCCCAGAAGCTTCCGGCCACGCTGGAGCTGCTGGTCCTGTCCATGATTCTGGCGGTTGTGCTGGCTGTGATCTTCGGCGTCACCAGCGCAATCAAAAAAGGAAGCCTTTATGACCAGTTTATCCGCGTGCTCTCCACCGGCTTTCTGGCGCTCCCCGGCTTCTGCCTTGGCCTGATTTTTATCATCATCTTCGCGGTGAAGGCCAAGGTCCTTCCTTCCAACGGATATGTCGCCTTCTCGGAAAACCCTGCGGAAAATCTCCGGTTTCTGATTCTCCCGGCGCTGACGATGGCGCTGATGGAGCAGGCCTCCCTCACGCGGTACATCCGCTCTGAGATGCTGGAGGTTCTGGGTTCGAACTACGTCAGAACCGCGAAGGCCAAGGGCCTTTCCAGACAGGCTGTATATTATGCCCACGCGTTCAAAAATGTCGCCGTGACCGTCGTTACCCTGCTCGGTATGCGAATCGGTCAGCTCATCGGCGGCTCGGTCGTCATCGAGCAGGTCTTCGGCTGGTCCGGAATCGGCTGGTATCTGTATTCCTCCATTTCCAACCGGGACTACCCCGCCGTACAGGCAACCGTTCTTCTGATTGCCGCCGCGATGGTGTTCCTGAATATGCTCTGCGATATTCTGTATGCGGCCATCGACCCGCGGATCAAGCTGGACTGAGGAGGCAAGCGTATGAAAAAGAAGCAAACCCTGCGTCGCCCCGGTCTGCGCGGGCTCCGCATCACAACCATTTTTGCGCTGATCGTTCTGGCGCTGGCTCTTCTGGCCACATTCTTCCCCGGTCTTCTCACCCGGCAGGACCCTCTGGCCATCGATATGCGCCTGCGGCTGGCAAAGCCCTCCGCGGAACACTGGCTGGGCTGCGACGAATATGGACGCGACCTGTGGGCGAGAATCGTCTACGGCGCGAAAAACAGCATCACCGTCGGCTTCGGCTCTGCGACGCTCGCGATGCTCCTCGGCGTGCCTCTGGGCCTGGTCGCAGGCTTCTACGGCGGCGTTCTGGACAGCGTCATCATGCGGATCATGGACGCGTTCTTCTCCTTCCCCAGCATGATGCTGGCGCTCCTGCTCATGACCATTTTTGACGCCTCGGCCGTCACGCTGATGCTGACCATTGCCATTGTCAGCTTCCCGGCCTACGGCAGAATCGTCCGCGGCAGCGTCCTTTCCATCAAGGAGCGCGAGTTCATCGAGGCCGCGAAGGCCTTCGGCGCGAAATCCGGCTATATTCTTTTCCGCGCGGTGCTTCCCAACTGCGCGTCCGGCATCATCGTACAGTTCTCGCTCTTCACGGCGTCCGCGATTCTTCTGGAGGCCGGCCTGAGCTTCCTCGGCCTTGGCATCAAACCGCCCGAGCCCGCATGGGGCTCCATGCTCTCCTATGCCAAGCAGTTTATTTTCGAGTCCACCGGCTACATTCTTGCCCCGGCCATTACCATTTTTCTTGTCGTTCTGTCGATCAACCTGCTGGGGGACGAGCTTCGCGAGTGGCTCGATCCCATGCGCCAGAAATAAGGAGAACAAGCATGTCAGAGAAAATATTAGAGGTTGTCGATCTTCAGACACAGTTTATCTCCTCACGCGGCGTTGCAAAGGCGGTTGACCACGTCAGCTACAGCCTGAAAAAGGGCGAGATTCTCGGCGTCGTCGGCGAGTCCGGCTGCGGCAAGTCCGTCACGGCGCTTTCCATTCTCCGCCTGATTCAGTCGCCGCCCGGAAAAATTACCGGCGGAAAGATTCTTCTGGACGGGGAAAACCTTCTGGAGCTTTCCGAGCGCGAGATGCAGCAGCGCATCCGCGGCAACCGGATTTCCATGATCTTTCAGGAGCCCATGACCAGCCTGAACCCGCTCTTCACCGTCGGCCGGCAGCTGATGGAGCCGCTGATGCTGCACCGCGGCATGGACAAGAAGGCCGCAAAGGAAGAGGCCGTCCGCATGCTCAGCCTGGTCGGCATTCCGATGCCGGAGCGCCGCTTCAAGGATTATCCGCACTCCATGTCCGGCGGCATGCGCCAGCGCGTGATGATCGCCATGGCGCTGTGCTGCCACCCGGAGGTTCTGATTGCCGACGAGCCGACCACCGCGCTGGACGTTACCATTCAGGCGCAGATTCTGGACCTGATGAAAAAGCTCCGCGACGAGCTTGGCACCGCCATCATCATGATCACGCACGACCTTGGCGTCGTTGCCGAGATGTGCGACCGCGCCGTGGTCATGTACTGCGGAACGGTCATTGAAGAAGGCAGCGTCAAAAGCATCTTCAAGGACCCCCGCCATCCATACACCCGCGGCCTGATCGCCTCCATCCCGAAGCTGACGGACGACCGGAATCAGAAGCTCTACAACATCAAGGGCACCGTGCCAAGTCTGTTCGAGCTGCCGGAGGGCTGCCGCTTTGCCTCGCGCTGCGAGCACTGCACCGAGCGCTGCCGGAAGCAGATGCCGCCCGTGACGCAGCTGGAGGGCGACCATGCAGTCCGCTGCTATTTGTCAGGAGGTGACAGCGATGGAATCTAAAACGCTCATTCACCTTGACTCCGTCCGCAAATACTTTGAGTTCAAGGAGGGCTTCGCCACAAACTATATCAAGGCCGTCGACGGCATTTCCCTCGATATTCTCGCCGGAGAGACCTTCGGTCTGGTCGGCGAATCCGGCTGCGGCAAGTCCACGCTGGGCCGCACCATTCTCCGCCTGTATGACAAGGCGGATGGGCTTGTCGAGTTTGAGGGAAAGGACGTCTACCGCCTCAGCAGCAAGGAGCTCATCTCGCTGCGCCGGGATATGCAGATCGTCTTCCAGGACCCGCTGGCCTCCCTGAACCCCAGAAAAACAATCTACCAGATCATCGAAGAGCCCCTGCGCTTCCACGGCGTGAAGGACCGCAAGGAGCGGCAGGCCCGCGTACATCAGGCCATGGAGGACGTCGGCCTCTCTCCGTCCGTCGGAAACCGCTACCCGCATGAATTCTCCGGCGGCCAGCAGCAGCGCGTCGGCATTGCGCGCGCGCTGATTCTGAAGCCGAAGTTCATCGTGTGCGACGAGGCCGTTTCCGCGCTGGACGTCTCCGTGCAGGCGCAGGTTCTGAACCTGCTTGACCAGCTCAAGCAGGAGTATCATCTGACCTACCTTTTCATTTCGCACAATCTCTCCGTCATCCGCCATGTCTGCGACCGGATCGCCGTCATGTACCTGGGCCGGGTGGTGGAGCTGGCAAGCACCGAGCAGATTTTCAGCAATCCGGTTCATCCCTATACCCGCGCGCTGATCTCCGCCATTCCGATTCCGGACCCGGATCTGCGCCGCAGCCGGATTCTGCTCGAGGGCGATCTTCCAAGCCCTGCAAATCCCCCCTCCGGCTGCCATTTCCACACGCGCTGTCCCGAGGCAAAGGCCTGCTGCGCCGAGCGCGAGCCCGCCTATATCATGGTCGAGCCCGGACATTATGTCGCCTGCGGCAGCTGGCAGGCGCCCCGCAAAAAGCCTAATATCTGAAAGGAGCTTCTGTTATGGGACTTTATGACGAATTCCGCTTCAAGCCCGCCGCGTGGCTTCCGCACAGCAACCTTCCTTTGGAGGAGCTGGA
>CAKUHJ010000078.1 GCA_934655935.1 uncultured Oscillospiraceae bacterium | reverse complement strand
TCAATCATGGAGGGAGCATTACTATGCCACAGAAGCAGAAATTAAGTGCAGAGGAAAAAGCGAAAGTCATTGAGGATTACATCAATAACAGGATCAGTCTAAGTGAAGCAGCGCAACGAGGTGGTGTTGCGCAAGATACGATCAGTCAATGGGCACGAAACTATGAAGCGGATGGAATGGCCGCATTTATGACGTGCAAGAACCGTGTGTACAGTCCGGAGCTTAAGTGGCAAGCCGTGGAGGATTACTTGTCCGGTGCGGCATCCATGTCAATGACAAGCGCGTGCTCCGCATCTGCCGGGCCAGAGATATCCGTTCTACAATCAAGTACAGCAATCGGGGTTGCACCAGACAGGCAAAGAGCCCTCAATATCTTGCCGAGAATCTTCTGGACAGGCAGTTTTATGCCGAAAAGCCCAACGAAAAGTGGCCAGCAGCGCTTGGCTGCTGGCCGGGAAAACTTTATATTTTTTCACTGTCCTCTTGACGGGATGCGGTTCATTTTTGCTGCAGCCATTGTTCTTTGTAGCTTTGCGCTCAGAGCGCATCGAGCGCGGCTTTGACTTCCCCGATCATGTAAAGCGAGCCGTAGCAGAGCACCACGCCGTCCGCGCCCGCGTGGGCCACGGCCAGACGCACGCCGTCGGCGACCTGCCGGCAGGGTGTGACGGGCTTTCCGAACTGCTGCAGATACTCTGCCAGCTTCTGCGCGTCGAGCGCCCGCGGATTTCCGGGCGTGACGGTAATGAACTCGCGCGCATAGGGCACGACGTTCTGATACATGCAGTGGAAGTCCTTGTCGCCCAGAACGCCCGTGAGCACCGTGAGGGGCCGGCCGGCGAGATAATCGTCGATATTCTTGACCAGCGCCTCGATGCACTGCGGGTTGTGCCCGCCGTCGATGATGAAGAGCGGATGCTCCCGCATCAGCTCGAACCGGCCCGGCCACTGCACGCAGGCAAGGCCCTCGCGGATATGTGCGTCTGTGATGTTCCAGCCGCGCGCGCGCAGAACGTCTGCCGTGCACAGAACAACGGCGGCGTTATGAAGTTGATGCTCGCCAAGAAGCGGCAGCTTCAGCTCCTTGAAGCGTCCGCAGGAAAAGGTCTGTCCCTCCAGGCTGTGGCGGAGCAGGCGGATGGAGTCGAAATCCGCCTTGTGCAGCGGCACGCCGAGCGCCCGGCAGCGGTCCTCGAACACCTTTTCGACCGACGGCTTTTCCCGGTAGATGACCGCGTCGCAGCCGGGCTTGATGACGCCGGCCTTCGTTGCGGCAATTTTCTCCAGGGTGTCGCCCAGAATCTCGGTGTGATCCAGGCCGATGTTGCAGAGCACCGCAGCCTCCGGCGGAAGGATGACGTTGGTCGCGTCAAATTCTCCGCCCATGCCCACCTCGCAGACCACAATGTCGCACTGCCTGCGGGCAAAATATTCAAAGCCGATGGCCGTGACCAGCTCAAACTCCGTCGGGCGCTCAAAAATGGATTCGGCAAAGGGCTTGACATATTCCGTAAGCGCGCAGATATCCTCGTCGGAGATCATCTCGCCGTCCACCTGAATGCGTTCGTTGAAGCGGACGATGTAGGGCGAGGTATAAAGGCCCGTGCGGTAGCCGGCCTTCTGCAGAATCGAGGCGAGCATCGCGCAGGTCGAGCCTTTGCCGTTGGTTCCCGCAACGTGGATGTATTTGCACTTGCGCTCCGGATGGCCGAGCGCCTCGCAGAGCGCCGAGATCCGCTCAAGGCCGGGGACGCTCCCCTTCCAGCAGACCTCGTGAATATAATGCAGGGCTTCTTCCAGCGTCATCATAGGACAAATCTTCTTTCTTTCTGAATATCGGAAAATCTGGTTCAGGCGTTCTTCTTTTCCGCGGGCCAGAGCTTCGCGGCGGAGAAAACCTTCGATTTATAAAGCAGCCATACCACCAGCACGTCCAGAACGAACGTAATTGCGAACTGAATGCTGCGCGCGCCGAGCTTGACCAGGAAATTCGGCACGAACGCGCCCTGGCCGTAGATGTAGGCGAGCGCCGCGCTCTGATAGAGAACGGAGCCCAGCACAATCGCCGGCAGAAATGCCAGCGCAACGCGCCAGGGAGTCATCTTCTGCAGCAGCATCGGCCGGAACAGGCCCGCGCACAGACCGTAGAGAATCGGCGGCACGCAGAACAGCGGGTTGTAGCCGTAGCCGGAGAACAGGCAGCCGACAAAATCGGCCACAAAGCCGACAATCGCGCCCGGCAGGGGCCCGAAGAGCATGCCGGCCAGGAAAATCGGCACAGCTTCCAGCGAGAACCGCTTGTCAACGGCGGGCATCGGAATGATGAGCCGGGCCAGCACCACGCTGACGGCGCACAGCAGCGCGCAGGATACCAGGGTACGGACGTTTTTGAGCCCGGCGGCGCGCACAGGGCGCTTTGCCGCGGCGGCAGACTGATTTTTGAGCATAAAAAAGCCTCCTAAAATTCGATACGAAAAATGGAGGAGGTTCAAACAATATTTGGAATCGGAAACTGCAGTACAATTTCTCTTTGCCATAGCGGATGCGAAAATGGCACCGCGGAGCCCGTGCTCCTTCGCCCGGCGGCAACCTCCCATCCAACCGGTACTTGACGCGCCATTTCTACTCATGCAACGTTCGGGTACGCATGTCTTGTGTTAAATTGGCAGGGTCACATCTGCCTGCCCTTAGCTCAGCCCCCGCCTACATTATATTGGTTTTCTGAAAAATAGCAAGAGGTTTTCGATCTTTTTTTACTGATTGCTGCGGGTGTTGCAAAACAGGCCCTTTCGTCGTATAATTTACGCAATGGACTGAAACAGGGGAAGAAAAAGTCATGAAAAAAATCAGGAACAATTTTCAAGCCTGGCTTCCGCTCTGTCTGGCTGCGCTCTCGTGGCTGGCGACGTTCTGGCTGGAGCGCCGGATTCTGACGGTAAGCCCTGCGCAGAATCTTTTCAATTATGTGCTGTGCAAGCTCGGGCTGCTGGCGGCGCTTGTATGGTTCTGGCGTTTTCTGGCTGCGGCGCTGAGCGGGCGGAGCCTGCGCGCGCGGCGCACGCTCCTGTACGCGCTGCCGTATCTGGCGGCGCTCGTCGGATGGCTGCTCGCGTTTCACAGCTTTACGCTTGTCAGCGACGAGCTGAACCTTTTTACGCGGGCGCGGCAGCTGGACAGCTTTGCCTACTGGTTCAATTATTTCTCCGGCTATTACTGGATCATGAGCCTGATGCTGGTGCCGACGGCGATGGGGCCGGTGTATATCAAGCTTGTGCTGCAGGCGCTGGTCTGCGGCTACTGCCTGGCGCGGCAGTGCGAGCGCAGCGGAAGATGGAAGGCGCTGCCGATGTACCTTCTGTTCCTGCTGCCGTTTGTCCTGGACCAGGGCATTTCCGCACACCGGCTTCCGACCTACGGCATGCTGTATCTTTTCACGGCGGCCAAGCTTTACTATGACTGGCGCGCGGGTGAAAAGGCGGACTGGAAGACGCTGGCGGGGCTGTCGGCCGCCTTCGCGGTGCTGGCAATCTGGCGCTCGGAGGGAATCTATCTTTTCCCGCTTGGAATCTGCCTGATGCTTGCCGCTTACCGGATTCCCGTTACCAGGAAGAAGGTCCTGCGCGCGCTGGCGGGATATGTGCTGATTTTTGCGCTCATAGCCCTGCCGCAGCTCAAGGCCTATTACCTGGAGGACAATCCGCCGCTGTCCCTGCGGACAAAGCCGCTTTGCGGCTATGTCCTGTGCAATATGCTCCGCAACGGCCTGACAGAGCAGATGCTGGGCCCGGACGCGGAGGCGATTGACGCTTATCTCCCCCTCGAGGAGCTGCGCCGCAGCAACGAGACTGCGGGCTACGCCAACTATGAATGGGCCGAGATCATGAACCACGTGCGCGCGGACGCCGGCTATGCAGAGCAGGAGGCCTTTGTAACCGCCTGCAAGCATGTGATCCTCCGCAATCCGCTTATTTTCCTGCGCGCGCAGTGGGGCGCGTTCCGGTATCTGTGCGCAAAGTATCCAGTGGCGCGTTCGGTCGGGCCCCTGCGGGCAGTGTACAATCTCACCTGCCAGATGTGGATTCCGGCGCTGCTGCTGCTCATTTTCGGCGTGCGGGCGCTGCTGAAAAAGCGGCTTCTGCCGCTGGGGCTCTGTCTGGCGGGGCTGTGCAACTTCGGCATTGTGTTTCTGCTGATGCCGGCAGCCTACGCGAAATATTTCTATGCGACGTATCTTCTGGGGTATTTCCTGCTGCTGTGCGGCGGAATTGACTGGATTTGCGAACGAAAGGACCGGCGCCATGCGAAGTCTTCTGAATAAGTTTTTCCGCTTTGCGCTGATTTCCGGCGTGGGCTGGCTCATCGATTTTTCTGTCTACACCGCCCTGACAAGGCTGACGGCGGTCCCGGTCGCGGCGGCGAACTATCTCAGCTCCCTCCCGGCCATTACCTATGTGTTCCTGGTCTCCACGCGCAGGCTTCTTGCGTGCAGAACGGAGCGGGCCTCCAGGCTGACGAAGTATCTGGTCTACGCGCTTTATCAGCTCGCGCTGGTCTCCGCGGCCTCGTTTGCGATGCAGGCGCTTTCCGGCGCGCTGACGCCGGTTACGCAGTATCACAAGCTGGCGGCCAAAATTCTGATCACACCGTTTACCATGACGGCAAATTTCTTTGTCCTTCGGGCAATTGCGGAAAAGTGGTGAGCCTATGGAAAAAATTCTTGTATTCATCCCGGTCTATCGCTGTGAAAAGCAGCTTCCGCGCGTGCTGGCGCGCATCGCGGCCCTGGGAGAGGACGCGGCGCTGTTTTCTCAGATTCTGATTGTGGACAACCGCAGCCCGGACGGCACGCGCGAGGCGGCGCTTGCGGCCATGAAGCAGCTGCCGGTTCCGGCGGCGCTGATTGAAAACGATGAAAACTACTCTCTGGGCGGCTCGCATAAGGTGGCCTTTGACTATGCGCTCACGCACGGCTTTGACTATGTCGTCGTGCTGCACGGGGACGATCAGGCGGATCTTGCCGATCTTGTGCCTTACCTCCGGCGCGGCGCGCACCGGGGGCTTGACAGCCTTCTTGGCTCGCGCTTTTTAAAGGGCTCCGTGCTCACGGGCTACAGCGGCTTCCGGGTGTTCGGCAACCACTGCTTCAACGCCTTTTTGTCCCTTTGCTGCGGCAGAAAAATTTCCGATCTCGGCTCGGGCCTGAACCTCTACAGGGTCTCGTACCTGCAGCCCCGGTTCTACCTGCAGTTTCCGAACGATCTGTCTTTCAACGTCTTCCTGCTGGAATACGGCGTGTATGCACGCTCGCGCTTTGATTTCTTCCCGATTTCCTGGCGCGAGGAGGACCAGCTCAGCAATGCGAAGCTCTTTGCGCAGTCCCGGCGGATTTTCGGGCTGACGCTGGAGTATGTGCTGCATAAGAAAACGCTGTTCGCGCCGCGGGAGAACGAGTATTCCCGCATCGCGTACACATATCAGGTGATAGGAGAGCACACGCCATGAATCTGATTCTTCCCATGGCCGGCGGCGGCACGCGGTTTCTGAAGGGCGGCTTCGAATGCCCGAAGCCGCTGCTGACGCTTCAGGGCAGGCCTTTTTTTCAGTGGGCTGCGGAATCCGTTCTGCAGACGCTGCAGCCCCGGCGGCTGCGCTTCGTGGTGCTCCGGGCGCATGTGGAGCGATTTTCCATCGACCGGCGCATCCGGGAGGTCTACCCGGACGCGGAGGTGATTGTGCTCGAAGCGGTGACGGCGGGAGCGGTCCTGACATGCCTGGCCGGCTGCGAGGGCCTGCCCGAGCAGGAGCCTGTGCTCTTCAACGACTGCGACCACTATTTCCGCTGCGAGGGGCTTGCTTCGCTGGACGCGCAGACGGACGGCGCGCTTCTGACCTTCCGCTCCCGCGATCCGCGCTTCAGCTTTGCGGCGCTGGACGGCGAGGGGCGGGTCCTGCGGACCGCGGAAAAGGACCCCATCAGCGACCGGGCCATCTGCGGCGCTTACTATTTCGGAAGCGCCGGCGTCTTCCGCGCGGCTGCGGCGAGGTATCTTGAAAGCTGCACGCAGAGCGAGTTCTTCATGAGCGGCGTTTACAATGAGCTTCTGGCCGCGCGCTGCGCCGTGTGGGCGCTGGAAACGCAGGTGCACGTCTCCTTCGGCACGCCCGAGGAGTATGCCGCCGCGCAGCAGGACCCGCGCCTGCAGGAGGTGGAGGCGTGAGCGGGTATCTCCTCGCCGCGGCGCTGTGCCTGCTTTTGGGACATGTGTGCAAGGCGCGGCGCTGGAAGCTTCTGGTGCAGATCTATGAGCCGACGCCGCTGACAACGCTTCTCAAGGCCCTGTCGGCAGGCTACATGGTCAATTTCTATGTGCCGCTGCACCTGGGAGACGTGCTGAGAATCTGGCTGGCAGGCCGGCGGATGGAAAACGGCCCCGGCTTTGCCGCGGCCACCGTCATTGTGGACCGTGTGCTGGATGTGCTGGTGATGACCGGAATTTTCGGCGTCTTCTGCCTTCTGGGCGGCGACGCGGCCCTGACGGCCGCCGCGCGGCGCTACCTTCTCATGCTGGCGGCGCTGCTGGCTTTTATGGCGCTTGCCGCCTGCTTCAGCCAGAGCTTCAAGCGGCTGGCGCGCGCGGTATGCTCGATTTTTAACGAGCGCATTCAGTATCAGCTGCTGTTTTTCGCGTGGTCGCTGATTTCGGCGTTCAAGGCGCTCTGGAAGCGCGTGGCGAAGGGGCGGCTGCTGGCGGATACGCTTCTGATGTGGAGCGCGTATCTGTGCTCCTATTTTCTTCTGGCGCGGTTTCTGACGGCCTTCGGGCAGGCCATGTCCTTCCGGGATGTGCTGCTTCTGATGTTTGCACCGGAAAATCTGGCCTCGTCCACCTTCGCGGTGAGCTTCGGCCTGTTCGATCCCGTCACGGAGGTGCTGCTCTGCGCCTATCTTTGGACGCCGCTGGTGCTGCTTGCGGGCTACGGACTGCTGCAGGGCAAAAAGCGGGGGCATACGCCGCCGGTGCAGACGGCGAAGCTTCTTCCGCAGCTGCGCACCAGCGAGCGGCTGAGCTTTCTCAACAGCTACTTTTCCGGCGACTCCAGGCAGACGGTGCGCGAATATCTGGAGATGAACGCGGACGTGACCATTCTGCAGGACTATTCCTCCGGTTCGGATGCGTCGACCATGCTCTGCGTCCGGAACGGGGAGACGGTCTTCCGCAAATATGCCGTCGGCGGCGCGGCGGAGAAGCTGCGCGTGCAGGAGGCATGGCTGGAGCGCTACGCGGCGGAGCTGCCGCTGCCGCGCATCACGGCCAAGCGGCAGAGCGCGCTTTCGTTCTGCTATGATATGCAGTACGCGGAGGAGGGCGTCGGCATGTTCCGCTACGTCTACGCCCACCCGACACGCAGCAGCTGGGACATTCTCCATCAGGCGCTCCAGACGCTGACGGAGAAGCTGCACCGGCCGACGGCCTTTGTGCCCTCCCAGGCGGCCTTTGACGCGTTTTATCAGGAAAAGGTGGAGAAAAATCTCCAGGAGCTGCGGCAGAGCCGCGCGCTGCGCGCGCTGTGCGCCCCGGAGGAGCTGACGGTCAACGGCGTGCGGGTGCGGAACCTGCCAGCGCTTGCGCCCATGCTGCAAAAAAATCGCCTGCGCGAGGTGTTCGCGCAGGACATGGGCTGTGAAATTCACGGGGATCTGACGCTTGAAAACATCATCTGCTATACGGACGGCGCGCATACGCCGCCCTATTACCTGATCGATCCGAACCCCGGCACGGCCTTCCGGACAAACTGTATGGAGCTTGCAAAGCTCTTTCAGTCGCTGCACGGGCGCTACGAATTTCTGGATCAGGGCGGCGTTGTGACGCGGGAAAACGGAAGCGTCGAATTCCTTTTTCCGGAGTCGCGGCAGTACGAGGCACTGTTTTCGCGCCTTTGCGCCTGGATTCGCCAGACCTACGGCGAGCAGGGGCTCAGAAGCGTATTTTACCATGAGATCATCCACTGGCTGCGCCTGATGCCGTACCGGCTGCGGCGCAGAGAGGTTTCCGCGCCGCGCTATTATGCGGCGATGCTGCTGGTGATGAACGACGTCTATGACCGCTATGAGGAAAAGAATCATGAAAAAAAGACTGGCGATCTTTGATTTTGACGGCACGCTCTACGATACCGTGCCTGCAAACGCCGCGGCCTATGCCGCGGCGCTCGCACGCTGCGGCGTAGCGCTGGACGAAAAATTCTTTGCCGAACGCTGCAACGGCCGCTACTACCGGGATTTCCTGCCGGAGCTTGTCGGGCGGGACGAGGCGCTTGTCCGCCAGGTGCACGAGGATAAGCTTGCGTGCTTCGCGGATTTTTACCATCTTGTGCGGGAAAACCGGGCGCTGTTTGCACTGCTGGAGACCATCCGGCCCGTATATTCCATTGCGCTGGTGTCCACGGCCTCCCAGCAGGGGGTTGAGGATATTCTGCGCCGCTTTGGAAGGCTGGCGCTGTTTGACCTGATTCTGACGCAGCAGGATGTGGCGCGGAAAAAGCCCGCGCCGGACGGCTTTCTGGCCGCGATGGCCCATTTCGGCGCGGACGCGGCGGACACGATTGTCTTTGAGGATGCGCCGGAGGGCATAGAGGCCGCCCGCCGCGCGGGCGTCCAGTGCTTTGCCGTTCCTGAAATTCTTATTTGATGAACTTGTCGATGGCCTGGCACAGATCGTCCAGCGATTTTTCGTCGTCGTGCTCCACGGCGTCGACGATGCAGTGCTGGATGTGATCCTGCAGAATGACCTTGCCGATGTTGTTGATGGCGGAGCGCACAGCCGCAATCTGGATCAGAACCTCGGAGCAGTCGCGTCCGTCCTCCACCATTTTTTTTACGGACTCCAGATGCCCGATGGCGCGCGAGAGCCGGTTCAGAACAGCCTTCGTGTTTTCGTGCGTATGTCCGTGCGCGCCCGCGGCGCTGTGCGGATGCTCGTGGTGCTCGCCGGGGCTGTGCAGGTGCGGAATGTTGTGCGCGTGGAGATATTCGTGATCGTGCTGGCTCATGGCGCGGCCTCCATGTGGAAATGTGGAATAGTTTCTTTAGCTTACCACAGAAGCCAAGAAAAAACC
>CAKUHJ010000077.1 GCA_934655935.1 uncultured Oscillospiraceae bacterium | reverse complement strand
GCTTGTTCCCGTAAGGATTTACGGGCATTTATGCTTCTTTATAGATTTATGAAATCAGGTCAACTTCTTCCGATACCTAATTTCATAGATCTCTACCTCTCCTTGAAAGTCTTCCCGAAGCAGGCGTCTGCGCGCCCGGCGTTTTTGCCCTGCGCCGGCGGATACTTAAGACGCTGAAATTATAGCAGATCGCCGCGCCCGGCTCAAGCTGCTTTTGCAAATAATCTTTTTTTACAACTTTACAGCAATTATTGAGGCTTTTATGCTTATGGTGAATTTCCGGATTCATCAGTTTCAGTTATAACTGATAGAATTCAGAATTCTGCAAATCGTTTCAGATATAACTGACAAAATACAGGCACGGCGTTCCAGACAGGCCTGCATTCTGTGTGCGCTGCCGAAGCGGCTTTGGTCCATGCCCGGACAGAACAGTACGACGCCCACATCACATCGCTCTTTGTGATATGGACGTCGTACTGTATCGAATTCGAGGCAACTATGTCTGCTGGCCGGTTGCGGAGCGGCGCGCAGTCTGCCGCAGGAGCCCTGGAAGGATGGCCGGACTCTCTAGCCTCTCTACCTTAGCACAGTTTTTCCCCCTGCACAAGCAATTAAGAATTGCGCAGTTGCAAGCAAAAGTTGCACCCCCGTAAAAATCCATATCAAATTGATTTTTTCTCGTAGGCCGAGGGGCAGATTCCATAGGCGTCCTTGAAGCACTTTGAAAAATACTGAACCGAGGAATAGTTCAGCTGCTCGGCAATCTGCGAAATGGTGTATTCTCCGCTTTTCAGAAGCCGCTCCGCCTCCTCCAGACGGCGTTTTGAGACATAGCTGGAAATGGTCGTGCCCGTGGAGCGCCGGAACTGCGCGGCAATGTAGGAGCGGCTGTAGTGGACGCCGGCCGCGATGGTCTCCATGCTCAGCTTCTGCGTCAGATGCGCGTCCACATAGCTCTGGATATCCGCGGCAATCCGGTTTTCCATCGCCTGCTCCAGAAGCTCGGGCTTCCAGGCCTTGCTGCCGCGCCCCGTCGCCTCGCGCAGGAGATTGATCAGGAAGGCCTCCATATAGCAGGTGATCATCTGCTCCGCGCCGAGCGGCGAATTTTCGCTCTGATGAAAGCTGACGAGCAGCAGCTTCCCGTCGACCAGCTTAAAGGCGCTGCCCATCTCGTCGACAATGATCTGCAGAATCTGCCGCTGCGCGCGGTCCGCCTCCAGCACGCGGTGCTGCAGCAGCTTCAGGCACTGGTCATAGCAGCTGAAGGCGATGATAATCAGCGTCGCCTTTCCCTGGTCCACCCAGAGCCAGTGCTCCGCGTTGGGCGGAACCAGAATCAGCTGCCCGCTTTTCAGCGGCTGATGCTGCTCGCCCTGGAAGGTCCGCACGCGTCCCTTCAGACATACCACCAGCTCCCAGGCCTCATGCCGGTGCGGCGGCGTCCGGTAATTTGAAATATCAGACAGATAATGCGCCGTGCTCAGGTTGCTGATGCGCAGAATCTGCTCCATTTTGTAGTTCCGGAAGACAAGATTCTCCATATTTCCTCCCCCTGCGGACACTTTCGCCAAAGGCCGCTTCCCGTACGAGATTCCCATTTTTTATAAATACCATGAATTATTATAATCACACCGGACGATTTTGTAAAGACGTTCCGTTGGTTCTGTGATAGAATGCGCAGTAGAGAGCTGTGAAAAGCTGCACAATCAGACGTCGTGTGCCTTCCGCAGCTCAGTACCCGCCGGCACGGTCCGGCAAGAAAGGCGGAAAACATGAAAGAGTTTGAGTTTATCCCCGCGCCCTGGCTTCCCAAGCACAGCCCGGAGGTTCTGGACCATTGCAGGAACATCCGCCGCGAGGACATGGAATATACCAATGAAAACGGCTTCAGCGTCAAGGTCGTCATCGACCCGCTGCTGCACATGGTCATCGACTGCTTCCACAGGATCTACCTCAGCGACGTGAACGACACGCCCCTGACCATGATTTTCCCGAACCAGTGGCCCGGCGCATACTCTGCGATCGCCAACATGATCAACGCTTATAATGTAAGCTGCCGGAACGTCAACGCGTTTGCGATGGACGAGTGGGCCGATCAGGACGGCAACGTTGCCCCCCTGACCTACGGCGCAAGCCTCGGCTACTCCTTCCGCACGCATTTCTACGGCAACATCCGCGAGGACCTTCGTCCGCCCGTGGAGCAGTGGCACGTTTTCACGAACGACAACAAGGCCGACGGCGTTTACTCCCGCCAGATTGAGGACTGCGGCGGCGCCGACGTCATCTACTCCGCGACCGGCTGGCCCGGCCACATCGCCTTTATCGATCCCGACGTTCCCGAATTCCAGGCCGATTCCTTTGAAGCGTTCCTGAAGCTCGGCTCCCGCGTTACCACGCAGCACCACATGACGCTGCTGGAAAACTCGCTCTTCTCCCCGATGGGCGCCGCCGGTGACGTCTGGGCTGTTCCGCCCCGCGCCGTTACCATTGGCCCGCGCGATGTCGTTTCCGCACGTGAGCGCCTGGTCATGCACAACATCGTCAACCCCGGCGGAGACAGCTGGCAGAGAATGATCTCCCGTATCGAGCTTTACGGTCCGATCGACCGCAACTGCCCGTCTTCCATCACGCGTCTTGGAAAGGGCGTGTGCTATGTTTCAGAGTCGATTGCCCGTCCGTTCGGAACCTGGCCGTGCGGCCTTGCAAACAAGGACCTCTGATTCCCTTCATCGGTTTCTCCCTGCGTCTGCGCGCAGGCTGAACATATATATTATATACAGGAGGATATTCAAATGAAAAACCGCATTCTTGCACTCCTTCTTGCGGCAATGATGGTCCTGAGCCTCGTCGCCTGCGCTGCGAAGGAAACTCCTACGCCGGAAGAACCCGCCAAGACCGAAGAGCCGGCCAAGACGGAAGAACCCGCCAAGACCGAAGAGCCTGCTCAGACCGAAGAGCCCGCTCAGACCGAAACCGTTACCCTGAGATGGATCGGCGCCGGCTGGTCCCAGAACGACAAGGCGCCCCGCATCATTGAGAAGTGGAACGCCATTCATCCCGAAATCCAGATCGAATACATCGAGCTTGGCACCGGCGTTGACGAGGGCTACCTCTACAACCTCGACACCATGATCAGCGGCGGCGAAGAAGTCGACCTGACCTACCTCACCTATGACGATGTCTACAAGCGCGTCATCAACGGCGGCGCAACGCCCCTGACCGAGTACATCAACGCCAACGGCGACGACTTCGAGGCCATGTACGGCACGCTGTCCACCGCGATGCTGACCTATCAGGACGACATCTACGGCATCCCCTTCGCCGGCAACACCTTCAAGGTTTTCTACAACAAGACCATGACTGACGCCGCTGGCATCACCATCCCGGAGACCTGGTCCATCGACGAGTTCACCGAGGTTGCCAAGCAGCTCAACGACCCGGACAACGGCGTCTATGGCTGCGTGTTCCCCTACACCTGGGACTCCATCGCCTGCGTACCTGCTCAGCTCTGCGGCTGGAACTCCGTCAAGGTTCTTGACGACGGCACCATCGCTCCCAACTTCGACGACGAGACCTTCAAGGCCACCATGCAGTGGGCGCACGATCTTGCCGCTGTTGAGAACGTCGGCCCGACCCTGGCTACCATGACCTCCGAGTCCATCAACCGCCGCCAGGCGCTTGCCACCGGCAAGGCTGCCATGATCCTCGACGGTCCGTACACCCTTGTCTGGCTCCAGAACTACATGTTCAACGATCCGGGCGAAGGCCAGCTGGACTTCGAGCTTGGCGTTACCAACGTTCCTTATACCAACGACCTTGGCAAGGATGTCTCCTACAACACCGTTGCGGGCGCGTTCTATGTTCCCAAGTCTGCAAAGTATCCGGCAGAGGCCTATGAGTTTGCAAAGTTCATCTGCAACGAATGCAGCGTGGAATGCTCGAACTACATGCCCATCTACCGTGACGCCGACATGGTCGCCGCGACCAAGTCCTTCACCGAGTACACCGATGCCAACGGCGAGCTGCACACCGACGTTTATCCGCAGGATGTTGCCATCGCTGCTGTTTCGACTCCGTTTGAGTCCCATGTCGGCCGCTACAACTACGATCCGTCCCTGTCCACCTATGTCTCCCTGATGAGCACCCTGTACTCCGAGCAGTATGCGCTCTACATGAACGACGAGATGAGCCTGGATGATTGGGTTGCCATGATGCAGGATCTCGGCGCAGCTGAAATTGCCAACGCCAACTGAGTCTTCTGACTTCATTTTCCTCTCTTAAACTTTTATCTGCACGTCACCAGCGCGGCGGCATCCGCCGCGCTGGTGATGCCTTTCCGGGCCTGCTGCGCCTGCAGCCGCAGCCCCTGTCAACTGACGCAAACCTCCATACATAAGGAATTGAGGGAGAGCTATGCAAAAAACGTTAAAGCAGCCGTCTGCGCGCGGCATGCACAGCACCAGGTTTTCCGAAAACCTGAGCGGTTACCTTCTCATCGCGCCGAACCTGATCGGTTTTATGGTCTTTACGCTGTTCGGCGTCGTCTTCTCCCTGTGCATGTCCTTCACAGATTGGAATCTTCTGAAGGGCTTTGAAAACGCACAGTTTATTGGTCTGAAAAACTTCAAGGACATGTTCAGCGACATCTATCTCAAGGCCTGCCTGGTCAACAACGCGAAGCTTCTTCTCGTTGTGCCGGTGGAGCTGTTCCTCGCTGCCATCCTTGCCAACGTCATCAATAGAGCGGTCTACGGAAAGGCCAGCGCCAGAGCGCTGTTCTTCCTGCCCTATGTCACAAATATCGTCGCCGTGGCGACGGTCTGGCAGGCCCTGTTCCACAAGTCGAAGGGCCCTGTCAACATTCTTCTCATGCTGGCCGGCGTTTCGGAGGCCGCGCTTCCCGGCTGGCTCAGCAGCAGCAAGTGGGCGCTGCCCGCCGTTATGATCGTCCTTCTGTGGAAGGACATCGGCTACAGCATCCTCATGTACAGCAGCGCCCTGCAGCAGATCCCGCAGGAGCTGTACGAGGCGGCCGATATGGACGGCGCGGGCCCCTTCCGCAAATTCTTCAGCGTGACCCTGCCGCAGCTGCGCCCGACCACCTTCCTTCTGACCGTGCTCGGCATCATCAGCAGCCTGCAGATGTGGAGCTTCGTCCAGATCATCACCAAGGGCGGCCCCGGCACCGCGACCTACACGCTGGGCCTTTACATCTACCGCTCCGGCTTCATCACCTACCGGACCGGCTATGCCTGCGCGCTTGCATGGCTTCTGTGCGCAATCGTCATGATCTTCACGGTCATCCGCTGGCGCTCGGAAAGCAAGTTCAGCGCGGAATAAGGAGGACGGCGTTATGGTTAAGAAAAAAAGCTTTCTCACAACCCACCTGCCCCGGCTGATTGCCACGCTTCTGGTCTGGTTCCTCGGCATTATGATGATTATCCCGTTTATCTGGATGATTTCCACCTCCTTCAAGGGTATGAACGAGGTCTTTACCTTCCCGATCGAATGGATTCCCTCGAACCCGACCCTCAAGGGCTATCAGGCCCTGTTCTCCGGTAAGATTCCGTTCTTCGCCTACTTTGTGAACTCTGTGAAGGTCTCTGTCATCGCGCTCATCGGCACCTTCTTCTCCTGCACGATGGCAGGCTACGCCTACGCCAAGATCAAGTTTTTCGGCCGCGACAAGATCTTTATGGCCAAGCTCATCACAACGATGCTGCCCGGCATGGTGACCGTGCTCCCGACCTACATCATCTACTCGAAGCTCGGCCTTCTCAACTCCCACGCTTCGCTGTGGCTCGGCTACTTCTTCGGAGGCACATTCGGCGTGTTCCTGATGCGCCAGGCCTTCCTCTCCATTCCGGATTCCCTGGTGGAGTCGGCCCGTCTGGACGGCGCGAGCAACTTCAAAATCTACTGGAGCATCGCGCTGCCGAACGTCAAGGGCTCTGTCTCAACACTTCTTTTCATGTACTTCCTGTGGTCCTGGAACGACTATGAAAAGCCGCTGCTTTACCTCTGGGATCAGAAGCTGTTCACGCTTCCTCTGGCCGTCAAGGCCTTCTCGGATAAGGAAATGCAGAACTACCCGGCCATCATGGCGGCAAACGTCATCATGCTGCTGCCGATTATGACCGCATTTATCTCGTGCCAGAAGTTCTTTGTGAAATCGCTGATTGGCTCCGCCGTGAAAGGATGATTCAGTATGAAGATTCTCGGACATAAGACCATCTACCGCGACGAGGAATACGTCGCCTTCCCGAACCTCTCCCGCCTGCCGGACGGCCACGTCATCTGTGCCTTCCGTCACGCCAAGGAGCGTCAGAAGGAGTACGGCCGCGTCACGCACGTCGATCCCACCGCGAAGGATGTGTTCATCATCTCCAACGACGGTGGAGATACCTTTGACCCGGCGCTTCACGTCATCGTCGACGACGAGATGAGCGATCAGGACCCCTGCGTCAACGTTCTGAGCGACGGGCGCATCATCGTCACCTACTTCCGTTGGGCGCTCGTGCCCATCGGAAAGGGCGCGGAAACCTGGGGCGCGGACGTTTTCGCCAAGTTCGGCAGAAGCCTGCACGGCCTGTATGACTGCTATCCGGACGGCGTAAGCTACAGCATCTCCGACGACAACGGAAAAACCTGGCGTCAGATGCCTCCGCTCCGCCTGCCCAACGTCCCGGACGCCGGCGGCGTACGCGGCAACATCATCGAGATGCCCGACGGCAGCCTCCTGATGCCCTTCTACGGCGCGCTGAAGCTCGGCGAGCTCTCCCGTTCCGGCCTGGTCCGTTCGACCGACCGCGGCGAAACCTGGCAGTACTACAGCCTCATGGCGCTGGATGAGAAGAACGAAAAGCACTATCTCGAGGCCAACATCTACCGCACGCAGTCCGGCCGCATCGTCGGATTGTACCGCACGCAGAGCGACTACACCAAGCCCGGCGTGGATTTCGAGGAAACCTACCTGAACCTGCACATCTCCGTCTCGGAGGACGACGGCAAAACCTTCGGCCCCGTGCAGGAGATTCCGGACTGCTGGTGCTCAAGCCCTGTGCACGCGCTGCGGCTGAAGAGCGGAAACGTGCTTCTGACCTACGGCTACCGCCGCGCGCCGTTCGGCATCCGCGCCCGGCTCTGCAATGCGGAGCTGACCAACATTGCCGAGGCGAAGGAAATCATCCTCCGCGACGACGCGCCCAACGGCGACCTCGGCTATCCGCATGCGATGCAGCTTGACGACGGCCGGATTCTGGTCTCCTACTACATCTGCGCGCCCGACGGCATCCGCACCATCGACGTCACAACCCTCGTGGAAGAATAAACAAATAATCATCAGGCCCGCCCGGCGATTGCCGGACGGGCCTTTTGATATGTGCTGCGTTTCTTCCAGGACGTGACTGAGGGGATTGAAGGCGTCGGCTTTGCAAAACACATCGTAGATACACTGGCGCGGCAGCGCCTAAGGCTCCCGGCTTCCGAGGGAGCTGCCAGCGCCAGCTGACTGAGGGAGAGACTATTCTCTCCTTCCCTCAAGGCGCGTATCGTAACACCTTTCTCTCCCTCCGTCAAAGCCTTCGGCTTTGCCACCTCCCTCATCAGAGGGAGGCAGTGAAAATGTCCAGCAAGCCTGCAACTGCTTTCGTGTTTTGCTCTGGTGCGCCAAAAAGACGGCGCAATTCTGCATCTCTTGCCACAATCCCAAAGCGCCCTCCGCGGATTGCGGAGGGCGCTTTGCGTTTCCAGATTCAGAATCAGATCGTGGGCTGGTTGGCCGCCTCAATGATGCGGACAAACTTCTCCGGCACCAGGGACGCGCCGCCGATCAGGCCGCCGTCGATGTCCGGCTGCGCCATCAGCTCGTAGGCGTTCTTATCGTTCATCGAACCGCCGTAGAGGATGGAGATCGCGCGGGCAATCTTCGCGCCGTACAGCTTGCGGATGCAGGTGCGGATGCTCTGGCAGACCTCCTCAGCCTGCTCGGGCGTGGCGGTGTGGCCCGTGCCGATGGCCCAGATCGGCTCATAGGCGACGATCATCTTGCGGATCTTGTCCTCGCCGACGTTCTGAAGCCCGGCCTTGATCTGCATCGTGATCCACTCGGTCGTAATGCCGGCCTCGCGCTGCTCGAGCGACTCGCCGACGCACATGATGGGAATCAGGCCGTTTTCAAGCGCGGCGTGCACCTTTGCGTTGACGTCAGAGTCCGTCTCGCCCATGGCGCGGCGCTCCGAATGACCGACAATCACGTACTTGCAGCCGGCGTCCAGGAGCATGTTGGCGGCAATCTCGCCGGTGTAGGCGCCGGAGGCGTTGGCGTTGCAGTTCTCCGCGCCAATGCCGACCCGCGTTTCGCGCATGGCGCGGACCGCCGTTGGGATGCAGACGGCCGGTACGCACAGCGCCACGTCGCACCAGCGGCCGCGCGGCATGATGCTCTTAAACTCGGTCATAAAGGCCTTCGTCTCCGAAGGGGTCTTGTTCATTTTCCAGTTGCCGGCAATGACGGTCTTACGGTATTTTCTGTTCATAGCATTTGACTCCTAGCTCGTATCTTTCTTTTCGCTTATTTATCCTGCAGGCAGGCGATGCCGGGAAGCTCCAGACCCTCGAGGAACTCAAGGGACGCGCCGCCGCCGGTGGAAATATGGGTAATCCGGTCGGCAAAGCCAAGCTGCTCGCACGCAGCCGCAGAATCGCCGCCGCCGACAATGGTCACCGCGTCGCTGTCGGCCAGCGCCTGCGCAACGACAATCGTGCCCTTGGCAAGCGTCGGGTTTTCAAACACGCCCATCGGGCCGTTCCAGACGACCGTCTTCGCGTTCTTCACGGCGTCCGCGAACAGCGCGCGGGTCTTTTCGCCGATATCAAGGCCTTCCATATCGTCGGGGATCTCCGTCACGGGCACGGTTCTGACCGCCACGGGCGCGTCAATCGGGTCCGGGAAGCCCGCCGCGACGACGGTGTCCACCGGCAGAAGGAGCTTCACGCCCTTTTCCTCCGCCTTTTTCATCATATCCCGGCAGTAATCGACCTTCTCCGCGTCAAACAGGGACTTGCCGACGCCGCAGCCCTTCGCCGCAACAAACGTGTAGGCCATGCCGCCGCCGATGATGAGCGTGTCGACCTTCTCAAGCAGGTTATTGATGACGTTCAGCTTGTCGGAGAC
>CAKUHJ010000076.1 GCA_934655935.1 uncultured Oscillospiraceae bacterium | reverse complement strand
GGAACAGGTCCCACATGACCTCAAAATGATTGTCCATCTCGCGGCCGCCGCGCATCACGTAGCCGATGTTTTCAAATTTCCAGCCGTCGCATGCGCCGCCGGCGGTCGGCCCCTTTTCCAGGATATGAACGCGCTCGCCCTTCATCTGAGCGTCGCGCACGAGATAGCATGCGGCAGTCAGGGCAGCAAGGCCGCTGCCTACAATGTAGGCGGACTTATTGTCCACGCCTGCGGGCTTCTTGGGACGTGCGAAGGCTTCATAGTTACCGCTGGAATAATACATATCAGTGACCTCCTGTAAAATTTCCGTATGTCGGATTAGGATTTCCTTTTGATGGTGCAAGCATACATTTTTTTTGGAAAAAGTTCAATAAACAGAAAACGGCCCGTGATGCTTTTTTCATCACGGGCACGCAGGGTGTATAAATTTTTATCATTCGGGCGGATTTGATGGGGCGGGCTTGTCCAGGCGGAGCCGCGTAAGCGCGGCGGAGAGATTCCCGTGGATGGCGACGGCAAGCCGGTCCACCATCTGCCTGGGGTCGGCCTGCATATCGGTTTTGATCCAGTCGAGCATCAGGCCGACGAACATATACTTATAGAGCGTGGCGAGAAACGCCTTGTCCTCCGCGCGGACGGACATGCCCTGCGCCTGCTCCTCCACAACGCCCTCGAGAAGGTCGTAGGTCAGGCGGTAGAGATAGCTTTCCACCTGCTCGCGGCTGACGCAGCGGTAGACGTTCAGGATGAAGGGCTTGTTGTCCTGCACGGCCTCAAAAATTTGCAGCAGGCCCTGCTGCCAGGTCTCGTAGGTCTTTTTCCCGGCCAGCGCCTTGCTCGCGTCCTCCTCGCAGCACCACTCCACAAGGTCGTAGATGTCCTTGAAGTGGTAGTAAAAGGTCATGCGGTTGATGCCGCAATCCTCGGAAATGTCGCCGATGGTAATTTTATTGAGCGGCTTCTGGAGCAGGAGCTTTTTAAGCGACGCCTCCAGCGCCCGCTTTGTGATCTGTGACATGCTGCGCCTCCTCTGAAAAGCTTCAGCCGTGCCCCTCGGCGGCGAGCATGTGCATGGCGTGCTCCAGCGCGCACAGAACCGCCGCGAGGTTTTCCCTTGCGCCCTTCTCGGAGCCGGGCAGATTCAGAATCAGGCTCTGCCCGCGCGTTCCGGCGACGGCGCGCGAGAGCATCGCGTTCGGCGTGTGCTTCAGGCCGTTGATCCACATGGCCACGGGGATGGCGCGGATTTCCCGCTCCAGAACGGCAAGCGTCGCCTCCGGCGTTACATCGCGCGGAGAAAGGCCAGTGCCGCCGGTGGTAACGATGAGGTTGAGCTTCTTCTCGTCCGTGCAGCAAAGAAGCTCGGCGGAAATCTGCGCAGCCTCGTCCGGAACAATGGCGGTATGGCAGACGCGGTAGCCGGCCTCCTGCAGCATTGCGCAGACGGCCGGGCCGCTGGTATCCTGCCGCAGACCGCGGCTTCCAAGGTCGCTGACGGTGATGACGGCTGCCGAATAGCTCATAAACGGTTCTTCCTTTCTGTTTCCCGGTAGCCAAGCGCCGCGGAGATCATTCCGGCGGTGGCCCGGACCTGGGCGATGGCGTTTGAAAATTCTTCTGAATAGACGCTTCGGAACATCCCGATGACGCCGACCGCATAGCGGACGGTCCCGTCCACGGTGAAAACGGGGGAGGAGATGGAGCGAAGGCCGATCTTGTATTCGCCGTTTTCAACGGCGTAGCCGGCTTCCCGGCACTGCCCGGCCTGCTGCAAAATCGCGGCCGGGTCGGTGAGCGTATGCGGCGTGAAGGACAGGAGCTTCTGCTGCTTCAGAAGCTTCATGGCCTCCGCGCGCGGCATGTGGGCAAGGAATACCTTTCCCTGCGAGGTGCAGTAGATAGGAAGCCTTGCCCCTGCGTCCGAGACGATGCGGAGCCGGTCGTGCGCCTCCACCTGGTCGAGGGTGATGACGTGCCCGCCCTCGCAGATGGAGAGCATCACGGACGCGCCGGTCTGCGCCGAGAGATTTTCCATATAGGGCCGCGCAACGCTGGAAATATCCCAGGAGCGGCCAAGCTGACAGCCGTATTCAAAAAGCCGAAGGCCGAGAGAATACCTTCCGTCCGCGCCCTGGGAGACGACGTCATATTCGCGCATGGTGGTCAGAAGGCCGAAAACGGTGCTCTTCGGGTAGCCGGACTGCGCCGTCAGCTCCTTGAGGGCGACGGGCCTTGCGCTTTTGGAGAGCAGCTGCAGCAGCTCCATCGCCTTTGCAACCGACAGTATGATGTTTCCGTCTGGCATGCATTCCACCTCTGTGTTTATTTTAGAGGAAAAATGCGTGCAGGTCAATATTTTCCGATAATTTCGTCAGAATATCCGACAATACCGGATTTTGAAATTGAGGAAACGGACAGGATCTGCTAAAATATACGGTAATACTGGAAAAAGAATCACGGTGATAGGATGAAGGATTGCTTTGGCCGCTCGATTACGGAGCTCAGGATTTCGGTAACGGATCTGTGCAATTTCCGCTGCGTGTACTGCATGCCGGAGCGCGGCGTCTGCAAGCGCCCGCACGCGGAGCTTTGCACGCTGGAGGAACTGCGGGAGATTGCGGCCTGCGCGGCGGAGCTTGGCGTGCGGAAGCTGCGCGTCACGGGGGGCGAGCCCCTGGTGCGGCGCGGAATTGTGGATTTCTGCCGGATGCTGCGCGCGATACCGGGGATTGAGGAGCTGTGCCTGACGACAAACGGGGCGCTGCTGCCGTCCTTGGCGGCGCCACTGCGCGCGGCCGGGGTGGACCGGCTGAATATCAGTCTTGATACGCTGAGGCCGGAGCGCTTCTCGGCGCTGACGCGCGGCGGCGCGCTTTCCGATACTCTCCTCGGCGTCGAGGCGGCGGAGGCGGCGGGCTTTTCTTCGCTCAAGCTCAACTGTGTGCTGCTTGGCGGCGTCAACGACGATGAAATTCCGGACCTTGTAAATCTCACGCGGGAAAAGCCGTGGCAGGTGCGCTTTATTGAGCTCATGCCCATGGGCGTGTGCGCCGGGTGGGACCGGGCGCGTTTTTTGCCCGCGCAGACAGTTCTTGCGCGGGTACCGGAGCTTGTGCCGGCCGGCTATGCAGGCGTTGCGCAGCTTTACCGGCTGCCGGACGGGAAGGGGACCGTGGGGCTGATCGAGCCGATGAGCCATGCCTTCTGCCCCTCATGCAGCCGCATCCGCCTCACGGCGGACGGGAAGCTCAAGCCCTGCCTGCATTCCGGGGCGGAAATTCCGCTGCGCGGACTTTCCGGCGCGGCGCTGCGAAGCGCGCTGGCCGCCGCAATTGCGGCAAAGCCGCAGCGGCATACGCTCCCGGCGGACGGCGTGACGCATACGGCGCGGAATATGAACGAAATCGGAGGCTGAGGCAAATGGAGCTGACGCATTTTAACGAAGAGGGCCGCGCGCGCATGGTCGATGTGAGCGAAAAGGCGAAAACCCTTCGCCTTGCCCGCGCGGAGGCGACGGTCCGTATGAACGCGCAGACCCTGCGCTGCATCCGGGACGGGCAGATCAAAAAAGGAGACGTCCTTGCCGTGGCGCAGGTTGCCGGGATCATGGCCGCGAAGAAAACAAGCGAGCTGATCCCCATGTGCCATCCCATTTCCCTGACCGGCGTGGACGTCCGCTTCTCGCTTTCAGAGACGCAGGTGCATATTCTGGCCGAGACCCGGTGTACCGGGGAAACGGGCGTGGAGATGGAGGCGCTGACGGCGGCCTCTGCCGCGGCGCTGACCATTTATGATATGTGCAAGGCGGTTCAGCGCGATATGGAGATTACAGATGTGCGCCTTGTCTATAAAGAGGGCGGAAAAAGCGGCGTATTTGAAAGGGGACGCGAAAATGGCTGAGGTTACGGCGGTCAATATCAGCGAAAAAAAGGGCGTTCGGAAGCATGAGGTGGCGGAAATCGAGCTGCTTCCGCACCACGGCATCGTGGGCGACGCGCACGCGGGCGACTGGCACCGGCAGGTGAGCCTGCTCGCGGAGGAGAGCGTGGACCAGATGCGCGCGCTGGGCCTTGCGCTGACGGCGGGCGCGTTTGCGGAGAATATCAACACGGTGGGAATCTGCCTGAAGGAGCTGCCGGTCGGAACCGTTCTGAAAATCGGCACGGCGACGCTCCGCGTGACCCAGATCGGCAAGGAGTGCCACAACGACTGCGCCATCAAGAAGGCAAGCGGGCGGTGCGTGATGCCGACGGAGGGCATTTTCTGCGAGGTTCTGACGCCCGGACGGGTGAAAAAGGGCGATTGCATTGAAATTCAGGAGGACGCACAATGAAGCTGATTGAAACGAAGGACGCCGTCGGGCATGTGCTCTGCCACGATCTGACGCGGATTGTGCCGGGGCAGTTCAAGGGCGCGCAGTTCCGCAAGGGCCATGTTGTGACGCAGGAGGATATTCCCATGCTCCTGTCCATGGGCAAGGAGCACCTCTATGTCTGGGAGATGACGCCCGGTATGCTCCATGAAAACGACGCGGCGGAGCGCCTGTGCGCCATCTGCAAAAATGAAAATATGACGCGCGGCGAGGTCCGGGAGGGCAAGATTGAGCTCCGGGCAGCCTGCGACGGCCTGTTCCGCGTGGATGTGGCAAAGCTCAACGCCATCAATGAAATTGACGAGCTTATGATCGCCACGCGCCATTCGGATACCGCGGTGCACGCGGGCGACAAGCTCTGCGGCACGCGCGTGATTCCGCTGATCATCCGGGAGGAAAAGCTGGACGAGGCGGACCGGGTCGCGGCCGGGCGTCCCATCCTGGAGCTGCTTCCCTATAAGCTGAAAACGGCGGCGGTGATCACCACCGGCAGCGAGGTTGCAAGCGGCCGGATTGAAGACACGTTTACCCCGATTCTGGAAAAGAAGCTTTCGGCCTTCGGCGTCCGCATGACCGAGCACGCGACCGTCGGCGACGGACTTGAAAACGTCGCGCAGGCAATCGCGGCCATGCGGGAGAAAAAGACGGATATGATTCTGTGCACCGGCGGCATGAGCGTCGACCCGGACGACAATACCCCCGGCGCCATCAAAAAAAGCGGCGCGAATATCATTTCCTACGGCGCGCCGGTGCTGCCCGGGGCCATGTTCCTGCTGGGCTATTTTGAAGACGGACAGCCCATTCTTGGCCTTCCGGGCTGCGTCATGTACGCGAAGGCGACGGTGCTCGACCTGCTTCTGCCGCGCATCGCCGCCGGCGTGCCGGTCACGCGGAAGGAAATTGCCCACATGGGAAACGGCGGGCTTTGCCTTGGCTGCGGCGAATGCCGGTACCCGGTCTGTCCGTTCGGAAAATAAGAGGGATAAACCGCTGTACAGCGTTTTATAGGAATGATAAAAAAGGAGAAAGCAGCCATGAAAAAGTTTCCTGCAATTCTGCTGGCCCTGAGCCTTCTGCTGGCGCTGACCGCCTGCGCAAAGGCGCCTGCCAAGACCGAAGAGCAGACGGACGCGCCGGCCCAGTCCGACGCGCAGTCCGAAGCGCCCGCCCAGGAGCAGGTTACGCTGATCGTCTTTGCCGCAGCCTCCATGACCGAGACCCTGACCGAGATCGGCAACAAATTTATGGAGCAGAATCCCAACGTGACGGTGCAGTTCAACTTTGACTCCTCCGGCACGCTCAAGACGCAGATTCAGGAAGGCGCGGACTGCGACGTGTTCATTTCCGCCGGCCAGAAGCAGATGAACCAGCTCGACAAGAACGCCGACGCCGAGGTCAATACCGAGGGCCTGGATTTCGTCCTGGAGGATACGCGCTTCAACATTCTGGAGAACAGGGTCACGCTTGTGGTTCCGGAAGGAAATCCCAAGAATCTCAATTCCTTTGACGACCTGGCAGCCGGCCTGAAGGACGGCACGGTGCTTCTTGCCATGGGCAACTCCGACGTTCCGGTCGGCCAGTACACGCAGAAGATTCTGAAGTATTATGAGCTGGACGAGGAGGCGCTTGCCGCCGCCGGTACCATTACCTACGGTTCGAACGTCAAGGAGGTTACCACGCAGGTCTCCGAGGCCGTCGTGGACTGCGGCGTCATCTACTGCACGGACGCGTTCTCCGCGGGCCTGACGGTCGTGGCTTCCGCGACGAAGGATATGTGCGGCCAGGTTATCTATCCGGCAGCCGTGCTGAACGTTTCCAAGAATGTGGATACGGCAAAGGCCTTCCTGGACTTCTGCCGTACGCCGGAGGCGACCGCCATCTTTGAATCCGTCGGCTTCAGCGCCGTGACGGAGTAAGCAGCACAGAAAAATCCGGGGATGCCGCGTTCTGCGGCATCCCCAGCTTTGGTATCCCCGGCATGGCGGAAAGCCTTTTCCCCGAAATACAGAAACAGGAGCGCTTATGGACTGGTATCCGTTATGGAACTCGCTGCGCATCGCGGCGATTTCCACGTTTTTTATTTTCTTCATCGGCGTCTTTGCCGCCTATTACATCGCGAAGCTCCCGCGCGCAATCAAGGGTGTGCTGGACGTTGTGCTGACGCTTCCGCTCGTTCTGCCGCCGACGGTTGCGGGCTATCTTCTTCTTCGCGTGCTGGGGCCCAAGCGGCTGATCGGCGCGTGGGTGCTCAATACCTTCGGCGTCAAGCTGGTGATGACCTGGTGGTCTGCCATTTTTGCGACGGCTGTGGTCATTTTCCCGCTGATGTACCGCACGGCGCGCGGCGCGTTCGAGGCCTTTGACGAGACGCTTGCCAGCTCCGGCCGGACGCTTGGCCTTTCCAATACGTTTATTTTCTGGCGTATCCGCCTGCCGTATTGCCGGCAGGGGATTCTGGCCGGGACGGTGCTGGCGTTTGCGCGCGCGCTCGGCGAATACGGCGCGACCAGCATGATCGCGGGCTATACGCCCGGCAAGACCGCCACCATTTCCACCACGGTCTATCAGATGTGGCGCACGGACAACGACGCGCTGGCGCTCCGCTGGGTGCTGGTCAATATGGCCATATCCGCGGCAGTTCTGCTGGCGGTCAATATGCTGGAGCGGAAGAACCGGCCTGCGCGGAAGGAGGCGGCGTGATGGAGCTGTATGTGGACATTGAAAAGCAGCTCGGGCGCTTTCATCTGCGCGCGAAGCTTACCGCAGGCTGCGAAACGCTGGCGCTGCTCGGCACGTCCGGCTGCGGCAAGAGCATGACGCTCAAGTGCATCGCCGGCATCGAGCGCCCGGACCGGGGAAAAATCATCCTGGACGGCGTGACGCTTTTCGACAGCGAAAAGCACATTGACCTTCCGCCGCAGAAGCGGCGGGTCGGATATCTCTTCCAGCAGTACGCGCTTTTCCCGAACATGAGCGCGGAAAAGAACGTCCTGTGCGCGCTGCACGCGCTGCCGCGTGCGGAGCGGGGGAAGGTCTGTGCGGAGCTTTTCCGCCGCTTCCGGCTGGAGGGACTGGAAAAAAAGCTTCCGTCGCAGCTTTCCGGCGGGCAGCAGCAGCGCGTCGCGCTGGCGCGGATTCTTGCCGCGCGGCCGAAGGCCATCCTGCTGGACGAGCCGTTTTCCGCGCTGGACGCGTTTTTGAAGTGGAAGCTTGAGGCGGAGCTGACGGATCTGCTTTCAGACTTTAAAGGGCCTGTCCTCTGGGTTTCCCATGATCTTGGCGAATGCCGGAGAAACTGCACGCGCGTATGCGCAATGGATGCGGGAAAAACCGGCAGGCTCATGGCGCTGGAGGAGCTGCTTGCGCACCCGGACAGCGTCAGCGAGGCCAGGCTCGCGGGCTATCAGAATTTCTTCCCGGCCAGCGCGGCCGCAAACGGGCTGGAGCTGCCGCAGTGGGGGCTGTGCCTTGCGGGCGTGCAGGCGCCGGAGCAGACAAGGACGCTCTGCGTCCCGCCCGCGGCCATCGACCTGTCCGGAAATGAGCTGCGGCTTTCCGTGCTTCGCATCATTCCGGATGTTTCGTGCCGGATTGCGCTTTTGCGCCCGGCGTCCGCGCAGGCGGAGGCGGAGCCTCTGCGCGTGGAGCTGCCGCCGGATTCGGCGGTCTGCCAGGGGCAGAGCCTGCAATTGTCTCTGCGCCCGCAGGCACTGCTGTTCCTGTAAGGCCGTCAGGTCGGGCGCACTTAAGCTGCGAGGGCTGTTCGCCCTTAAGTCGCCGATATATGCGCCTTCATGAACCAGGTCGCTCACAAAAGCATATTCAGATGAGCGTTTTATGGTAGAAAAGCCATCGGCACCCTTATCTAAGACCCAGACTTGCTCCGGCGAAAGTGCATTTACAAAGAACGGACTATGTGTCGTGACAAACAGCTGCTTCTTATATCCCGTACCTACATTCCGTGACATTTCAATGGCTAAATCTGCCAGATATTGATGATATAGACCGTTTTCAGGTTCCTCGATGAAAACTAATTGGCGAGGGTTTTTTTCATGCAAAAGCATATAATAAGCGAACAATTTCAGGGTGCCATCTGACATCCGTTGGGAAAAAAGGGCTCATCAAATCCATTTTGCCAGAATTCCAGTACCATTTGTCCATTTTGAAGTTTTACAGGTTCAATTTTCTTGATATTGGGAATTTTTGTTTGAATGCTCGTGAGAATCCTCTCACCTATGGTCCCCCGACCGATTGTAAATCCGAACTTTCAATATCGGCAAAATCAATCCTTGTCTTGCCCTCTTTGTAGTTAAATGTAATAAGGATATAATCGTCAAAAATGGTAACGGCGTTTACAAAGCTGTCAATCAGCCTCCTGCGGGCGTCCAGCTTGCTTGTGTCCAGCGAACGGAAACGGCAGACGAAATAAACGACATCCTCACGGCTCACGGCAGGGTGCTTCATTTCCTCTTGAATGATTTGAAGCTCAATATCCTTTTTGCGTTCTTCCAGTTCATCAAGCCGCTGCTTGGTAGAGGCATTGATAATCCCCATCTGAATAGCGTTGAGCATATTGGTGATGCCGCTCTCGGCTTCTTCCAACTGCTTGCGGAGGGCGGGGAGTACACTGCTTTCCCGGCTCTGAATGTCCATCACGGCATCCGCCACATACCCAAGGACGCGCGGGGCCGTTTCGTCACTGGGGATGGCACGGTGTTTCAAGGCTATCTGTTCGACGAGGGGCAGCTATAACGGGGTGATACCATGCCGCGCAGAAAGAAGCCCAATGACTACGGCACAGGGATTCCCTATCACGAGGTAGAGGCCCTTGCCCGCGTCCTGC
>CAKUHJ010000075.1 GCA_934655935.1 uncultured Oscillospiraceae bacterium | reverse complement strand
CGCGCTGGAGGCGGACATCCGCCATCAGAACGTTCTGCCGCGCCGCGCGCCGCAGAATTACCGCTTCGACGCGCTGACGCAGGCGCTGCTGTTTGAGCGGCCGGCCGTCCCGTCCAGAATTCTCCGGGAGGCGCGTGCGCAGAAGGTGGACGCGGCCCGTCCGCGGCGCTGTGTGCTGGTGCGCCCGATGAACGACGACGGCGTGTGCTACGCAGAGCTTCTGCACGCACTGCTTCTTTACACGCAGGAGCATCCTTCCGTGCTTCTGCTCTACGGCGCGGCGCAGCAGGCGCTGCTGATCTTCCCCTATACGGACGAGCATGACGCCGACCGCCTGTCCGAAGAGCTCCGCCAGCTGGAGCGGCAGACGCTGCAGCTGCTGCCGGACGGCCTTGCCGAGCAGCCCTGCGCGCAGTATCTGATCGGGCCCGGCGTCCCGGAGCTGTCCTGCTGCGCGGACTGCTTCGATCTCATGCAGCGGCTTCTGAAGGCCATGCCGGCCTCCGCGGAGCCGGTGGTGCTCGTGCGGGATTTTCTGTTCTTCGTCCTGAGCGAGGCCTCAGACCTCAGAACGCAGGACATTCTCTTTGAGCAGACCTGCCAGACGCTGCGCGACAATATTCAGCTTCCCATGCTGCGCGATACCATCTCGGCGCTGGTGCTCTCCGATATGCGGCTGGAGCAGGCAGCGCGGAGCCTCTACATCCATAAGAATACACTGTCTCTGCGCATTCGTAAAATCAAGCAGCTGTTAAATCTTCACAGCATGACGAGCCTTCGCGACTGCGTATACCTGATGGGCCTGCTGCAGTATCTCAATAAGCTCTGAGCCTCACGGCCTCACGGGGCCGAACTCCTGGCAGAGCCTGCTGATGTGCTTCAGCCGCTCGAAGCTTGCCGCGGGCGGGACGGTATCGGCAATGGAGACGATCATATGGTCGCCACGGCCGATGGCGTCAAAGCATTCGTCCATGTAGGCGTAGAACGCCTGGTCGGGCATGATGCTCTCCAGCACGCTGGTCGACGGTATGCCGCCCCAGATGGTGATGCCGGAGCCCTGGAAAACCTCGCGCGTCTTTGCCAGAGGAATTTTTGTCATCGGCGCGGGACAGATGGAATCGGCAATGTCGATCCGGGCCTTGGGGTATTCCTCCAGAATGCCGATGTTCTCTCCGTCCGTATGGGTGGCCAGGAACTTCCCCGCCTTATGAAGAAGCTCGGACTGGGCGCGGAGCTCGTCCGTGATATAATGCCGGAACATGGAGGGCGCCGTCACCGCAGAGTCGTAGTTTGCGCCCGTGAGCACCACCTCCGCCGGGCTGTGGAGCGCCGCGTCAAAGAGCTTCTGCCAGAACGGGCGGATGCTCTCGACAAACTCGTCCATCTCATCCGGATTGTCGATCATCTCGTAGTAGAAGGTATCTACCGCCATCAGCTCCTTGACCAGATAGTGGCCGGGCGAGGCAAACATGGCGCTCAGCGCCACGGCGACGCCCCGGTCGCCGACAAATTCCCGCTGATACTGCGTATATGCCTCATAATCCGGGATGACCTCGGCGTTGTTGAGGATATAGGAAACGGCGGGATAATCGTCCATGGACTTGATGGCGTGCTCCAGAATGACATACAGCGTGATGCCGCCCCGGCGCATGTTCTCATCGTAGACCACGGTGGTCGTGATATCGCCCTTGGGCGTTTCATAGCGCACATGCAGCCGCCCGGTATCCGGCTCTCTGGTATAGGTCCGGCGCACATTGTGCAGGACAATCCGATACGGCGTTTTCCTCAGGTCGTAGAGCCCCAGGCCGACGTCCAGATCGCCCTCCGGCGTCCGGAAATCCGCGAAGTTGGGAACGATGGAGTGGTAGCCCCAGCCAAGGTCGTCCAGAATGTCGCGCAGAGTGGCGTTCCGGTAGGGCTCCGGCAGGGTTCCGGCTCTGGAATTTGCATTATACCAGATGTCCATTCTTGGCACAAACGGCAGCACATCCGTCGCCTCGCCCCGCAGGGTGGCAAGAATCCGTTCTTTGACAGTCATATTCTCCCTCCGATGCGTCATTATGACGAATATTTCGCGTAAAACTTGTTTTATTATAGCTTTTTTGCACAAGTACACAATGGGTTCCGAGCACAGCAAAGAGAGGGAAAACTGTGCCGGCAGCAGGAGAAATTTACCATGGAACAGATTTTCAGCGGCTACTGCCGCGTGCTCGACGCGCCGCGCATGGCGCTGGTCGAGCAGGAGCCCGGCTCCCCGCCGGAGAGCGACTGCCAGTATGACAGCTGCCCCTACCGCGCGGAATGCGAAATCGGGAAGCAGATTCTCGCGCTGGGACCATCCACAGAACAGAAAGGACACGCCATATGAAACTGATGATTGCATCCGACCTTCACGGCTCGGCCTACTACTGCGAAAAAATGCTTGCGCGCTTTTCCGCGCTTCAGGCGGACAAGCTTATTTTCCTCGGCGACATTCTCTATCACGGCCCGCGGAACGATCTGCCGCGGGACTATGCCCCCAAGCGCGTCATTGAGCTTCTGAATCCGCTCGCGGCAAAGCTTCTGTGCGTGCGGGGAAACTGCGAGGCGGAGGTCGACCAGATGGTGCTCTCGTTCCCGGTGCTGGCGGATTACGCCGTGCTGTTCCTGGAAGGGCGCAATGTGTATCTGACGCACGGGCACGTAATCAACACCCGCAATCCCCTTCCCTTCCAGCCGGGGGACGTGCTCCTGCACGGACACACGCACGTTCCGGCCTGCGAGGACTGCGGCGGCTGGCAGTATCTGAACCCCGGCTCAGTCTCCATCCCGAAGGAAAATTCCCGCCACAGCTGCATGCTCTATGAGGACGGGTCGTTCACATGGCTGGACGTGGAAACCGGCGAGGCCTATCGCACCTGGAAGCTTTAAAAATCAAAGCGCTTCCGCCGCACCCAAGGCTCCCCTTGGCGCCCAAGGGGAGCTGTCACGGATTGCCGTGACTGAGGGGATTGAAGGCGCCGGCTTCGCAAAATACTCTGCGTTTGTACTGGCGCGGGAGCGCCCAAAGGCTCCCTCTGGGAGGGCCGATTCCCCCTGTCAGGGGGAAATGTCCCGCAGGGACAAAGGGGGTAGGGACGCTGGCTGCTGAGCGCAGCGAAGCAGACTGAGGGAGAGCGCGTGTCGGGCTTTTTCTCTCCCTCCGTCAAGGCTGCGCCTTGACACCTCCCTCGGAAGCCGGGAGGCTTGCGAAGGTGCCCAGCAAGCCTGCAGCTGCTTTCATGTTTTGCACCGGCGCACGATTTTTGAAGGCTCTGATCCCCTCAGTCAGCCTGACGGCTGACAGCATCCCTACCCTCTTTGTCGCTGCAGAAGCCTCGGGCGCTGCCGCCGGTATGGCTGCGGAAACGGCAAACAGCCCAAAAACCCATGCTTTCGTCGTCTGAAAGCATGGGTTCTTTCCATGTCTCACGCCGGAAAGCGGCGCTTTAGAGCGGAGCCTCCTCGATGGGAAGCGCAATCTGGGTGATGAATTTGGACGCGTCCTTATGCTGGGGCGGCCCCTCCAGGTAGATATGCCGGAGCGTGCCCTTGGGCCGCAGGCCGTGGGCGCGGGCATGCGCCAGGAGCGTCTGCGCCGCGGCGGGGAGCTCCTCATACGCGCCGTGGTGGCAGAGCATGACCGCCTGCACGGCAGGAAGCGCCTCGATCCGTGCGCCCCGGCTGTCCGGCGGGACGGCGACGCAGAAGGAAACCTCCTCCGGGCGGTCGATGGGATACTGCAGGAAATAGAGCCGCTGGGTCTTGTCCGTTCCGTAGGCGCGCATGGCCTCCAGCGCGGTGCTGCGCAGGAAAACGGTCTTTTCCGCGACCGAGTCCGTCTGATAGTCGCGGCGGTAGATGGTCTGGCCGGGCAGGCGGCACAGCCGGATCTGGCCGGAGGAGGCGCCGGCCAGCTCGTTCAGCTTTTCGATGTGCAGCTCCAGCTCGTCCCGCAGGCGCTCAAGGCGGCGGATAAGGGGCGCAAGCTCGATTGAGTCCTCATAATAGCTGCGGATTTCATCGAGCGAAAGGCCCAGGTCCTGGAACATGCGGATATTGCGGATGCGGGTAAAGGTATCGATGGTGTAATAGCGGTTGCCGGTGCCGCTGTCCTTGATGTCGGGGCGGATGAGGCCGCGGTCCTCATAATTGAGAATCATGCGGCGTGTGACGCCGATGGCCTGCGCAATCTCGCCGATGGAGAAAAGATCGGATTCCTTTTTCATAAAAACCTCAAAAGTATGAAATAGCGCTTGCATCGTACATCGATGTACGGTGTATGATAGCATTGTACAAGAAAACGGTCGAAAGCGCAAGCGCTTTTGTCCACGCGGAATCAGAGCGCCGTCAAGGGAGCATGCTCCCTTGGCTTCCGTATACGGAAGCGGCCGCCCGCCGCGAAAAACGGAACATACGGGAGGTTGAAACATGAAAAGACGGATCACGTGCCTGCTGCTGGCCCTGGCGATGTGCCTGACGCTGCTGCCGGCATCCGCAGGAGCGGAGAATTTCGCGGAGCAGCCGGAGCCAGTTCCCGAGGCGCAGGCCCTGCGCGCCGAGCCGGTGCAGCTGGCGTCGGAGCAGATGCATGAAAACCACTGCGTCTGCGGCGGCGAACATAAAAACGTCGGCGACCATGACAGTGAGGAAAAGCCGGAAATGTGGACCGGCGTGGCCGATCTGTCAGAGATCAAGACGGGCGGCTATTACTATCTGACAAAGACCGTGGAACTCAGCCGCACATGGAGCGCCCCAGCGGGCGTCACGCTCTGCCTGAACGGCAAGGACGTCGTGTCGAAAGTCAACGCGAACTGCATCGAGCTTAACGGCGTGACATTTACACTTACGGACTGTGCAGAAGAACCGGGACGTGTCCGCCACGAAAGCGGCTGCACAGGAAGCGGCGTTTCGGTTTATTATTACGACGAAGTAAAGAGTGTGTTCAATATGTACGGCGGCAGCATCACCGGCAACACGGCTTCCTGTGCCGGCGTGCTGGTCAACGGCGGCACCTTTAATATGTACGGCGGCAGCATTACCGGAAACACCGGCGAAGCCGGCGGCGTTGGCGGCGTGACTGTTGCCGATACCTTCAATATGTACGGCGGCGAAATCACAAACAATTCTGTGAAACGCGCTGATTACGGCCGCAGCGGCGGCGGCGTGGACGTGGTCTATGGCGGCACATTCACGGTCTCCGGCAACGTGAAGATCAGCGGCAATAAAAAAGGCTATGACACAAACAACGTCTTTCTGGAATCTGGCGCAGCGGATATCGTAATCGGCCCGGAGGGACTTGGTGAGTACGCGGAGATCGGCGTCACCTCAGAGTATACTCCGAACGTCACGTACCCCACCGTTCAGATTGCCGTCGATGCATCCGAGGCTGACGCAGCACACTTTAAAAGTGACGACAATACCTATGAAATCCGATATCAGGCGGGGGAAGACACGAACCCGGGCGCGGTCATGCTGGTAGATCCGCGATACATTACGCCGACCGACGAAACACACGAGCACCCGGTCTGCGGAAAGACCTGCGGGCATCAGGAGAAAGATTCCGATATTTCGTTCACCGCCTGGGAAAAGAATGACAGCCTGCCCACCTCCGGCGTCTATTACCTGACAGAGGACGTCACGCTGAAGCAGGCGTGCACGCTGACAGGCGATCTGACGCTGTGCCTGAACGGCAAGAAGATTCAGCTCGAAGGGACCGCACTGATTCAGGTGCTCGGCAACCGCTTTACGCTTACAGACTGTGAAGCGACCGGCGAGATTCAGCATAAATCCGGCTCGAATCCCTGCGTACAGGTTGGCCGGAATTTTGACGAAGCCAGCGCCGGCAGCGCCTTCATCATGTATCAAGGCAAGCTTACCGGCGGCTATTACGGCGTTACGGTTGCCAGCGAGGCGCAGAACGCCGTCTTCACCATGAACGGCGGCAGCATCGAAGCTTCTAAAACCTGGGGCGTTCGGATGTACGGCGAGAAGAGCAGCTTCGTTATGAATGGCGGCCAGATTACCAAAAACACCAAATGCGGCGCTGTAAGCGTGGAGGACAGCTCTTTTACCATGAACGGCGGCAGCATCACAGGAAATGCATCTGAGGGCGACGGCAGCGGCGTCATCCTGACAGGAAAAGCCTCCTTCGTGATGACGGGCGGCAGCATTACCGGCAACACGGCAAAGGGCGACGGCGGCGGCGTTTTGTACAACAAAACAACCAGCAGCATGCGCATATCCGGCGACGCTGAAATTACCGGGAACAAGAAAGTCACCGACGACGGAGAAGAAGCCAGCAACGTCAGCCTGTATCAGGGCTGCCACATCGACGTGGCCAACGACTTCAGCGGAAGCATCGGCGTAAACCTGACTGTGTCTTCAAGCAGCGAAACGATCACGAATGAAACCTACGCCGGGATTGAGCATTTCTTCGCAGATAACCCGGAATATATTATTCTCAGATCAAGCTACGGTCCGTACTACTGCCTGAGCACCATCAGAAAAATCTCCGTCCCGACGGTGCCCAAAAAGACCTATAACGGCAGCGCACAGACCTGTATCGAAGAAAATTACAGAATGGGCTACACCCTCAGCAGGGAAATTACGGCGACAGACGCAGGCGAGTATACCGCAACTGCAACGCTGGAGCGCGGCTACGTGTGGTCGGACGGCACGACGGAGCCCAAGCAGATCAAATGGGAAATTGGAAGAAAAACGCCCACAGCATCCGATTTCATTGTCACACTGCCGACAGATCTGACCTATGACGGAAACGCGAAAACCGTCTCCATCAGATGGAAGGTAAACCCGGACGACGGCCTTACCGACACGGACGGCATTACGATTACCTATTACGACAGCAGATGGAATCAGGTCCCCAATAATCAGGCCATAAACGCCGGGATCTATCGCTTTACCTTTACGGTCGGCGAACGGAAAAACTATACGGCGGTAACGGAGAGCATTCAGGACGTAGACAACTTTAAGTTTGAAATTGTAAAGCCTGCCATGACCGGCGTCCAGGCGGAGGGCTACACAGGCGCGTATAACGGCAATCCGCACAACATTACCGTGACCGGCGCACCCGAGGGCTCGGTGATCCGGTATGCCGCGAGCGACGACGGGCAGAATCTCAACAACCGGAATTGGGGCTCTGAGTCCTACGGCGTCAGCGAAACCGGCACGCATACGGTCTATTACAGAGTCTATCACAGCAATTATCAGACCTTCTGCGGCCACGCCACCGTTGTCATCTCCGGCGCCGACCTGACCGAGGGCGCTGACAAGACGCTTACGCTCCGCTATGACGACACGGAGGAGAAAACCCTCTCCGCGGCAGACTTCGGCTTCACGCAGGCAGGCGCGCTGACGCTGCGCCAGAGCGTAACGGACGAGGCCGGCCTCCTGGCGGCTGCGCCGGCGATCGAAAGCGGCACGCTGAAATTCCAGCTGAAGAGCGGCCTGACCGCCGAAGCCAACGGCAAAACCGTTGTCATTCCCCTGACCTTCCGGGCGGACAGCGCAAACTACAACGCCAAGGACGTGACGCTGAGGGTCACAATTTCCCCGAAGCAGGCCCAGACGCTGAGCTTTGTGGAAAGCAGCGTCAGCCGGACCTATGGCGACGCGGACTTTACCCTTGCGGCCAGTCATACCGCCGGCGACGGCGAGGTCCGCTATCGCAGCAGCAATCCGGCCGTCGCAGCCGTCGATGAAACCAGCGGCAAAGTGAAGATTTTTGCCGCCGGCGAGACCACCATCACCGCCCTGGCGCAGGAAACCGCCGACTTTGCGCCCGGGGAGGCCAGCTATACCCTGATCGTCGGCAAGGCCCGCATCACCATCACCGGCAAGAGCCTGAGCGCCTACGTCGGCGACACAGCCCCCGCGCTGGGCACAGACAGCTATACGGTCTCCGGCCTTGTCGGCAGCGACAAGCTGGAACAGGAGCCGGACGTGCGCTATGAGACCGACCCCGACATGACGGCAGCTGGCGAAACCGCGATTCTTCTCAGCGGCGCGCAGGCGCCCGCAGGCGGGAATTATTCCGATGAAATCACGTATGTACCCGGCAAGCTGACCGTATCGAAGCGCAGCAACCACGGCTGGCCGGGCCACCGCCCCGGCGGCTCCTCCGCCAGCGTCAAGAAGGACGCGGAAGAGGAGGACGATGGCCTGAGCTTCGTCGACGTCCGGAAAGGCGCATATTACTATGACGCAGTATCCTGGGCCGTGAAGCAGGGCGTCATCGACGGCGTCGGCGGCAACCGCTTTGCGCCGGACGACCTGTGCACCAGAGCGCAGATTGTCACGCTGCTTTGGCGCGCGGCGGGCAGCCCATCCCCCAAGGCGCCGGCCAGCTTTACGGACGTCAGTCCCGAGGCCTACTACGCCAAGTCCGTGGCGTGGGCCGTGGAGGCCGGCGTCGCCACCGGCACGGGCAGCGGCAGATTCAGCCCGGACGCGCCCTGCACCAGAGCGCAGGCGGTCTCCTTCCTGTACCGCGCCTTCGGCGCAGCCGCCGTGTCCGGCGAGACGGGCTTCCGCGACGTCACAGCTGACGCGTACTATGCCCAGGCTGTGCTCTGGGCCGTGAACAAGCACGTGGCAGCCGGCGTTGCCGAGGGCCTCTTCGCCCCCGACCAGGCCTGCACCAGAGCGCAGATCGCAGCCTTCCTCTACCGCGCATATACCGCAAAATAAAGCGCACAAGCCCCGCTGTCCTTGTATCAAGGACAGCGGGGCTTGAGACTGCTGACTGACCGAAAAGCTGGCCGCGGCGTCCAGACAGACGCCGCGGCCAGTTCTTATAGTAGGATTGTTTTATTTTGCCAGCTTGTTGTCCACGACGTCCTTGAGGACCTCGACAAAACGGTCGAGCTCCATCGCGCCGAGGTCGCCCTCCGCGCGGTGGCGCGGGGAAACCGTGCCGTTTTCCATATCGCGGTCGCCGACGACGAGCATGTACGGAATCTTTTCCATCTGCGCGTCGCGGATTTTTTTGCCGATCTTCTCGCTGCGGGTATCTACCGTCACACGGTAGCCCTGCGCGGTGAGCTTTGCGGCCTGCTCTTTGCAGTAGTCGACGGCGCGGTCCGTGACCGGCAGGAAGCGGACCTGCTCCGGGGCCATCCAGGTGGGAAGCGCGCCCGCGTAGTTTTCAATCAGATAGGCGAGCGTCCGCTCGTAGCAGCCGAGGCTCGTTCTGTGGATGATGTACGGCAGCTTCTTCTCGCCGTTCTCATCGGTGTAGTACATGCCGAAGCGCTCGGCCAGCAGCATGTCGATCTGGATGGTGACAAGGGTATCCTCCTTGCC
>CAKUHJ010000074.1 GCA_934655935.1 uncultured Oscillospiraceae bacterium | reverse complement strand
CGACAGAGCAGCGGGGGAAGAGTGAAGGGGGCAAAAAGCCCCCTTCGCGTTCAATCAAGCGGTTTTCTGAACTTTTTTGAAGTAGAAAACCGGGCCCAGCGTGTCGAAAAATTTTTTTCGACACGCTGGGCTGCCTGCTGTCTTCAGCAGGCAGCCACAGGATCATTCTGTCAGTGCGTCAAACGCGGGCTTGAGCGCCTGAAGCTTTTCCAGGCTGCACGAGGCGTTCCAGGCCATAAAGCCGCCGGTGAGGCCGGCCTCCTCCAGCGCGCGGAGCTGCCCGCCGACCTCCTCCGCGCCGTAGGCATTGTAGGGAGGGCGGATGGCGTCATAGGCCTGAATCCAGGTCCGGGCGACGGCGGGGGAAGGCGTTTCCGCCTGGCGCTTGGCTGCGGATTCCGCCCAGTCCAGAAGCGTCTCGTACGGATGCTCCCAGGGGCGGTAATTTCCATTCTGGCTGAAATGGTCGGGGTATGGCATGCCGGAGATGACGTCGACGACATTGCTGATGGCGGGCCAGTACTGGCCATAGGCCGTGACATAGGTGCCGCAGGTTTCGCCGAAGACGTCCGCGCCGACATAGACGCCGTATGTATGCAGGATATCCGCCGCGTACATCAGAAAGCGCTGGATGGCCTGCGCCTTTGTTTCGCCATAGGTGTTCCGGTAATCAATGTTGCCGTCCTGCTCATAGGCGTAGGTGCTGTCCGGGAAGCGGACGTAGTCGAACTGGATTTCGTCGAAGCCCATGGTCTGGACGGCGTCGATTGCCAGCGCGACCTTATATTCCCACGCATAGCGGCAGAAGGCGCTTGGCCAGTAGCTTCCCGCGACATACAGCGGCGCTCCGCTTCCGTCCGCAATGGCATATTCGGGATGATCGGTGACGAAATGGGAGTCGTTGAAGGTCGTCAGCCGGCCGATGCAGTAAAAGCCGGCGTCCTTGATTTTCCGGATGGCGGCGCGGTATTCCTCCGTGGTGTTGTTTGCGTACTGATAGGCAGTGGGGGAGTACTGCAGGTAAACCTCGGACGGATAGCCGATGGAGGTGCCGTCCATGATGTTGACGACAAAGGCGTTGATGGACGTCGACTTCGCATAGGCGATGTAATCGTCCACATGGGCCAGGACGTCCGGGTCGCACGTCAGATAGAGGCTGCAGCAGCGCTCGGGCATGACGTTGTCGGAGAAGCTGGCCTTTTCGCGCGGATAATAGTCAAGGCTCTCGCCGTCGCCACCGCCCCAGTCGTCGCCGCGCCCGGCGTGTACGGTGTAAACGCCGAAGCGGTCGTAGACCTCCTTGGCTTCGTCCTCGCTGGTGCAGACATACTGGCCGCTGATGTAGCCGGTCTGTCCCTGGCAGGAGACGCGGTACAGATTGACGACGCCGTTATAAAGCGAGTCGTAGCCGAGCACGGTAAGCGCGGTTCCCTGCGGGACGAGCGCGCCCAGCGCAAGCGTGTCCTCTGCGGCGCGGAGATTCTGCGGCGTGCGGACGTAAACGGTCTTTTCCTGTACGATGGAGGTCTCGTCCTGCGTGAGGCTGAGGCTGTCCACATAGCCGAAGTCGAGCGTTTCAAAATAGGTCATATAGTAGGTATGACCGTCCCGCTCCAGCGGGTCCCGGGTGGTGTACGTGACCTTCTCACCGCGTGCGGCGCTGCCGGATTGCTGCAGCTGCGCGTCATAATAGGCAATCTGCGGGGTGCTGCCGCAGAGGAAGCCGTCTTCATAGCGGACCGGATTGTCCGTCTGCTGAACCGTGGGCTGCTCCTGGCGGGGCTTGCCGCCGCCGATGACGACGATCAGGAGAACCAGCGCGATCAGGCAAAGAAGCGCAATAAGAAGCGTCCAGAAATGATCACGCAGAAGCCGCTTGAGCGCCTGCGTGCGGGCGTCCCTGGCCTGCTCCGGGGCCTTGCGGGCGGGACGCCGTTTCGGGCGTTTGATCATGATCTGTACCTGCTTTCCTAAACTGTGGGGCCGCTCCGGGCTGCCCGGAACAGCCGAATTTAAGTCATTATAGCATGCTTTGCGCAAAATTTCCACTATTTTTACAATAAGAGGAAGAAAACAGGGAAAAAAGAAGGCTTTTTCGTGCAAAACGGCTGCTTTTAAAACTGCGGCGGCTGTGATAGAATAATATCCAGTGGCGATTTTATCCGGAAGGGAAGCGGAGTGAAAATGCTGGGAGTTCTGGTCAATACGGCTGCGGTGCTGTTGGGAGGCCTGCTGGGGCTGGTGCTGAAGAAGGGAATTCCGGAGCGGATTTCCTCGGCGATCATGTCGGCCGTTGCGCTTTGCATCATCAGCATCGGCATTACAGGCATGCTCAAGGGAGAAAATTCTCTGACGCTGATTGCCTCCATGGCGGCGGGCACCGCAATCGGGACGCTTCTGAATCTGGAGGGAGCTGTGGAGCGTCTTGGCCAGAGCGTGGAGCGGCGGCTGCGGCATGAAGGCGAAAAGGGCGGTCTTGCGCAGGGCTTCGTAACGGCGAGTCTTCTGTTCTGCGTGGGCGCGATGGCGGTCGTCGGCTCCATTGACGCCGGTCTTCGCGCAGAGAACGACATGCTGTTTTCCAAGTCTCTGCTGGATATGATTTCCGCCTGCATGCTCAGCATGACGCTCGGCGTCGGAGTGCTGCTCTCGGCCGGGGCGATTTTTGTCTACCAGGGCGCGATCGTGCTTCTGGCGCAGCTCATTGCGCCGCTGCTTTCCGAGACGGATATCGCGGAGCTGGCGTGCGCAGGCTCTGTGATGCTGCTGGCTCTGGGGCTGAATATGCTGGGGCTGACCAAGCTGAAGGTTGCGAATTTTCTTCCGGCGCTGCTGCTGGCGCCTCTCTTTTCCAGATTATTTGCAGCGCTTTGACCGTAAATATGCACATTTCCTGATGCAAATTTATGCAGAATGCGCCTTGCGCTTTGCGGGCAATCTGCTAAAATGTAGCATGCTACCAATCAGAACGGTAGCATGCTACATTTTTTTAGGCTGCACCGCACAATTCGGCGCGCGCGTCGACGCAATTGTGCGGTGCCGCCTCAAGCTTAAAACAGGAGGCGCAGCATGCCCTGCCAGGATTTACTCGGTCCGCGCGTGCGGATCATTCATCAGGCGGTCTCGCAGCAGATGGACCGCAGGCTTGCCTCGCTGGAGCTGACGGGAATCCAGTCCATGATTCTCCGCTTCGTCAGCCAGCAGGACGGCGCGGTCTATGCCAGAGATATTGAAAAACGCTTTCAGCTCACCCATCCGACGGTTTCCGGCCTTCTGCAGCGGATGGAGGCCAAGGGTTTTGTCACGCTGCAGCCGGAGGAAAGCGACCGCAGGCTCCGCAGGATCGGGCTGACGCCGAAGGCGGAGCATTGCCAGAAGCTGATCCGCGCGCATATTGCGTATATGGAGGAGCGGATGCTGCAGGGCCTGAGCGGGCAGGAGCAAGCGGAGCTCAAGCGCATGCTGGACCGCGTGCTTGAAAATCTCACGGCAATGAAGGAAGAAACGGAGGAATGCGGACTATGATGCAAAGGCTTGCAAAATCCATTCGGGAATACAAAGGAAGCACAATCCTGACGCCGGTTTTCATGCTCGGCGAGGTTTCGTGCGAGTGTGTGATTCCGCTGATTACCGGCAATCTTGTGACCGGTATTCAGAACGGCTGCCCGCGCGGGGAGATTGTCCAGTACGGGCTGCAGCTGCTGCTGATTGCTATGCTGTCGCTGTCGTTCGGCGTAGCCTCCGGCTGGTTCTGCGCGACGGCGGCTGCGGGCTTCGCAAAAAACCTGCGCCACGATCTTTATTACCGCGTGCAGGACTTCTCGTTTTCCAATATCGACCGCTTTTCGGCCTCCTCGCTCGTCACGCGCCTGACCACGGACGTTTCCAACGTGCAGAACGCCTTCATGATGCTCATCCGCACGGCGGTCCGCGCGCCGATGATGCTGATCTTCGCGGTTGTGATGTCCATTCAGCTGGGCAAGCAGCTCGCGCTGATTTTTGCCGCCGTGATTCCGATTCTCGGCTTCGGCCTGTTCCTGATGGCAAAAAACGCGATGCCGCTGTTCCGCAAGGTCTTCAAGAAATATGACAGGCTCAACAATTCCGTGCAGGAGAACGTGCAGGCCATGCGCGTGGTCAAGAGCTTTGTGCGCGAGGACTATGAAATCGAGCGCTTTTCCGCAGCTTCTGACGATGTGCGGGCGGATTTTCTGCGCGCGGAGAAGCTGCTTGCCATCAACAATCCGCTGATGAACTTCTGCATTGCGCTCAGCCGGATTCTCATCAGCTACTTTGCCGCGCGCCTGATTGTGACCTCGGGCGGGACCTATCTCGGCGTCGGCGCGCTGACCGGCATGATCACCTATTCCATGCAGATTCTCATGAGCCTGATGATGCTGTCGATGGTCTTCGTCATGATTACCATGGCCTCGGCCTCGGCCAAGCGCATTGCGGAGGTCCTGGAGGAGGAAAGCGACCTGCACAATCCTGCGGACCCGGTCTTTCAGGTTGCGGACGGCAGCGTCGATTTTAACCATGTCAGCTTCAAATATTCCGCCCACGCCGAGCGCATGGCGCTGGAGGACATTGACCTGCACGTGAAGGCCGGCATGAGCGTCGGCGTCATCGGCGGTACAGGCTCGTCCAAGACGAGCCTGATTCAGCTCATCTCCCGCCTTTACGACGTGACGGAGGGAAGCGTTCTGGTCGGCGGGGTGGACGTGCGCCGGTATGACCTGCAGGCGCTCCGCAACCAGGTCGCCGTCGTGCTGCAGAAAAACGTACTCTTCTCCGGCACCATCAAGGAAAATCTTCGCTGGGGCGACGCGGAGGCGACGGACGAGGAAATGCGCCGGGTCTGCCGGATCGCCCACGCAGATGAGTTTATCCGGACCTTCCCGGACGGCTACGATACCTATCTGGAGCAGGGCGGCACGAATGTCTCCGGCGGGCAGAAGCAGCGGCTGTGCATTGCACGCGCGCTGCTGAAGAAGCCGAAGGTGCTGATTCTGGACGATTCGACCTCTGCCGTCGATACCCGGACGGACGCGCAGATCCGCCAGGCGCTGCGCGAGGAGCTGCCCGGCACGACAAAGTTTATCATCGCCCAGAGAATTTCCTCGGTCAGCGATGCAGATCTGATTGTCGTCCTGGACGGCGGAAGAATTTCCGGCGCGGGTACGCATGAGCAGCTTTTGAAGAGCAATGAGATTTACCGCGAGGTTTATGCGTCTCAGAATCAGATTGGAGGTGCGCAGAATGGCTGATCGTTCCATGGGTCCGCGCGGCCGCGCGCCGGTCGGCGCGGGAAAGGGCAAGATGGATTTCAAGGTGCTGGGAAGGCTGATGCGCATGCTTTTCCGCGACGAGCCGGTGCGGATGAGCGTTATTACGCTCTGCGTGGTGCTTACCGCGCTCATCGGCGTCGCGCCGGCAGCCTATATTGAGTCTGTGACCCGCTGCATTGAGCAGGGCCTGCAGACCGGCTGGAGCAGTATTGCGCCGGAGCTTGGCTCGCTCCTGCTGATTATGGTGCTTCTGTATCTGGTCAATATCGTGCTCATCGCGGTCTATACGCAGCTTCTGGCGCATGTCACGCAGGGCTCGCTGCACAGAATCCGCGTGCGCATGTTCAGCACCATGCAGCGCCTGCCGATTTCCTATTTTGACCGCAACAACCGCGGCGATATCATGAGCCGCTTTACAAACGATACCGATACGCTCCGCCAGGTGATTTCCCAGAGTCTGCCGAATCTTCTGAGCTGCTCGCTGACGGTGCTCGGCGTTCTGTGCATGATGGTCTACTACAGCATGCCGCTGATGCTGGTGGTGCTGCTTGGAATCGCCGCCATGACGTTTGCAACCAAGTGCGTCGGCGGAAAGTCCGCGGCTTTCTTTGTGCGCCAGCAGAGCTCGCTCGGCAAGACCGAGGGCTTCGTGGAGGAAATGATCAACGGCCAGAAGGTCGTCAAGGTCTTCTGCCACGAGCAGGCGGCGGAGCGGGACTTTGACCGCCTGAACGAGCAGCTTTTCCGGGACGCGGAAAGCGCACACCGCTTTGCAAATATTTTTGGGCCCATCATGAACAATCTCGGAAATCTTCTGTACGTCGCCACGGCTTTTGCCGGCGGCCTGCTGATTACCTCCGGGCGCGGCGTCATGAACGTTTCCATCCAGAACCTGGTCACGACGGGGGCGCTGCTCGCGCCGCTGAGCGTTTCCGTGGTTGCCTCGTACCTTGGCATGTGCAAGCAGTTTACCGCGAACGTCTCGCAGGTGTCGCAGCAGTTCAACGCCGTTGCGATGGCCATTGCCGGCGCAAAGCGTATTTTTGAGCTCCTGGACGAGCTGCCGGAGGAGGACGCCGGACGCGTCACACTGGTCAACTGTGAGCGCCTTGCGGACGGCACGCTGTGCGAATGCGCAGGGCGTACAGGCCTCTGGGCCTGGAAAAAGCCGCAGGAGAACGGGGCGGATGCGCTGATTCCGCTGAGGGGCGACGTGCGGTTCTTTGACGTCGATTTTGCCTATGTTCCGGGCAAGACGGTTCTGCACGACGTCTCGCTTTACGCAGAGCCGGGGCAGAAGCTGGCCTTTGTCGGCGCGACCGGCGCGGGCAAGACCACCATCACAAATCTGATCAACCGTTTTTACGACCTGGCAGACGGAAAAATCCGCTACGACGGCGTCAACATCAATCATATCAAAAAAGCGGACCTGCGCCATTCTCTTGGCGTTGTGCTGCAGGACGTCAATCTTTTCACCGGCACCGTGATGGAGAATATCCGCTACGGCAAGCTTGATGCGACGGACGAGGAATGCATCCAGGCCGCAAAGCTTGCCAACGCGCACGATTTTATCACGCGCCTGCCCGACGGCTATCAGACCGAGCTCTACGCGAACGGCGCGAATCTCTCCCAGGGCCAGCGGCAGCTGCTTTCCATCGCGCGCGCGGCCGTTGCGGACCCGCCTGTCATGATTCTCGACGAGGCTACAAGCTCTATCGATACCCGGACCGAGATGCTGGTCCAGCGTGGCATGGACGCGCTGATGAAAAACCGGACGGTGTTTGTCATTGCACACCGGCTCTCCACCGTGCAGAACTCCGACGCCATTATGGTCCTGGAGCATGGCCGGATCATTGAGCGCGGCACGCACGATGACCTCATTGCGCAGAAGGGTACCTATTACCAGCTCTATACCGGCGCGTTCGAACTGGAATAAAAGCTCCGGAGAAAAAACTGCCGCCGCCCTGTGAACTGATCACAGGACGGCGGCACAGTCTGTCGAAAGACTATGATATGAGTGTGAATGGGGCAAAAAGCCCCCTTCGCGTTCAATCAAGCGGTTTTCTGAACTTCGAAAAGTTCAGAAAACCGGCCTCAGCGGGGCGAAAAGACTTTTTCGACACGCTGAGCGCCTGCCGGGAATCCGGCAGGCGCTTTGGGATAGATAGGCTCAGATGATGCGGCGGGCGCCGATGTAGCGGGTTTTGTAATAGGTCTCGTCGAGCGAGTTGATACGCACGCCGGTCGAAGGGGTGGAGGCGTGGACAAAGTTGCCGTTGCCGATGTACATGCCGACGTGGTTGGCATAGCCGCTGTAGCCGAAGAAAACCAGGTCGCCGACGGCAAGCTCGTCGCGGCTGACAGAGGAGCCCTGCTTCATCTGGTCGTCCGCGGTCCGGTTCATGGAATAGCCGTACTGCGTCAGGCAGTAGTACATAAGGCCCGAGCAGTCGAAGCCGGTTGACGGCGAGGCGCCAGCCCAGACGTAGCTGTAGCCGACAAAGCTCATGGCAAACTCGGCAATCTCCGCGGCAAGGCCGCTGCCGCCGGTACTGCCGGAGCTGCCGCTGCTTCCGCTGCTGTTTCCGCTCTCCGAGGGCTTGCTCGCAGCCTGGTCGGACAGGTAGTCGCCGGAAACATAGGCGGTGAAGGACTTGTAATGAATCCGGAACCAGCCGTTTGAGCAGACGCCGGTCACGGAAACCTTGTCGCCGAAGCTGAGCGTGCCGACCTTTGTGCTGCTGGAGGTCCAGGAGTCGCGGACGTTCAGGGTGCTGGCGGTGACGTACATGGTCTTGCTGGCGTCGGTGACGGTGACGTTCAGCTCGCTTTCGTCCACAACGACGCTTGCGCTGACAACCAGCTCATGATAGTATTCCTTAAGCTTTTTGTAGCAGCGCAGGAAGATGGTCATGGCCTCCTCGCGGCTGGTGGTGGAGGTCGGGTTCAGCTTTACGGAGCTTCCGGAGGAGCTTCCCTGCACAAAGCCGTAGCCCACGCAGATGAGGGCCGCGTTTTTGGCCCAGTCAGAAACGCTGGCTGCGTCCGAGAAGCCGGAAAGCGAGCCGTTCGAGGCGCTGGGATTGAACGCGCCGGAGGTGCAGAAGTTTTCCACGATCTTGAAGAATTCCTGCCGGGTGAGGGGATTGCCTGGGCGGTAGGTGCCGTCCGGATAGCCGGAGACGATGCCGTATTCGGAGGCCTTGATGATGTTGGCGTCTGTGGTATCGGAAAAATAGTCCGTCCGCTCGACCTCGATGCCGTTGCCGGTGGCCTTTTCAAAGGCCTGCACGGCCAGATCCGCCATTTCGCCGCGTGTGATGGGCTTTGTCAGGTCCAGGCCCGAGAAGCTGGACGGGAGCAGGCCGAGGTTCTGGATTTCCTTGTAGTTGGGCTCAAACCAGCTGCTGTAGTTGTTTGCGGCAAAGCAGCCGGCGGCCATGCCGAAGACAAGCAGCAGGCAAAGCAGAAGGCTTGTCAGGCGTCTGAACAGTTTCATAGGGTATTCTCCTCCAATTCCAGGCCCACCGGGCAGTGGTCCGAGCCAAGAAGCTCCGGATAGATCGGTGTGGCCGTAATGTGCGGTGCGATGCGGTCGGAAACCAGGAAATAGTCGATGCGCCAGCCGATGTTCTTTTCCCTGGCGTGGAAGCGGTAGCTCCACCAGGTATACGCGTCCGCCGTGTCGGGATTGCGGTAGCGGAAGCTGTCGGTAAAGCCGGCGGCAAGGAGCTGTGAAAAGCTCTCGCGCTCCTCGTCGGAGAAGCCGGGGTTTCCGCGGTTCGGGCCGGGGTTCTTCAGGTCGATTTCCTGATGGGCGACGTTCAGGTCGCCGCAGGCGATGACCGGCTTTTTCCGGTCGAGCGCCACAAGCCGCTCCCGGAACGCCCGGTCCCAGCTCAGCCGGTGGTCGATGCGTTTGAGCCCCTCCTGCGCGTTCGGTGTGTAGCAGGTGACAACGTAGAATTTTTCATATTCCAGGGTAATCATCCGGCCCTCGTGGTCCAGCGCCTCCTCGCCCACGCCGTAGAAGACCGAAAGCGGCTCGTGCTTTGTCAGAATGGCG
>CAKUHJ010000073.1 GCA_934655935.1 uncultured Oscillospiraceae bacterium | reverse complement strand
CTCCAGCGACGGGCCGAAGCCGATGGTCGGGATGCCGTTCTCGCCGCAGAAGGAGCTTCCGTTCGTGCAGAAGGCGAAGTGGGAATAGGGCGCGTCAATCCCGGCTGCCTGGAGGCCGGCATGTACCTTCTGAACCAGCTCGTCCTCCTTCGAAAGGAGCCAGGCCGGGAAGAAGCGCTTGGCGCGGATGGTTTCGCCAGTCCAGCAGCGCTCCTCGCCCTCGGCAATGTAAACTCTCGCCTGAAGCTCCGGGATGCGGGCCTTGACGCGGGCGATGGCCTCTTCGATGGGGGCCAGGACGGACTGCTCCGTCTCGCCGACCAGAAGGCGGCGGTCAAACGTTGCGCGGCACTTTGCCGGCACAACGGACGCGCCGGGATACGGGCTGGAGATGACGTCTGTCAGCTCCAGAATACCCTTGCCGAGCACGGGCTGCTCCGGGCTTGGAAGCTTCCGGATTTCCTGAATCAGCTCCACCATGTGGTACGCGGCGTTGATGCCCTTTTCCGGATTTGAGGAGTGACAGCTGCGGCCTGTCGTCTCCACTACGACCTCCGCGCGGCCGCGCTGGCCGATTTTCAAAGAGGTTGTGGTGGCCTCGCCGATGATGACATAGTCGGGCTTTGCAAGGCGGGTGATTTCGCGCACGCTGACGCCCTCGAAGCATTCCTCGTGCACCGAGCACGAGGCGTAAATCGAGCCCTCAAACTCCCGGTTTGTCGCCTCGGCATAGCGCGCGGCTGCGGTGACCATGGAGCTGACGCTGCCCTTCATGTCGGAGGTGCCGCGGCCGTAAATTTTCCCGTCCACAATCTCCGCGCCGAACGGATCGTGCGTCCAGACGGACGGATCGGGCACGGGCACGGTATCGATATGGCCGTCCATGAGAACGTGCTTGCCGGGGTATTTGCCGTGGATGCAGCCAAGCACGCTGCCGTATTTGTCAATGACAACCTCATCGAAGCCATTTTCGCGCATATACTGCGCGATTTTCTGCGCGACGCCCTCCTCCTGACCGGACAGACTGGGGGTCCGGATCAGCGACTGACAGAAGGCAATCAGTTTTTCATCGGAAATCATGTTGAACTCTCTCCTTTTTCACTTGTATGTTGTAAGGCGGCGCTCGGCGGCCCTGGGAATCCGGTTGAGGTTCGTGCGGGGTTTCCTTTCGCGTGGGGCTCCGGCACGTGCCGGGAAAGCTTCGGCCCTGCTCCGATTATATCTGCTTTTTCCGGAATATGCAAGTCAAAGCAGACCTGCGGCAGAAGTTTGTTTTTTTGATTGACAAACCTGCTTTTTTTCACTATTATGAATGTTGGACGTTTGTTTGCCTGAACGTCCGGATATGAATCAAAAAGGAGGAAAGACCATGGACGCAGGAAGTAGTAGCGGCACATCTGCAGGCCGAAGTTTACGCGCGCCCGAGCCGCCCTTGCGCGCCCGTGGCTGCCGTCCTTAAGCTTTGTATGTGCCCGCAGGGTGTCTTTACTTCCTAATCAAAGATAGGAGGAAAGATACACATGGCAGAAAGCAATTTTTCGCTGGCGAAGACCTTTCTGACGCTGCTGGACGATAAAAAATATACGTCCCTGCGCGATCTTCTCAGCACCATGAACCCCGCAGATATTGCCGCCGTATTCGAAGAGCTCAACGAAAGCCGCCTGCCGCTTCTGTTCCGGCTGCTGCCGAAGGATCTGGCTGCGGAAAGCTTCGTGGAGATGGAGCCGGACGCACAGGAGCTTCTCATCCAGGGCTTTTCCGACAGCGAGCTCAAAGAGGTCATCGACGAGCTCTATGTCGACGACGCCGTCGATATTGTAGAAGAAATGCCGGCCAATGTCGTGCAGAGAATTCTTGCCCAGGCCGACCCTGAGATGCGCAAGCAGATCAATGAAATTCTCCGCTATCCGGAGGATTCCGCCGGGTCCATCATGACGACGGAGTATGTTTCGCTGCGGCCGAACATGACCGTCGGAGAGGCCATTCTCCGCATCCGCCGCACCGGCATCGACAAGGAAACTATTTATACCTGCTATGTCACGAAGGGGCATAAGCTCGTCGGCCTGGTAAGCGTGAAGGATCTTCTTCTGTGCGAGGACGACGATACGCTGATTTCCGACATTATGCAGGAAAACGTGATCACCGTCGGCACCATGGACGACCAGGAGCAGGTCGCGCAGATGTTCTCCAAGTATAATTTCCTGGCGCTGCCGGTTGTGGACACGGAAAACCGCCTGGTCGGCATCATCACCTTCGACGACGCCATGGACGTCATGGAGGACGAGGCCACCGAGGATATGGAAAAAATGGCGGCTATGCTCCCGTCGGAGCATCCGTATATGCGCTCGACGCCGCTGGAAATCTGGAAAAACCGGATTCCGTGGCTGCTGCTGCTGATGATCTCGGCCACGCTCACGGGGCTTGTGATTTCCAGCTTTGAAAACGCATTGGGCGCGCTGCCCTGCCTGACGGCCTTCATCCCCATGCTGATGGATACCGGCGGCAACTCCGGCTCGCAGGCCTGCGTTACCATCATCCGCGGCATCAGCCTGAACGAAATCCAGTTCCGGGATATTTTCCGCGTGATCTGGAAGGAAATGCGCGTGGCCGTTCTCTGCGGCATATGCCTGGCCATCGCCTGCTTCGGAAAGATCATGCTCATCGACCGCCTGCTTCTGCACAACGAAAGCGTGACGCCGGTTGTGGCGCTGGTGGTGTGCATTTCCCTGGCGCTGACGGTCTTTCTGGCAAAGCTCGTCGGCTCGACGCTGCCGCTGCTTGCCAAAAAGCTGGGCTTTGACCCGGCCGTCATGGCTTCGCCGATTATCACGACCATTGTGGACTTCCTGTCGCTGATGGTCTACTTCACCTTTGCTACCGCGCTTCTCCACATTGGCTGACAATCCTGATGAATTCCGGCCGGAGCGTGAAAACGCCCCCGGCCGGAATTCATCATATGTTCAGAAATTACCCTGTTTTGCAGGATACGATTGATTTGTTGCCGGCCGGCATGCTATAATGCCCTTGGGCTCATGGATTTTTATGACAAAAACAACAACAGGAGGCTTCCGTATGAAATTTTCCAGCAAGATTCTTCGGTGCGGGCTCTCGCCCATGCGCAAATTCCACCCCTATGCCGTCGCGGCGGAAGCAGCAGGAAAAAAGATTTACCACCTGAACATCGGCCAGCCGGATATTCATACGCCCGCGCAGCTGTTTGACGCGGTCCGGAATTTTGAAAAGCCGGTGCTTGCCTACGAAGCCTCGCCCGGTATGCCCGCGCTGATTGACGCGGTCCGGGGCTATTATGAAAACATCGGCGTGCCGCTGAGCCGGGACGAGGTCCTGATTACGACCGGCGGCAGTGAGGCGCTTCAGATTGCCTGCAGCTGCATCCTCGACGACGGCGACGAAATTCTGACGCCCGAGCCCTTTTACCCGAACTACAACACCTTTGTCAGCATGGCCGGCGCAAAAATCGTCCCGATTGAGACCAGGCCCGAGGAAGGGTATTTCTACGCCGAGCGCGCGCGTCTCGCGCAGAAGCTGACGCCGCGCACCCGCGCCATCCTGATCTCCAATCCGGGGAATCCTACGGGCACGTGCCTGAGCGTTGAACAGATGCGGATGATTCTGGAATTTGCCGTGGAGCATGGGCTCTATCTGATTGCGGACGAGGTCTACCGGGAGTTTGTCTACGGTGGAGAGGGGCTGCTGAGCTTTGCGCAGTTCGGCTTCGGGCAGGAGAACCTGATTCTCATCGACTCCGTTTCCAAGCGTTTTTCGGCCTGCGGCGCGCGCATCGGCTGCCTGATCAGCCGAAACCGAGAGCTGATGGCGCACGCGCTCAAGCTCTGCCAGGCAAGGCTTTCCGTTGCGACGCTGGATCAGGTTGCGGCTGCGGCGCTCTACACTGTGAAGCCGGAATATTTTGACGCCGTGCGCGCCGAATACTGCAGGCGGCGCGACACGGTGGTCCGCGAGCTTGCCAGGATTCCGGGCGTCATTTTCCAGTGCCCGAAGGGCGCGTTCTATCTCATGGCGGCGCTCCCGGTTGACGACGCCGAGGAATTCCAGAAATGGCTTCTGGAGTCCTTCGACGATCACGGCGACACCGTCATGTTCTCGGCCGGCGGCGCATTTTACGCCACGCCCGGCAAGGGAAAAAACGAGATCCGGATTGCCTATGTGCTTGAGGAGGCGGAGCTGGTCCGCGCGATGGAGCTTTTGGCGCTTGGCATCCAGAAGTACCGGCAGACGCACTGAGACTGTACCGTCAAAAAAACCAAGACTTTTTCGACACGCTGTGGGGCGCGCCGCAATTTTGCGGCGCGCCCCTGTTTTTGTTATTTTACAGCATGAACAGCGCTTCGCGGATGACCTCGCAGACGGTGGGGTGCGGGAACACCAGCCGCTGCAGATGCTCCGCGGGGAGCTTGGAGTAGACCATCATCGCCGCGCCGTAAATGGCCTCCGAGGCATAGGGTCCGACCATGTGCACGCCGATGAGGCTGTGCTGCCTGCGGTCATAGACGAGCTTGCAGAAGCCCTCCCCGTGCGGATTTTCCGCCAGGAAGCGGCCGGAAAGACGCATGGGCGCCTTGACGACTGTCACGTCGAGGCCCTTTTCCTTTGCGCTCTGCTCCGTCTCGCCGACGCTTGCAACCTCCGGCGTCGTATAGATTACAGAGGGAATGACGCTGTAGTCGATGCGGTCCTTCCTGCCCAGCATATGATTGACGGCGACCTCGGCTTCCCGGTAGGCCGTATGTGCAAGCATCAGCTTTCCGTTGCAGTCGCCGACGGCATAGACGCCCGGAACATTGGTCTGCAGATGCTCGTCCGTGACCAGTGCGCCGCGCTCTGTCAGAAGGCCGAGCGCCTCAATGTTCAGCCCGCTGACGTCCGCGCGGCGGCCTGCGGAAAGAAGCACGCAGTCGCAGGAAACACGGTGCTGTCCGGCGGCGTCGGAATACGTCACGCAGCCGTCCTGCACGGATTCGACCCTGGCGTTCAGGCAGAACTGCATGCCCTCCTTTTTGTAGGTCTTCATCAGCAGCTCGCAGATTTCCGGGTCCGTATTGCCGGCAATCTTCGGAAGCATTTCAATGACGGTGACCTTGACGCCGATGGTGGCAAAATAGCAGGCCATTTCAAGCCCGATGACGCCGCCGCCGATGCAGACCAGCTCCTTCGGCGTGCGCGTCATGGAAAGAAGTTCGCGGTTGGTCATGACAAAGCCGGACGCCAGCCCCTCCTTAACGCCGGGAATGGGCGGCACCGCCGCGCTGGAGCCGCTGGCCAGCACCAGCTTTTTTGCGCCCAGCAGCGTCTGGCCGGCCAGAACCGTAAACAGCTCGCCGTCCTTTCCCTGAAGCCGTCCCTCGGCGGAGAAAACGGTGATGCGGTGGGCCTTCATTGCCGCGCCGACGCCGCGCACCAGCGTTTTGACCACCTGATCCTTCCGCGCGACGACGGCCGCGTGGTCAATGGAAACGTTTTCTGCCCTTACGCCGTAGTCTCCGGCGTGCTTTGCCGCGGAATACTGCTTGGCGCAGTAGAGAAGACTCTTGGTCGGTACGCAGCCCTCGTTCAGGCAGGTGCCGCCAAGCGCCCGTTTTTCAATCAAAGCAACGTGCATCCCGCCCTGCGCTGCGCGCTCTGCGCAGAGATAGCCGCCGGGGCCGCCGCCAATTACAATCAGGTCAAACTGCTCCATGGAATCTCCTCCTGTGTTCGTTTCCTTCATTATACCACATAAAACATATGTTGTGTTATGTTATTTCGTGTTGTTTCTATCGCAAAATCAGATATTGTCATGCAGCATGCACCAGACCCGCAGCGCAGCGGCCTGCGTTTTTCCGTCCGGAATCCGGCCGGCCAGAACCATCCGGACCAGCTCGCGCAGCGGAAGGCGGAACGTATTTAAAAACTCGTCCTCGTCCAGCTGCTGCGCGCCGAAATGCAGGCCTCTTGCAAGGAACATGCTGATGCGCTCCGTGGAGTACGCGCAGGCCGGATAAAAATCGCCGAGCGCGATCAGCTCCTCCGCCTGCGCGCCGGTTTCCTCCCGGAGCTCCCGCAGCGCGGCCTGCCGCCGGTCCTCGTCCGGGGCGTCCAGCTTGCCGGCCGGGATTTCAATCAGCTCCTGCCCAAGGGGATACCGGTACTGCCGCTCCAGAAGCACATCCTCGTTGTCCAGCAGCGGCAGCACGCATACCGCGCCGCCGTGCGCCGTATATTCCCGCGTCGCGGTCTTTCCGTTCGGCAGGGCGACGGTATCGCGCCGGATGTGCAGAATTTTACCGTCAAAAATTGTCTCAGAGCGCAGCCCGCGCTCCGTCAGATCCTGAAATTCCTGTGTCATAGCATCCGCCTCCGGGCTTATTTTATCCTTCCGGCGCAGCTGCGTCAAATCATTTTTGGAGAATGGATGAATAGCGGCGCGCAGGCGGGAAAAGCTATGATGGAAGCCATCTGCCAGAGCGCGGATGTACATGATTTTTTTGCCGGAGGCGGCAGGAAAATCCGTACGTCGCTTCCGGAGCCGGCAGACCGATTGCAGACGGTCTGCGCCGTGCTTCCTGAGGGCCGGAATGGGGACTCCGGGTGCGGGGTCCGCCCTGCGGCGTCAGGCCGGGACGCCGGGGCGCAGAAATGCCGCGCAGCTTTTTTGCCCGCGGAACCGGGCGGCTGCGGCCGGCCGGGCAGGCTGGCTTCTGCACCGTCTGCTCCGGGCGCGCACCCGCGCATCGGAGCGGCTTTGAACCGGCAGGGCCGGGGCGGAGAACCGCCCCGGCCTCAGCGCGCCGAAAAAGTCTTTTCGCCCCGCTGAGGCCGGTTTTCTGAACTTCAAAAAAGTTCAGAAAACCGCTTGATTGAACGCGAAGGGGGCTTTTTGCCCCCTTCACACTACCCCCGCTGCTCAGTTTCAGAGCTGCAAATCATAGTTTTTCGACAGTCTTGGGCCGAAAAAGTCTTTTTGACCGCCCGGGTCAGGCTATTTCTCCAGCTCTGCAGCGTTCTCCCGGCGCTTGGCAAGCTCCACCCAGCTCATGCCGCACAGAATCAGAAGCATGCCTGCGACCTTCGCCCAGCTGAACACGCCGTAGAATACATAGTCGAGCGCCAGAGAGATTCCGAGATTGCCGGTCAGCATCAGAATTGAGGAAACCAGCGCATTGGAGCGCAAGGTCCCCACAATCTGCAGCAGCTGCGCCAGAAGCCCGCAGACGCTTCCTGCATACACCCACCACGGCACGGCCGCGATATGGCCCCAGCGAAGCTCTGGCCCGTCGCCAAGCAGGAAGATGAGCAGTAGGGACAGGACCGTCGCCTCCACATAATTGATGAGCGCGCCGTTGCCCGTGCCGAAGATTTTTCCGGCGCGGACGTTCGTCATGCGGTTGACAGAGTTGAAAAAGCCGTTGCATACGGCGACCAGTGCGTGCAGCATGAAAGCGCCTCCTCAGTTCAGAATTACGAGCGCCGTGCCGAGCAGCACCAGCGCATAGCCCGGCAGCTGCCGCCGCCCGATGCGCGTTTTCGGCAGCCCGAAAAGACCGAAGCGGTCGATAAGCGCGGAGGAGGCCAGCTGCCCGGCAGTGGAAAGCGCCATAAACGCGCCGGCGCCAAGCTTCAGCGTGCACCAGCTGGACGTGGCGACAATCGCAATGCCCATGGCCCCCACCAGATAAACATACCACGGCGCGCCGGCGACGCGCAGAGGCTGCCGTTTTGCAAGCAGCCACCCCAGAAGCAGCGCCAGTGCGATGCCGTGCACGAAAAAGCAGACGCCGAAGAGGCTGAAATGATTGCCAAGCTGCGCGTTCAGCGAGACCATGACGCCCTGCAGAAGCCCCGCCAGAAGCAGAAGACTGTAATTCAGCATGAAAAATCCGACCTTTCTTTGTAAGGCAGCTCCAGCGGCGCGCCGTCCAGCGCCGCCTGAACCAGCTGCTCGCCCTCGTAGACGAGCTTCAGGGAGAAGAACGGCGCGTCCTGCCAGAGAAGGTCCAGAAAAATCCGGTCTCCGGCCCAGGACGGCAGCGAAAGAAGCTGCGCGCGCGGAATCCAGGCAAGCTCTCCCTCGTCGCAGGTGCGGAGCGTGCCGGTAAAGCCGTCGGCTGTGAAAAGATGCATGTACTCCGTCGGCCACCGGTCCGAGACGAAGGTGACAAGTCCCCGGTAGCGGAAGCTTGTCAGCGTGAGGCCGGTTTCCTCCAGCACCTCCCGCCGGACGCAGTCCTCCGGGCTTTCGCGGTCTTCCAGCTTCCCGCCGACGCCGATCCACTTGTCCCGGTTTTCATCCATCGCCTTCTTGATCCGGTGCAGCATCAGAACCTCGCCGCCCCGCGTCAGATAGCAAAGCGTGGTCTGCTTCATGACAGGCCCTCCTTCTGCGGATACTTTTTTATATTCTATCAGGCTGCAGCTGCTTTTACAAGGCGTGCATGCCTCGTTGTGCAAAATAGGCAGAAATTCAGACGAATTTTGTGCGAAATTGCGGGAAGACTTTTTTGCTTTGTTCTGCTAAAATAAACATATCTTAGCCGCGGTATGTCCAATCCACAATTATGGGCTGCAGGCGGTAAAAAAAGGAGGAACACCGATTTCCGCAGGACTTGCGGTGCGGCACTGTGGAGACGTGTCGCAATGCGGCAATCCAGCCCGATTGCCGTGAGAATGCGCAGGCGGAGGCCTCGCACTCAGAGTCAGTTGCTATGGCAGAAGTATCCCTGAAAAATGTAAAGAAGATCTATCCGTTTATCAGCGGGGAAGAGAAGAAGGGCAAGAAAAAGAAGAAGGAAGAAGAGAATCCTGAAAAGGAGAAGGTCAACCTTCAGATTACGGACAAGGGCGTCGTTGCGGTTCAGGAATTCAACCTGGACATCAAGGACAAGGAATTCATCGTTCTCGTCGGCCCGTCCGGCTGCGGCAAGTCCACGACGCTGCGTATGGTCGCCGGTCTGGAAGAGATCACCGAGGGTGAGCTCTACATCGACGGCAAGCTTATGAACGACGTTGCGCCGAAGGACCGCGACATCGCCATGGTCTTCCAGAACTATGCTCTGTACCCGCACATGACCGTTTATGATAACATGGCCTTCTCGCTGAAGCTGAAGAAGACCCCCAAGGCCGAGATCGACCGCAAGGTCCGTGAGGCCGCCGAAATCCTCGACATCACCCAGTACCTCAACCGTAAGCCGAAGGCGCTTTCCGGCGGCCAGAGACAGCGTGTGGCCATCGGCCGCGCGATCGTCCGGAACCCGAAGGTCTTCCTGATGGACGAGCCTCTGTCCAACCTCGACGCCAAGCTCCGTAACCAGATGCGTGCCGAGATCATCAAGCTGCGCGAGAAGATCGACACCACCTTCATCTATGTTACCCATGACCAGGTCGAGGCTATGACCCTCGGCGACCGTATCG
>CAKUHJ010000072.1 GCA_934655935.1 uncultured Oscillospiraceae bacterium | reverse complement strand
GGCGGCGAGGTTAAATTCGCCTGCGTGGACGGACCGGATTTTGACGGCCATCAGGTGGACTATGACGAGCTCATGAGCCGCAACAGCGTCTACCGTGAGCGCGAGGCCGAAGAGAGAACAACCCACATCTGCCGCATGCAGAAGCTGGGCGAATCGCTCATCAAGTAAGGGGAGGAAACAACAATGGCGAACATGCAAATGACCAAAACTCCGATGCCGGAGCAGGAACCGAACGTTCGTAACCATAATTTCAAGGAAGTCACGCTGGGCTACACCGCCGAAATGGCCGTAAACGAGGCCAAGCGCTGCCTGCAGTGCAAAAAGCCGCAGTGTATTGAGGGCTGCCCGGTCAACATCCGGATTCCGGAGTTCATTGCCAAGGTCTCCGAGGGCGATTTTGCCGCGGCGTATGAAATCATCACCTCCACAAACGCGCTGCCCGCGCTCTCCGGCCGCGTCTGCCCGCAGGAGACGCAGTGCGAGTCCCGCTGCGTGCGCGGCGTGAAGGGAGAGCCGGTTGCAATCGGCCGGCTGGAGCGCTTCGTCGCCGACTGGTACCGTGAAAATGTGAACGCCATGCCCGAAAAAGCCGCCTCGAACGGCGTGAAGGTCGCCGTCGTCGGCTCCGGCCCGTCCGGCCTGACCTGCGCGTCCGAGCTTGCCAAGAAGGGCTATCAGGTTTCCATTTTTGAAGCGCTGCACACCGCCGGCGGCGTGCTGGTCTACGGTATTCCGGAATTCCGTCTGCCCAAGGCCATTGTCGCAAACGAGGTGGAAAAGCTGAAGGCGCAGGGCGTCGAGGTGATGACCGACATGGTCATCGGCAAGGTGCTTTCCATCGACGAGCTGTTTGAAATGGGCTTCAGGGCCGTCTTTGTCGGCTCCGGCGCAGGCCTGCCCATGTTCATGCATATTCCGGGCGAGGCGCTCAAGGGCGTCTGCTCGGCCAATGAATACCTTACGCGCATCAACCTCATGAAGGCCTATCAGGAGGAATATGATACGCCGATTCTGCATTCGAAGGCGGCGGCAATCGTCGGCGGCGGCAACGTCGCCATGGACGCTGCCCGCTGCGCCAAGCGCATGGGCACGGAGAAGGTTTACGTGGTCTATCGCCGCGGCGAGGCCGAAATGCCTGCGCGTCTGGAGGAGCAGCACCACGCCAAGGAGGAGGGCATCGAGTTCATGACGCTTACGAACCCGGTGGAAATTCTCGGCGGCGAGGATGGCCGTGTGTGCGGCATGAAGTGCATCCGGATGGAGCTTGGCGAGCCTGACGCATCCGGCCGCCGCCGCCCGATTCCGGTGGAGGGCTCCGAATTTGTGCTGGACGTCGATACGGTTATCATGTCCCTCGGCACAAGCCCGAACCCGCTGATCCGCTCCACAACGCCCGGCCTTGAAACCAACAAAAAGGGCGGCATCATCGTAGATGAGAACGAAATGTCCACGCGTGAGAACGTCTTTGCCGGCGGCGACGCCGTCACGGGCGCGGCGACGGTCATTCTTGCCATGGGTGCCGGCAAAAAGGCCGCCGACGCAATCGACCGCAAGCTGAAGGCGCAGGCCTGAGGTATGCGGCGCGGCCATTCTGGCTAGAATTCCTTCATAGAATTTCTTCCCCCGGCAGAGATTCTGCCGGGGGAAGCTGCTTCCAGGAGGGTACGATGAAGGTCCGAGAATGTATGTCCAGTCAGGTAATCAGCGTCGGCGCGTCCGAGCCTGTCAGCGTGGCGGCCAGGCTTATGAGCCGGTATAACGTCGGCTCGCTCCCGGTCTGCGGCGCAGGTAGGAAGCTCTGCGGCATTCTGACCGACCGGGATGTGACGCTTCGCTGCGTCGCCGCCGGAAAAAACGCAGAAAAGACAAAGGTGTCCGAGATCATGTCCGCGCACCCGGTTCTTGCGGGGCCGGACGACGAGCTTCCGGCGGCCCTGCAGCAGATGTCGGCGAACCGGCTGCGAAGGCTTCCGGTCGCGCAGCGGGGAAGGCTTCTTGGTATGCTCTGCCTTGCGGACGTCGGTACGCGCGGAGGTATGCCGCAGGAGGCGGCGCAGTGCCTGAGCGAAATCTCGCAGGGGCTGAAGCGCCTGGAGTAACGCTTGCGCGTCCTTCCATTTTGTGCTATACTCTGAGAAAAAAGGGGGGGACGCTTATGCGCGTGCTTGTGACCGGCGGGGCCGGATATATCGGAAGCCATACCTGCGTGGCGCTGCTGGAGGCAGGACACGAGGTCCTTGTCCTGGACAATCTGTGCAACGCAAGCGAAAAGAGCCTGGAACGGGTGCAGGAAATTACCGGACGGCCGCTTGCCTTCATTCTGGGCAGCGCCTGCGACGAGGCGCTGCTGGCGCGCATTTTCTCAGAATACCGGCCGGACTGCGTCATCCATTTTGCCGGCCTCAAGGCGGTCGGCGAATCCGTGGAAAAGCCGCTCGACTATTACCGGAACAATCTGACCGCAACCATGACGCTCTGCGCAGTCATGGCGCGCTTCAGCGTCAAGCGCCTGATTTTTTCCTCCTCTGCGACCGTATATGCCGCAGATAACGAAATGCCGCTGAAGGAAACGGCAAAAACCGGAGCCTGCACAAACCCCTATGGCTGGACAAAGTACATGGGCGAGCAGATACTCCGCGACCTTGCGCGGGCAGACGCGGAATGGTCCGTCGTCCAGCTTCGCTACTTCAATCCGATCGGCGCGCATCCAAGCGGCCTGCTCGGCGAGCAGCCGAACGGTGTCCCCAATAACCTTGCGCCCTATATTGCGCAAACCGCCATCGGAAAGCGCCCCTTCCTCCAGGTGTTCGGAAACGATTATCCCACGCCGGACGGAACTGGCGTCCGGGATTACATCCATGTGATGGACCTGGCCAGGGGACACGCCGCAGCCCTGGACTACCTGATGACGCACACCGGCGAGGAGATTTTCAACCTCGGCAGCGGCAGGGGCTACAGTGTCCTGGAGGTGCTGCACGCCTTTGAAGCAGCCTGCGGAAGGGAAATTCCATACCGCATTGCGCCGCGGCGTGCGGGCGACCTGCCGGTCTGCTACGCGGACCCGGAAAAAAGCGCGCGGGTACTCGGCTGGCGGACGGAGAAGACGCTGCTTGACATGTGCCGGGACGCCTGGAACTGGCAGCTCAGAAACCCGGACGGCTTTGTCTGACCCCATTAAAATATTTTTTGGCTTTACCGGCAGCCCTGGGCCTGGCCCAGGGTGCCGGTTTATCTTTTTATCCTTCGATTGTCCGCAGGACGCGCGCATAGCCGTCCTCCGAGAGCCGGAGTCCCTGCTGAAGCAGCGCCTGCGCCTGCTCTGCGGCTTCGCGGACAAAGGCTTCGTCTGAGATGGAGGCCAGATTGATGCGCACGTTGAGCCATGCGCCCCGAAGCGCCGCCCCCATCGCCAGAAACGCAACGCCAAGGTCGCTTGCCGCCGAAACGTTGTAGCCGTCCGACAGGGATGCCGCCAGCTCCAGCGCCTCGTTTGCGCAGCGCATCATCTCAAGCGGCGTCCCTGTACACAGCCGGAGCGCCCTCTGGATGGCCGCGGAGCGGCAGTCCAGCTGCGCCTGCGTCTGCTTCGGCATGGCATACGCGTCCGAAACCGTGCGGAAGGCCTCCGTATCGCGCTGCATGAGCGCAAGAAGCGCTTCGCGCACCGCCTCGCACTCTGCCTGTACCCTCGCCGCGTTTTCTTCGAACGCGGCGTATTTTTTTCTGCCCTGCGTCAGCGCCGCAGTCATCGCAGTCAGCGCCGCGCCGAGCGCGCCCAGCAGCGCCGCGCAGGACCCGCCGCCCGGGGCCGGCGCATTGGAGGCAACCAAGGATGAAAAATCCTCAACTGTGTAATTTCTGAGCGTCATAAGCTTCTCCTCACTCCGCCAGCATATCCAGAATGTGATATTCCGCCACCTGCTCGCGGCAATTAAAATCATGGGCCTTCAGATAGAACTTTGCGCACTCCAGCATCGCCATTGCGGGCGTCAGGCCGACAATCTCGCTTTCCGTCACCCGCGTGCCGTAATGCTCGGCGAGCGTACAGACGGTCTCGTAGACCATGTAGATCGGCGTATCCTCGTAATTGACCAGATTCATGGAGACCTGCGCAACGCCGCGGTCGGCCAGCATGAAGCCCATCGCCTTGCAGCTGCGGAAGCCGCCGGATTTCGCGCGGATTGCGGCTGCGATTTTCTTTGCGATGCGCACGTCGCCGGTTGCAAGATTGCAGTTATACGCGATGAGCGGCATGCGCGCGCCGACGGCGCTGACGCCGGCCGTCGGATGAATCCTCCGCTCGCCGAAATCCGGCGCCCATTCCGGCCGGAGCAGCTTTTCCGGCATTCCTTCAAATTCGCCCTTCCGGCATTCGGCAAGATCCTGCCGCTCCGGCCGCGCCGCGCTGGCCTCATACAGGAAGGAGGGGATGGAAAGCTCCTCCCAGATCCGCTTTGCCACGCGCCGCGAGCAGGCGACGGCCTCCTCCATCGTGACGTCCACCTGCGGCACAAAGGGGATGACGTCGGCCGCGCCCATTCTTTTGTGCTCCCCGCGGTGGAAATTCATATCGATGTGCGCGGCGGCGGTCTTCGTCAGCTGGAACGCAGCCTCCTCCACCGCCGCAGGCGAGCCGATCAGGGTAAAGACGCAGCGGTTGTGGTTTCCGTCCGTCTGCGCGTCAAAAAGCGTGCAGCCGGGAATGCTGTTTGCCGTATCCACGAGTGCCTGATAGGCCGCCGGGTCCTTCTGGCGACTGCAGCTGAAATTCGGGATGCATTCGATGAGCTTCGGCATGGTCTGATCCTCCAAATCTTTCGTTCTGCCGGTTGCTATTATATCACATCCCTGTTATAATGCAATATAGATAAAAAATAAGATAAATTTTCAATACTTTATCTGACAAAATGACGAAAGCGAGGACGCCTATGTACAAACATCCTGAATCCTGTATGACCATCAAGCTGGATGACACGCTTCCGGATTATCCGCCGCTGGAAAGCAGCTTTCGCCGCGCGCCCTACCGCGAGGCGCAGCTCTCCGCGGCAGACCGCGTGCTTGCCGTCCGCAACGCCCTGCGTTATATTCCGCCCCGCTTCCACGCGCAGATGGCGGAGGAGTTTGCCCGGGAACTCAGGGAGCACGGCCGGATCTACGGCTACCGCTTCCGGCCCGCCGGAAGGATTTACGGAAGGCCGATTGAGGAATATCAGGGCCGCTGCACAGAGGGAAAGGCCATCCAGGTCATGATCGACAACAACCTGGATTTTGACGTTGCGCTCTATCCCTACGAGCTTACAACCTACGGCGAAACAGGCCAGGTCTGCCAGAACTGGATGCAGTACCGGCTGATTAAAAAATATCTCGAGCAGCTGACCGGTGAGCAGACGCTGGTCGTGATGTCCGGGCACCCGCTGGGCCTGTTCCGGAGCCACCGGCTTGCGCCCCGTGTGATCATCACAAACGGACTGATGATCGGAGAGTTTGACAATCAGGCGCATTTTAACCGCGCAGCGGCGCTTGGCGTTGCAAACTATGGGCAGATGACAGCCGGCGGCTGGATGTACATCGGCCCGCAGGGCATCGTCCATGGCACGTTCAATACGCTTCTGAACGCGGGCAGGCTGAAGCTCGGCCTCCGCAACGACGAAAATCTGGTCGGAAAGCTGTTTGTCTCGGCGGGGCTTGGCGGAATGTCGGGCGCGCAGGGAAAGGCGGCGGAAATTGCGGGCGCGGCGTCCATCATCGCGGAGGTGGACGCTTCGCGGATTGAAACACGCTTCACGCAGGGCTGGGTCAGCCACCGCACGCAAAGCCTGGAGGAGGCCGTGCGCCTTGCGCGCACGCATCAGGCCGAAGGAAAGCCCTGCGCGGTCGCCTACAACGGCAATATTGTCGACCTTCTGGAATATCTTTATGCGCAGGAAATCCACGTCGACCTGATGAGCGATCAGACCTCCTGCCACGCGCCCTACGACGGCGGCTACTGCCCGCAGGGGCTGAGCTTTGACGAGCGGACAAGGCTTCTTTCTGCGGACCCGGCGCGCTTCCGGCAGCTTGTGGACCATACGCTTCGGCGCCATTATGCGCTGATCTGCAGCTTCGCCGCGCGCGGCACCTATTTCTTTGACTACGGGAACAGCTTCCTCAAGGCCGTTTATGATGCGGGCGTGAAAAGCGTATGCAAAAATGGGGAAAACGATCTGGACGGCTTTGTGTTTCCTTCCTATGTGGAGGATATTCTCGGCCCGTGCCTGTTTGATTTCGGCTACGGTCCGTTCCGCTGGTGCTGCCTGAGCCGCAGGCCTGAGGACCTGCGGAAAACGGACCAGGCGGCAGCCGAGTATCTGCGCACGCACAACCGGCGCTATCAGGACTATGACAATTACGTCTGGGTGCGCGACGCGGAAAAAAACCGTCTGGTCGTCGGCACGCAGTGCCGCATTCTCTATCAGGACGCGCAGGGGCGGACGGAGCTTGCGCTGCGCTTTAACGAGATGGTCCGAAAAGGGGAAATCGGCCCCGTCATGCTTGGCCGGGACCACCACGACACCGGCGGCACGGACGCGCCCTTCCGCGAAACCTCCAATATCAAGGACGGCTCCAACATCATGGCGGAGATGGCCGCGCAGTGCTTCGCCGGGAACGCCGCGCGCGGCATGAGCTATATTGCGCTTCACAACGGTGGCGGAACCGGCGTCGGGCGCGCCGTCAACGGCGGCTTCGGCATGGTGCTGGACGGCTCGGAGCGCGTGGATGCAATTCTCCGCATGGCCATGCCGTGGGACACGATGGTCGGCGTCGCCAGGAGGAGCTGGGCCAGAAACGAAAACGCCATGCAGACTGCGGCGGAGTATAACGAGGCCCATCGCGGCGAGGACCAGATCACCCTGCCCTATCTGGCAGAGGACGCCCTTGTGCAGTCCGCGCTGAAAAAGGCCGGCTTTTAAGGGCGGGGTAGGCACATGGAACATCTTCTGATTCAGAATATCGGCCTTCTTGCAACGCCGGAGGGGCATTCTGCCCGCGCAGGCGCACAGCAGGGGGAAATCCGGCTGCAGAAGGACGCCTGGATTCTCATAGAGGACGGAAAAATTCTGGCCACAGGGAGCAGAAGAACGCCGGACGCCGAGGAGGTCTCCGTCCTGGATGCGGGCGGAAGGCTTGTGACGCCGGGGCTGGTGGATGCGCACACGCACCTGATTTTTGGCGGCTGGCGGCAGAACGAGCTGGAAAAAAAGCTGCACGGCGCAAGCTATCTTGACATTCTAGCCGAGGGCGGCGGGATTCTCTCCACCGTCCGCGCAACCAGGCAGGCCCCGGAGCAGACGCTCTATGAAAGGGGCCGGACCGCGCTTGCGCAGATGCTCCGTCTCGGCGTGACGACGGTTGAGGCGAAAAGCGGCTACGGGCTGGATCTTGAAACAGAGCTAAAAATGCTCCGCGTCATCCGGCGGCTTGACCAGACGCAGCCGATTTCGCTCGCGGCCACCTATCTTGGCGCGCATGCCATGCCGGAGGAGTACACGCAGGACCGCGCCGGCTATATCCGCCTGATCTGCCAGACGGTTCTGCCGGCGGTCAGAGAGGAGCAGCTTGCGGAATTCTGCGACGTTTTCTGCGAAACAGGCGCGTTTACCGTCACGGAAAGCGAGCAGATTCTTCTCCGCGCGCAGTCGCTCGGCCTGAAGCTCAAGGTGCATGCCGATGAAATTGACGCCATCGGCGCAAGCGAGCTTGCAGGCCGCCTGGGAGCCGTCTCTGCGGAGCACCTGATTGTCTGCCGGGCTTCCGGAATTGAGGCGCTGCGGGCCGGCGGGAGCGTCGCGTGCTGCCTGCCGGCGACAAGCCTGTATCTGGGCGCGGACTTTGCTCCCGCCCGCAGCATGCTTGACGCGGGCGTACCGGTCGCGCTGGCGTCCGATTTTAATCCCGGCTCCTGCCCGAGCCTGAACCTGCAGCTGGTCATGAATCTTGCCTGCCTGCGCTATCGTCTGACGCCGGAGCAGGCGCTGACCGGCGTTACCCTGAACGCGGCCGCCGCCATCTGCCGCGCAGGGCAGATCGGCAGCATCGAGCCCGGAAAGGCCGCGGACCTTACCCTCTGGGACGCCCAGGACCTTGCCTATATCTTCTACCGCATGGGCAGCAACCTGGTAAGCGGCGTCGTCAAGCAGGGGAGACCCGTTTTCTGAAGCGGATTCATACTTGCTTTCTGCACTTTATCCGGAGCTGAAGGGCGTTGTGGGGCCGCATCAATTCGGCTATAACCGGAGGGCTCATCTGCTGCATTTCGCGCTCTGTCTCCCGGCCTGTGCCGCGCTCGCGTGCCTGTGCAGGCTGCTTTGACGCGAAGCCTGAAGCAACGTTAATAGCGAGCCCCAGCGTGTCGAAAAGGCATTTCCGACACGCTGGGGATTTTTTGGCTTGACCCGCGGAATTTGGACAAGCGCTGACGGAATACAGTTCCTATATGGAGGTGATGCGAATGTTTTCCGCAGCGGTCTGGCTCATGCTCAGCAGCATGCTCTCCTCGCTCCGCCTGAGCAGCGCATCCGGTTCCTTTCCCAAGCCCTTGAGCGCGGAGGAGGAGCGGAACTATCTTCAAAGGAGCGCGGCAGGGGATCTGGAAGCCCGAAACATCCTGATTGAGCGCAATCTGCGGCTGGTTGCGCACATCATGAAAAAATACTACGCGCAGAACGCAGATCAGGAGGATCTGATCTCGATTGGCACCATCGGACTGATCAAGGGGATTTCCACCTTCAATCCGGAAAAGGGCGCACGGCTTGCAACCTATGCAGCCAGATGTGTAGAAAATACTATCCTATCACAGCGGAACAAACGGCGGTTGAGGTGGAAAACCATGAACCTTTTGGGGCAAAATGGTCTATGTTCTGCCGCCTGAAAGTCCGCAGCTATGTATTGGCTGCGAATGTTGCAGGTACGTTAAAAGTTGCGCCGCTTCAAATTCTCAAGTTCCCGGTCGTCCTTCCACATAAGTTTTTGGATGCCGAGAAGTTCAATCTGCGGTTTTCGGACGCATCCGAGATCACGGAAATTGCGGACAAGCTGCGGTGGTATCGTTATCAGAAAGGACTGCGGCAGAGAGACGTGGCAGACTATGCGGGTATTGACCGCAGTACCTACATCCATTACGAAGAGGCAGGGCGGGACTTTTATCCGAAGGAGCATATGGAGAAGCTGGCGGAGCTGTTTGAAGTGCCGCTGGAGGATTTGCTGGATGACTATAACCTGTTTCTGCTGCGGGGTCAGGGAGCGCAGATCAAAGCCATACGCCAGCGGCTCGGCTTGACGCAGAAGGCATATGCCACGCAGCTTGGCGTCCCGCTGCAAAAGTTCAAGCGATGGGAACAGGGAAGCGTGCAGATTTTCAAATCCACATGGGAGAAGTATTTCAAACAGACATAACCATAGCAGTAAACGAGCAGACCGGCTATTGAGGCCGGCCTGCTCGTTTGCTATGTATTATTGCTGCGCTTTCAGATGCTTCACGGCGGCGTCTACCAGTTCCAGCTTCTGC
>CAKUHJ010000071.1 GCA_934655935.1 uncultured Oscillospiraceae bacterium | reverse complement strand
GCCTTGTCCATATCGCCGTCGGTCTCGGCAAGCGCCTTCTTGCAGTCCATCATACCGACGTTGGTCATTTCACGCAGTTTCTTTACATCAGCAGCAGTAAATGCCATTGTTATTTCCTCCTGTTTCTTGATTCTTTTGAAAAGTGCCCGCCCTGCGGCGGGCACTGTATTTCATGAATTATTCGGCAGCGGGGGTCTCGGCGGCCTCGGCTGCGGGAGCCTCGGTGTTTTCCTCGCCCTGACGGCCTTCGACCACAGCGTTGGCCATGGTGGCGGCGATGAGGCGGATGGCGCGGATGGCGTCGTCGTTGCCGGGAATCACATAATCAACCTCGTCCGGATCGCAGTTGGTATCGACGATGGCGACGATGGGGATGTGCAGCTTGCGGGCCTCGGCAATGGCGTTGCGCTCCTTGCGGGGGTCGACGATGAACAGCGCGCCGGGAAGCTTCTTCATTTCCTTGACGCCGCCCAGATACTTTTCAAGCTTGGCGATTTCGCCCTGATGCTTGATAACTTCCTTCTTGGGGAGCATGGCGAACGTGCCGTCGGCTTCCATCTTCTTCAGCTGTGCCAGACGGTCAATCCGGGTGCGCATGGTGCGGAAGTTCGTGAGCATACCGCCGAGCCAGCGGGCGTTGACATAGTACTGGCCGACGCGCTCAGCCTCTTCCTTGATAGCGTCCTGCGCCTGCTTCTTCGTGCCGACGAAGAGGATGTTCTGGCCGTTGGCCGCGAGCTCACGGACAAAGGAATAGGCCTCTTCGAGCTTCTTGACGGTCTTCTGCAGGTCGATGATGTAGATGCCGTTGCGCTCGGTGTAAATGTAGGTTGCCATTTTGGGGTTCCAGCGGCGGGTCTGGTGGCCGAAGTGGACGCCAGCTTCCAGCAGCTGCTTCATGGATACGACTGCCATAGTGATGTTTCTCCTTTTTTGTTCTGACCTCCACGCAGCTGACGCGCTCCACCGGGGCTTCCCGGCACTGGAAGCGCGAAACGCGGCGTGTGTGGTGTAATATCGGCTGTTTGCACAGCGCCTTAAGATTATAGCGGAAAGAGGCAGAAATTGCAAGACATTTTTTCAAAAAACGCCCGCATTTCCGCCTCATTTTCAGAAAAGCTTCCGTCTCTGGCACGGCACGCGCCAGCTTTCAAGCTGCCCGTCGGCAAGAATCAGATCCTCGCTGACGCGGCGGATGCACCGCCAGGGAATCACATAGTCGTATTCCCGCCCGAACAGCCCCAGAAACCGGCACGGCCCCGGCACAATCAGGCTCAGCACCCGCCCGGAATCCAGCTCCAGGCAAAGATCCCGCACATAGCCGAGCCGGGTCCCCTCACAGACCTGAATGACCTCCTTGTCGCGAAGCGCAGAAAAACGTTCGGCCCCCATCGCCAGCACCGCCCTTTCTGAAAGAGCCTATGCCGCGCAGGACCGCTTTATGACGGAACGATGGCCCTGCGGATGGAGCTCAGTGCGCTTTTTTCCAGCCTTGATACCTGCGCCTGCGAGATGCCGACCGCGCCGGCGACCTCCATCTGCGTGCGCCCCTCGTAAAAGCGGAGCGAAAGAATCTGCCGCTGGCGGCCGGAGAGCTGACGCATGGCCTCGCGCAGCGCAAGCGATTCCAGCCACTGCTCGTCCGTATTCTTTTCATCCCGGACCTGGTCCATCACGGTCAGCGCCTCGCCGCCCTCGGAATAAACCGGCTCATAGAGCGAAACCGGCGCTGCGATGGCGTCGAGCGCTTCGACAATCTGCGCGCGCGGAAGCGCAAGCGACCGAGAGATTTCCTCCAGCGTCGGCTCCCGCCCCAGCTTCAGAAGCAGCCGCTCCTTGCACTGCAGCACCTGATAGGCAAGGTCCCGCAGCGACCTGCTGACACGGATGGGGCTGTAGTCCCGCAGATACCGCCGCAGCTCCCCCGCGATCATCGGCACGCCGTAGGTGGAAAAGCGGACGTTTTTACTGGTGTCAAAGTTTGCAATTGCCTTTAAAAGGCCGACGCAGCCGACCTGGAACAGGTCGTCCGGGTTTTCGCCCCGACCCAGAAAGCGCTGAATGACGGAAAGCACAAGCTTGAGATTCCCCTCCACCAGAATCCGCCGCGCCTCCAGGTCTCCCTGCTGCGAGCGTTCGATCAGGCGCATCATCTCCGCGTTTGAAAGCGTCTTGAGCTTGGCTGTGTTGACGCCGCTGATTTCCACCTTTCCCTGCATAAGCCGATCCTCCGTTTTTTCGTTCAGCGCGCCGCGGCGGCGCCGCGTTCGTCAAATTGAAACATTTTTGACGCCGCGGGCCAAAATCAGTTGACCGTAACGCGTCTGTTACGGTGACGTAAGTTTTGCGGCGCGCACTTTTTCGCCGCTTTTTTCAGCGGCGGATGTTGGAAATCCGGGGCTGTGGATGAAGCTGTGGAAAATGTTACAGTCCATGAGTTCTCAAGGAGTATTCCACATTTCCACACCGTTGTCCACAGGTGCGGTTTCGCGCGATTTGTTGTTTTGGGAACAATTTCCTGTTTACATAACAAAAATAAACATTATGGCCAAAAAAGCGGCAGCTCCCGCAGCTCCATTCCGCGGTGGAGCGCCAGGTCCAGCGCACAGCCCACCACGCGCGCCATCTGGCGCATGCGGCTGTCAATATCCCGCAGCGTGATCATCATGCCCGCCTGCGCGCCGGGCGCGTCCGAAAGCGTCGGCACGCCTACGGAAACCACCGGCAGCCCCAGCGTCCGGCTGGAAAAGGCGCTGTTCCGGGTTCCAAGCCCAGACCCGGGGACCAGCCCCGTGTCGGACAGCTGTACGCCCGTGCAGATCTGCGCCGGCTCCGCCGCGGCAAGCGCGTCGACGACCACCAGCTGCTCCGGATGGAGCTTTTCGCAGACAGCCTGCACCAGCTCCAGGCTCTGCATGCCGGTCAGACCCGGAACGCCCGGGGAGAACGCGCTGAGCTCACACAGGCTTTCATACGCGCGCAGCCCCTGCTGCTTCAGATGCCGCGTGACCAGAAGGCTCCTCAGCGCCTGCGGCCCGAGCGCGTCCGGCGTTACCTCCGGATTTCCAAGCCCGGCGACCAGGACGCTCTTTCCCGGCAGAAGCAGCGTCTTCAGCGCGCGCGCCACCTCGCTGACCGCGCGGGAAAAGCCCTCGCTGCAAGTCAGGGGCGTCCGGGACAGCTCCACGTGGATATAGGTTCCGCATGGCTTTCCGAGGACGCTTCCGGCCTTTTCGGACGTGATGCAGATCCGCGTGCTTTTCACATCCTCGTTTGTGCGCCGGCGGACGCTGAGGCCCGGCAGCGCGCGGCGTCCGGCCCCGGCGCGCGCATAAAGCTCCGCCGCCTCCATGGCAAGATCTGTTCTGGGAAGCATGAATTCTCACCTCACGCTTATTCTTGCCGGAGGCCCGGCAGGGATATACAAATTTTTTAAAATTTTCAGAAAAAAAGGATTGATTTTACGAAAGGTTGCAGCTATAATGTATTTCTGCATGAAACGGTATAAAACGGTTATACTTTTTCGGCATTAACGCTATTGGAGGAGGTGTAGTCATGCCCAACATCAAGTCTGCCAAGAAAAGAGTTCTCGTTTCCAAGCTCAACAACGAGCGCAACAAGGCTGAGAAGTCCGCGCTGAAGACCGCGCTTAAAAAGTTTGACGCCGCTGTTGCCGACGGCAGCCGTGAGCAGGCCGATAGCGCTTACAAAGCTGCAGTGAAGTCCATCGATCAGGCTGTCATCAAGGGAATTGTTCACAAGAACAATGCTGCCCGCAAGAAGAGTCAGATCACGCTGAAGCTGAACAAGCTGGCCTGATTTTGCCTGATTCGCCGAATAGATGTCCTCTGGGCCTTCGCCCGGAGGACTTTTTCGTTTTGCGCAAAAGCGCGCCTGCCTCTTGTGCAGGGCGCGCTTTTGCGCTACACTATATAATAGATAAACATTAAGGAGGCGCGGCAATGGAGCTGTTTTCGCCTGTCACAGAGCTCCGCGGTGTCGGCGAGCGCCGCGCGAAGCTGCTTGAAAAATTGGGAATTGCAACGGTCTATGACCTTCTCTCCTTTTTCCCGCGCGCCTATGAGGACCGCACAAGGCTTCTTACCATCTCCGAGCTGCAGCCGGACGAGCCGGCCTGCTTTCTGGCCATGGTCGTCTCGCCGCCGCAGCTTGCGCGCGTCCCCGGCGGCCGGGAGGTGGTTCGCGTCCGGGTTGCGGACGAAACCGGCGCGCTGAGCCTGACCTGTCTGAACCCGCGCTACCGGAAGGAGCAGCTGCACTGCGGCGAACGCTACTATTTTTACGGCAGCACCCGCGAGGACCGCCCCCACGCCATGGCCGCGCCGGAATTTGAGGCTGCCGGCGCGCCGGGCGCCGTGACAAACCGGATTCTGCCGGTCTACAGCCTGACCGCCGGGCTTTCAAACCGGCAGCTGGCCGCGCTCTGCGCGCAGGCGCTTTCCGCCGTCTGCCAGTCGCTGCCGGAGCTGCTTCCGCAGCGCGTCCGGCAGGAATACGGCCTGTGCGGCGTTCAGCAGGCCTACGCCGCCATCCACGCGCCGCAGTCACAGGCGCAGCTGCACGAGGCGCGGCGGCGGCTTGTTTTCGAGGAGTTCTTTATTTTTTCCGCAGGCCTTGCCGCGCTCCGGAGGGCGCGGACCGCCCGGACCGGCTTTGCCTGCCGCACCGACATGATGGCCGCGTTTTATGATGCGCTTCCCTTCCGGCTGACCGGCGCGCAGCAGCGCGCAATTGCGGACATCCTGAGCGATCTTTCCGCGCCGCGGCCCATGAACCGGCTGGTGCAGGGCGACGTCGGAAGCGGCAAGACGATGGTCGCCGCCGCCGCGTGCTTCTGCGCCGTCCAGAACGGGCTTCAGGCCGCCGTCATGGCGCCGACGGAAATCCTCGCCCAGCAGCATGCAGACACGCTCTCAAGGCTTCTTTCCCCGCTCGGCGTCCGGGTTGCGCTTCTCACCGGCTCCATGACCCCTGCGCAGAAAAAAGCCTGCCGCCAGGCGATTGCAGACGGCAGCGCGCAGCTGGTCATCGGCACGCACGCGCTTCTGACCGCGGACACCGTCTTTTCCCGGCTCGGGCTGGTCGTCGCGGACGAGCAGCAGCGCTTCGGCGTTGCGCAGCGGGCCGTGCTCAGCCAGAAGGGCGCGGACCCGCATCTGCTCGTCATGTCCGCGACGCCGATTCCGCGCACGCTCGCGCTCATCGCCTACGGCGATCTGGACGTCTCGGTCATCGGCGAGCTGCCGCCGGGCCGGCTTCCGGTCCAGACCTTCCTGGTTTCGGAACGGCTGCGCGCGCGCGTCAACGGCTTTATCCGCAAACAGTGCGAGGCCGGGCGCCAGGTCTACGTGCTCTGCCCCGCCGTCGAGCCCGGCGAGGACGAAGGGGTAAAATCCGTGCAGGCCTGGGCCGAAACGCTGCAGAAGAGCCTCTTCCCGGAGCTTCGCGTGGCGCTTCTGCACGGGCGGATGAAGGGCGCGGAGAAGGAGGCCGCCCTGCGCGCGTTTGCCCGCGGCGAGGCAGACATTCTTGTCAGCACAACGGTTGTGGAGGTCGGCGTCGACGTTCCGAACGCAACGCTCATGGTCGTAGAAAACGCCGAGCGCTTCGGCCTGAGCCAGCTGCACCAGCTGCGCGGGCGCGTCGGGCGCGGACAGGCGCAGTCCTGGTGCGTGCTGATCTCGGATACGCGCAATCCGGACACGCGGAAACGTCTTGCCGCGCTCTGCAGCTGCGCCGACGGCTTTCAGATTGCCGAGCAGGACCTTGCCCTGCGAGGCCCCGGTGACTTCTTCGGCAGCCGCCAGCACGGCCTGCCGCTTTTCAAGGTCGCAAGCCTTCAGATGGACATGCAGACGCTCACGCAGGCGCAGCAGGCCGCCGCGGCCTGTATCCGGAGCGCGCAGAGCCTCGACGCGCCGGAGCTTGCGCCCCTGAAGGAGCGCGTTGCGCAGCTGTTTTCGGAGCAGGCGCTCGCACTGAACTAACCGCTTACCACAAAAAACAACACAATCAGGCGCAAACCTGCCGGATTTTTATTGACACGGCCGCCTGCCTGCGGTACAATGATGGAGAAATCCATACAAATCAACACAATCCCATTTTCTGCGTGCCGTTTCCGTGCCGGGAGCACGCGCAGAAGGACAAATTCTTTGATTAGGAGTGAATCAATCATGGCAGAAGGCGTATTGATGCCCAAGGAGGGCATTACAGTCGAATCTTGCATCATGGGCGAATGGAAAAAGGAGGTCGGCGACCAGGTAAACGTCGGCGACGTTCTGTTCTCCTATGAGACCGACAAGGCGGAGTTCGAATGCGAATCCACCGCCGCCGGCACACTGCTGGAAAAGTTCTATGAAGAGGGCGACGAGGTTCCGTGCCTGGTCAATGTCTGCGCCATCGGCACCCCCGGCGAGGACGTGTCCGCGCTGAAGAACGCGCCCGCCGCCGCGGAAGCTCCGGCCGCTCCCGCTGCCGCCGCAGCCGCGCCTGCTGCGCCTGCCGCCGCCCCCGCAGGCCCCTGCGCACAGGCCGTGATCATGCCGAAGGAAGGCATCACCGTCGAATCCTGCATCATCGGCGAGTGGAAAAAGGAAGTCGGTGACAGCGTCAATGCCGGCGAAGTTCTGTTCACCTACGAAACCGACAAGGCGGAATTTGAGTGCGAGTCCACCGCTTCCGGCACCCTGCTCGCCAAGTTCTATGAAGAGGGCGACGAAGTTCCGTGCCTGGTCAACGTTTGCGCAATCGGCAAACCCGGCGAGGATGTTGAGTCGCTGAGACCCGGCGCCGAGGCCCCCGCCCCTGCCGCCGCGCCCGCGGAGGAAGCCGCCCCTGCCGCCGCAGCCGCTGCCGCGCCCGCCGCGAAGGCCGCGCTCACCGCCATCTCTCCCAGAGCCATGGCCAAGGCCGTCGCCAACAACGTCAACCCCGCGCTTGCAGCGGGCACCGGCCCGAACGGCCGCATCATCGAGCGCGATATCGACAAGCTGATCGCCTCCGGCGCTGCCGCCGCCTACGCTGCGGCTCCCACAGCTGCCGCCTGCGGCGCAGAATTCGAGGACGTCAAGTTCAGCGGCGTCCGCCGCGCAACCGCCAAGTCCATGACGCAGAGCCTGTCCACCATGGCGCAGCTCACCCAGCAGTATTCCTTCGACGCCACGCAGCTGCAGGCCTACCGCGCCATGCTCAAGCCGCTTGACGCGCCCATGGGCAAAATCAGCCTGAACGACATGGTCATGTTCGCCGTGGCAAAGACGCTGAAGTCCTGCCCGGATCTGAACGCCAATATGCTCGAGGAGAACGTCGTGCGCCACTTCAGCCACGTCCACCTCGGCTTTGCCTGCGACACGCCGCGCGGCCTGCTCGTTCCGACGATCTTCAACGCCGACGAGATGAGCCTGCTTGAGCTGTCCGTCGAGGCGAAGAAGCTGGCCGCCGAAGCGCGTGAGGGCACGCTGAGCCTGGATAAGATGCAGGGCGCAACCTTCACCGTTTCCAATATCGGCTCGTTCGGCTGCGAAGCCTTCACTCCGGTTGTCAATCCGCCTCAGGTTGGTATTCTCGGCGTTTGCAACATCCAGACGAAGATCAAGGCCGCCAAGGACGGCATGATCGAGACTTACCCGGCTATGGGCCTGTCTTTGACCTTCGACCACAGAGTTCTCGACGGCGCGCCTGCCGCCCGCTACATGAGCGAGCTCTGCAAGAGCCTGGAGAACTTCATGACCCTCATGGCGAAATAAGAGAAAGGAAGGACCATTACTATGCCGAAATCTCTGTATATCGATCCCGTAGCTGTCCGTCAGCCCGGTTACATTCACTTTGAAGACATTCCTGTCTGCCAGTACAACAAGACCATCCAGCAGGAGCTCGAGGAAGGCAACTACACCAAGGAAGACCTGATCCGGATCTACCGCGACATGGCCATCTGCCGTGAGTTTGAGCATATGCTCACCCAGATCAAGACCCAGGCCAACTACAACGGTGTGGAAACCACATATCCCGGCCCCGCGCACCTGAGCTATGGCCAGGAGGCCTCCTGTGTCGGCGAGGCGTATCTTCTGAACAAGGACGACGTCACCTTCGGCTCCCACCGTTCGCACTCTGAGATCCTTTCCAAGGGCCTGAGCTGCATCCAGAAGCTCTCTGACGAGGAGCTGCTGCAGACCATGGAAAGCTTCCTGGGCGGCAAGACGCTCGCGGCTGTGCGCAAATTTGCGGACACCTCCGACGTCAAGGAGCTTGCCATCCGCTTCCTGCTCTACGGCACCGTGGCAGAAATCTTTGCCCGCGAGAACGGCTTCCATCACGGCATGGGCGGCTCGATGCACGCGTTCTTCCTGCCGTTCGGCATCTACCCCAACAACGCCATCGTCGGCGGCTCCGCCCCGATTGCAGCCGGCGCCGCACTATATCAGAAGAACAACGACAAGAAGGGCGTCGTCGTCTGCAACATCGGCGATGCGTCCCTTGGCTGCGGCCCGGTTTACGAAGCGCTCAACTTCTCCGCAATGGACCAGTACAAGACGCTGTGGGAGGAAGGCCGGAAGGGCGGCCTGCCGATCATCTTCAACGTCTTTGACAACTTCTACGGCATGGGCGGCCAGACCATGGGCGAGACCATGGCCTACGGCATGCCCGCACGCCTGGCCGCCGGCATTACCCCCAGCCAGATGCACGCCGAGCGCGTAGACGGCTGGAACCCGCTGGCCGTGATCGACGCCTACAAGCGCAAGCTGGAGCTGATCAAGAATAACGAGGGCCCCGTCTTCCTGGACGTCGTGACCTACCGCCTTGTCGGCCACTCCACCTCCGACCAGAACGCCTACCGCAGCAAGGAAGAAATCGAGGACTGGCGCAGCCATGACCCGATCGTCAAGTTCCGCGAAGCGCTCGTGGAGGCCGGCGTCGAATCCGACGAGTTCTTCGCCAAGCTTCTGCAGGACACCACGGACCGCATGACCATGATCTGCCGCGCAGCCGACGACAAGGAAATTTCCCCGTACGTCGACTTCGACAAGAACCCGGATTATCTGGCAAACCTCATGTTCTCCAACCAGACCGTCCGCTCCATGGGCGCGCCGGATCAGAAGCTGAACGTGACCGGCCCGAAGGAGAGCTGCAAGCGCTACGCCGATCTTGCCAAGAAGGAGCATTTCGCGTTCGACAAGGACGGCAAGAAGTTCTCCGACATGAAGGTCTACAACATCCGCGACGCCATCTTTGAGCCGCTGATCAACAAGTATTATGAGGACCCGACGCTCGTCGCCTATGGCGAGGACGTGCGTGACTGGGGCGGCGCCTACGCCGTATACCGCGGCCTGATGGACGTGATTCCCCACTCCCGCCTCTTCAACTCCCCGATTTCCGAGGCCGCGATTGTCGGCACTGCAGTCGGCTACTGCATGTGCGGCGGCCGCGCCGTGGTTGAGCTGATGTACTGCGATTTCCTGGGCCGCGCCGGCGACGAGGTGTTCAACCAGATGTCCAAGTGGCAGGCGATGTCCGCCGGTATCCTGAAGATGCCGATGGTTCTGCGTATGTCCG
>CAKUHJ010000070.1 GCA_934655935.1 uncultured Oscillospiraceae bacterium | reverse complement strand
ACAGTAAGCGCCGTTCAAGTGCCGAAAACCCTTGAAAAATAAGGAGATAGAGAAAACTATGAAATTAGGTATCGTCGGCCTGCCGAACGTGGGAAAATCCACGCTCTTCAACGCCATCACCAACGCGGGGATTCCCGCCGATAATTACGCCTTCTGCACCATCGACCCGAACGTCGGCGTTGTGCCGGTGCCGGATGCGCGGCTGGAATGGCTGCGCGAGCAGCACCAGCCCAAGAAGTTTACCCCCGCGGTCATCGAGTTTGTCGATATTGCGGGACTGGTCAAGGGCGCCTCGAAGGGCGAGGGCCTTGGAAACAAGTTCCTTTCCAACATCCGCGGCTGCGACGCGATCATCCATGTTGTGCGCTGCTTTGAGGACCCCAACGTCACCCATGTCGAGGGCTCGACGGACCCACTGCGCGACATTGACATTATCAATACCGAGCTCATCATGGCGGACCTGGAAATGGTGGAGCGCCGCATCGACAAGGCCTCCAAGAACGCCAAGGGCGGCGACAAGCGCTTTAACCACGAGGTGGAGGTTTTTACCGCCCTGCGGGATTATATGAACGAGGGAAACCTGGCCCGCACTTTTGAGTGCACGGACGACGACGCCGCGATGATTGCCACGAGCGACCTTCTGACGCTCCGCAAGACCATCTATGCCGCGAATCTCGGCGAAAACGAGGTGAACGAGCCCGAGTCCAGCCGCCACTTCCAGGCGGTTCAGGCGTTGGCGCAGAAGGAGGGGAGCCAGGTGCTGCCGATCTGCGCAAAGCTGGAGGCCGACATCGCAGAGCTTGACGATCCGGAGGAAAAGGCCATGTTCATGGAGGAACTGGGCCTGAAGCAGTCCGGCCTGGACCGGCTGATCCAGTGCAGCTACACGCTGCTGGGGCTGATCTCCTTCCTGACGGCCGGAAGCGACGAATGCCGCGCCTGGACTATCCGCAAGGGCACGAAGGCGCCGCAGGCTGCGGGCAAAATCCATTCGGATTTCGAGCGCGGCTTCATCCGCGCCGAGGTCATCGCCTTTGACGATCTCAAGGCCTGCGGCACGCTCGCGAACGCCAAGGCGAAGGGGCTGCTCAGAAGCGAGGGAAAGGAATATGTGATGAAGGACGGAGACGTTGTGAACTTCCTCTTTAACGTCTGAGCTTTTCCTTCCCATTTTCGGCATTTTGCAGAAAATGGGCAAATTTGCCCCGGGGCGATTGACATTCGGAAAAAACGTGCTATGATTAGGAATCATAACGCCAGAAGATAACGGAGAAAACCGGATTATGAGACTGCATTCTGTGATTTTTGCATATTACTACTACTTTACTGTGCATGCATAGTAAGGCTGATTTGTGTTGCAAAAATCCGGAAGCAAAGCTTGCTTTTGACGCTGCACAGGTTGGGCCTGTGCAGCGTTTTTTCATTGCTGGGATTTAGGAGGAAAACAAAATGATTGTTGTACTGAAGCATGGCGTCGCGGCGCAGAGCCGGGATCAGCTGATCGGCTGGCTGAAGAATCTGGGCCTCAGCATCCACGTTTCCGAAGGGAACTACCAGACGGTTCTGGGCCTCGTGGGCGACACAAGCCGGGTGGATATGGACCTTGTGGCGAGCCTTGACATTGTGGACAGCGTCAAGCGCGTGTCCGAGCCCTTCAAATGCTGCAACCGGAAGTATCATCCGGATGATACAGTGGTGGAAATCGGCTCTGTGAAGGTCGGCGGCGGCCACTTCTGCATGATTGCGGGCCCATGCTCGGTAGAAAACGAGGCGCAGATCGTCGGGGTGGCGAAGGCGGTCAAGGCCTCGGGCGCGGATATGCTGCGCGGCGGCGCGTTCAAGCCGCGCACCTCGCCGTATGATTTTGCGGGCCTCAAGGCGGAGGGGCTGGAGCTGCTGCGCATTGCGCGGAAGGAAACGGGCCTGCCGATTGTCACGGAGATTATGAGCGTGACCGATCTGCCGCTTTTCGAGGATGTGGACGTGCTGCAGGTCGGCGCGCGGAATATGCAGAATTACGACCTTCTGCGCGAGCTTGGAAAGACCGGGAAGCCGATTCTTCTCAAGCGCGGTCTGGCCAATACGCTCAAGGAGCTTCTGATGAGCGCGGAATATATCATGGCCAGCGGCAATGAGCGGGTCATCCTCTGTGAGCGCGGAATCCGGACCTTCGACGACTATACCCGCAATACGCTGGACCTTGCGGCGGTGCCCATGCTGCACGAGCTGACGCATCTGCCGGTCATTGTCGACCCGAGCCATGCCACCGGCATCAACCGCCTGGTTCCGCCCATGGCGATGGCGGCCGCGGCGGGCGGCGCGGACGGCCTGATTATCGAGGTGCACAACGATCCGATCCACGCTCTGTGCGACGGCGCGCAGTCCCTGCGGCCGGAGCAGTACGACGAGCTGGCGAAGAAGGTGCGCGAAATCCGGAAGGTGGTTACGGCATGAGAGTCGGAATTGTGGGTCTCGGCCTGATCGGCGGCTCGTTCGCCAAGGCCTATCATGAGGCGGGCTGGCAGGTGCTTGCGCTGGACACGGACCGCTCCATGCTGGAATTTGCAAAGCTGCAGGGCGCAGTGGACGCAGAGCTTGACGACGCGGCGCTTTCCGCGTGCGACCTCATTCTCATTGCGCTTTATCCGCGCGCCGCGGTGGAGTTTTTGGAGCGGCACGGCAAGCGCATCGGCAAAAAGCCGGTTGTGATCGACTGCTGCGGCACCAAGCGCCTGGTCTGCCGGGCCTGCTTCCCGATTGCCGAGCGCGACGGCTTTACCTTCCTCGGCGGCCACCCGATGGCGGGCACGCACAATTCCGGCTTCAAATACGCCACGCCCGTGATGTTCCACGGCGCGCCGATGGTTCTGGTTCCGGCTGATTTCAATGATATTGCGCTGCTTGCGCGCGTGAAGGAGCTGCTTCTGCCCGCGGGCTTCGACCGCTTCTCCATTACAACGGCGGAAAAGCACGACGAGATGATCGCCTTTACCTCTCAGCTGGCGCACGTGGTTTCCAACGCCTATATCAAAAGTCCGACGGCAGGGCTCCACAAGGGCTTTTCCGCCGGGAGCTACAAGGATCTGACAAGAGTTGCATGGCTCAACCCGCAGATGTGGGCGGAGCTGTTTCTGGAAAATAAGGACTATTTGCTCCGGGAGCTTCACACATTTATAGAAAATCTCCGGCAGTATGAGGCGGCCATGGAGCAGGATGACACACAGACGCTGGTGCGGCTGCTCGACGAGGGCCGCCGCCGCAAGGAGGAGGTTGACGGACATTGAAGCGGATTCCGGTTTCCGCCTCCCGGAGCTATGACGTTCTGGTTGGCGAGGGGTTATTTTCCAGGCTTGGCGCGCTGGCGCGTCAGGCGCTTCCCGGCGCGGAGGCTGCCGCGCTGATTTCGGACGATACCGTTTATGCGCGCTATGGCGCGCAGGCGGAGGCCTCCCTGCGCGAGGCGGGCTTCCGTGTGGTCTGCTTTGTGTTTCCGCACGGCGAGCAGTCCAAGACCATTGCGGTCTATGCACAGGCTCTGAATTTTCTCTGCCGGAACCACATCACCCGCAGCGACGCGGTCATTGCGCTGGGCGGCGGCGTGGTGGGCGATCTTGCGGGCTTTACGGCGGCAAGCTTCCAGCGCGGCGTCCGCTTTGTCCAGGTCCCGACGACGCTTCTGGCTATGGCCGACTCCTCGGTCGGCGGAAAGACGGCGGTGGACCTTGAGGGCGGGAAAAATATGGCGGGTGCCTTCTGGCAGCCGTCGCTCGTGCTCTGCGACCCGCTGGTTTTGAAGACGCTGCCGGCGGAGCAGTACCGCTGCGGCTGCGCGGAGATTATCAAGTACGGCCTGATGGCAGACGAAGCGTTTTTTGAGCGCCTGCTGCGCACGCCGGTCTGCGAGCAGTATGAGGACGTGATCGAGACCTGCGTGCAGATGAAGCGAGACGTGGTGCATGCGGATGAATTTGACCGGGGCGAGCGGCAGAAGCTGAATCTCGGGCACACCGTGGGGCACGCGGTGGAGGCCTGCAGCGGCTTTACGGTGCTGCACGGGCAGGCCGTGGCCATCGGCATGGCGGTGATTGCCCGCGCGGCGGCGGCCCGGGGCATTTGCGCGCAGACGGTGCCGGAGCGGGTCGCGCAGATTTTAAAGGCCTACGGACTGCCAGACCGGGCTGAGGCTCCGGCGCAGGCGCTGTATGAGGCGGCGCTTTCCGATAAGAAAATGGCGGGCGGGACGCTGCGGCTGATCGTCCCGGAGGCAATCGGCCGCTGCCGGATAGAACCGATACCGGCTTCTGAGCTGCTTGCCTGGCTTCGCGCCGGAGGCGTGCAATGAACCGGCGGGTGAGTCCCGGCCCCCGGACGGGGGAGGTCCGGATTCCCGCCTCCAAATCGCAGGCGCACCGGATGCTCATCTGCGCCGCGCTCGGACGCGCGCCGGTTACGGTTCTGTTTGAGGGCAGCTCCAACGACATCGACGCGACCGCCGCGTGCCTGCGCGCGCTGGGCGCGGAGCTGACGGCGGCGCCCGGCGGACTTCGCGTTGCGCCGGTGGGCGCGGCGCCGGAGGGCGTATGCCGCTTTCCCTGCGGGGAGAGCGGGTCGACGCTGCGCTTTTTGCTGCCGGTGGCGGGCGCGCTGGGCGCGCGGGCGGAGTTCTGCCTGGAGGGACGGCTGCCCGAACGGCCGCTGGAGCCGCTGTGGACGCTGCTGCAGGAAAACGGCATGCAGCTTGAAAAGCAGGGGCGCATTCTGCGCTGCGCAGGTCGGCTCCGCGCCGGCCGCTACGAAATAGCGGGGAATGTGTCCTCCCAGTATATTTCGGGACTCCTTCTTGCGCTGCCGCTTCTGGAGGCGGACAGCGTTCTGGAGGTCACAGGCCCGGTGGAGTCGGGCGCGTATATTACCATGACGGAGCAGGCGCTGCAGTGCGCCGGGGTCCGGTTTGAAAAGCACGGCTGGCGCTATGAAATTCCGGGCCGGCAGCGCGCGGCGCTGCCGGAGAGCAATCCGGTGGAGGGCGACTGGTCCAACGCGGCGTTCTTCCTGTGTATGGGCGCGCTTTCGGAGAAGGGCGTTCTTGTGCGGGGCCTGCGCCCGGATTCCGCGCAGGCGGATCGCGCGGTTCTGGAGGCGCTGCGGCGCATGGGCGCGCAGGTTTCCGTGTCGCAGGACGGCGCTGCGGTCCGCCGGGGCGCACTGCAGGGCGTGACGATAGACGCCCGGCCCATTCCGGACCTCATTCCGGTTCTGAGCGTGGTCGCCGCGCTTGCCGAAGGGCAGACACAGGTGGTCAACGCCGGGCGTCTGCGCCTGAAGGAATCGGACCGCCTTGCGTCGACGGCGGGCCTTCTGCGCGCGCTGGGCGCAGAGGTGGAGGAGCTTGCGGACGGGCTCGTGATTACGGGCAGGCCGGAGCTTTCCGGCGGCGAGGCGGACGCCTGCGGCGACCACCGCATCGCCATGTCCGCGGCGGTCGCCGCGTGCGCAAGCGCGAACGCGGTTACGGTGCTTGGCAGTGAATGCGTGAAAAAATCCTATCCGGCCTTCTGGCGGGATTTTGACGCACTGAAGAGGGAGGAGGGACAATGAGCAGCAGCATCGGCGAAAACCTGCGCCTGAGTATTTTCGGCCAGTCGCATTCGGCGGCCATCGGCGTGACCATCGAGGGAATTCCGGCGGGAAACGAGTTGGATCTGCAGGCGCTTTCGCAGTTTCTGGCGCGCCGCGCCCCTGGCCGCAGCAGCCTTTCCACGCCGCGGAAGGAGGCGGACGAGCCGGAATTTCTCTCAGGCCTGGTCGGGAATGTGACCTGCGGCGCGCCCCTGACGGCCATAATCCGCAACACCAATACGCGCTCGGGCGACTATGCGGGGCTGAGGGTTCTGCCAAGGCCCGGACACGCCGATTATACGGCGGCGGTGAAGTACGGCGGCGCGCAGGACGTAGCGGGCGGCGGGCATTTTTCGGGCCGGCTGACGGCGCCGATGTGCATTGCGGGCGGCGTCTGCCTGCAGCTGCTTGCCAGGGAGGGGATTACCGTCCTCTCGCGGATTGCGTCCATCGGCCCGGTGGAGGACCGGGGGGAGCTGACGCAGTCCACCGCGCACAAGCCCTTCCCGGTCGTCGACGACGCACAGGGTGAGGCGATGCAGGCCTGCATCGCCGCCGCGCGCGACGCACACGATTCCGTCGGCGGCGTGATTGAGGTGGCGGTGCTGGGGCTGCCCGCCGGGCTGGGAGAGCCGATGTTCGGCGGAATGGAGAACCGGATTTCTGCGGTCGTGTTCGGCATTCCGGCGGTCAAGGGCATTGAATTCGGAGCCGGGTTTTCCGCCGCGCGGCTGCGCGGCAGCGAAAATAACGACGCCTACTGCGTGGAAAACGGCAGGGTGCGGACGCGCACCAACCATTGCGGCGGCATTCTGGGCGGCATTACAAACGGCATGCCGCTGACATTCCGGGCGGCGGTGAAGCCGACGCCGTCGATTTTCCTGCCGCAGCAGAGCGTGAATCTTGAAACCCTGGAGCTGCAGCAGCTGCGCATCCAGGGCCGGCATGACCCGTGTATTGTCCCGCGTGCGGTTCCGTGCATGGAGGCTGCGGCGGCAATTGCTGTTTACGACGCGCTTCTTGCGCGCAGAAAGGAAAGGACGTGAGCGTGATGGACCTGAGCGAATACAGAACCAGAATCGATGAAATTGACCGGGAGCTTCTTCGCCTGTTTTCCGAGCGGATGGACGTTGCGGCAGGGATTGCCGCTTATAAAAAGGAGCACGGCCTGGCCGTGCTGGACCCGGCGCGGGAGCGGGCAAAGCTTCTGCAGGTGGCAGAGCAGACGCCGCAGGCGCTGCAGGAATACGCGGTGAGCCTGTACTCGCTGCTGTTTGAACTCAGCCGGAGCTATCAGAACCGCCTTCTGGGCGAAAGCACGCCCCTGACGCAGGAAATTCAGCGCGCGGTCGACGACACGCCGGCGCTGTTCCCGGAGATGGCGGCGGTGGCCTGCCAGGGCGTTGCGGGCGCATATTCCCAGCTGGCCTGCGACAAGCTTTTCCGGCTTGCGAACGTCCTGTATTTTAATTCCTTCGAGGCGGTCTTTTCCGCCATTGAGGCCGGGCTCTGCCAGTACGGCGTCGTGCCGGTGGAAAACAGCACGGCGGGCACGGTCAACGCGGTGTACGACCTGATGATGCACCATAACTTCCGCATTGTGCGCAGCATCCGCCTGAAGGTGGACCACAACCTTCTGGTAAAGCCGGGCACAAAAAGAGAGGAGATCCGCGAGATTTATTCCCACGAGCAGGCCATCAGCCAGTGCAGCGCCTATCTGCAGGGCTTCCGCAATGTGAAGATCATCCCCTGCGAGAATACTGCCGTGGCGGCCAAGCGGGTCGCCGAGAGCGGCGGCGGCTGCGCGGCGCTTTCCTCCCGTTCGTGCCAGAAGCTCTACGGGCTGGAATGCCTGGACAGCTCCGTGCAGGATCAGGACAACAACTTTACGCGCTTTATCTGCATTTCCAAAAAGCTGGAGATTTATCCGGGCGCGAACCGGACAAGCCTGATGGCGGTTCTGCCGCATGAGCCGGGCTCGCTTTATAAGCTTCTGTCGCGCTTCTACGCGCTGGGGCTGAACCTCAACAAGCTGGAAAGCCGCCCGCTTCCGGACCGGAATTTCGAGTTCATGTTCTACTTTGACCTGGATACGCCGGTCTACTCGCCGCAGCTGCTGCAGCTGCTCGGCGAAATGCCCGCCCTGTGCGAGGAATTTTCCTATCTTGGAAGCTACAGCGAGGTGGTTTGATGCGCTGCGGACTGCTTGGAAGAGTTCTGGGACACAGCTATTCCCCGCAGCTGCACGGACTGCTGGCGGACTATTCCTACGAGCTGTTCCAGAAGGAGCCGGAGGAGGTCGGAGACTTCCTCCGGACAGGGAACTGGAACGGGCTGAACGTCACCATTCCCTATAAAAAGACGGCAGCGGCCCTGTGCGATGCGCTTTCGGACACGGCGCGGCGGCTTGGCAGCGTCAATACGCTGCTCCGCCGCCCGGCCGGGATGATTTATGGCGCCAATACGGACTACGACGGCTTCTGCTATCTGGTAAGGCAGAGCGGAATCCCGGTTGCGGGGAAAAAGGCGCTGGTGCTTGGCAGCGGCGGCGCGTCCGTGACGGTCTGCGCGGCGCTTTCAGACCTTGGCGCAAGCCAGGTCGTGGTGATATCCCGCTCGGGACCGGACAATTATCAGAATCTGGACCGGCATGCGGACGCGGAGCTGATTGCAAACACAACGCCGCTCGGCATGTATCCGAACACGGGCGCGGCGGCGGTGGACCTGCGGCAGTTCCCGCGCTGCACGGGCGTTTTTGACATTGTCTACAATCCGGCGCGCACGGCGCTTTTGCTGCAGGCCGAGGCGCTCGGAATTCCCTGCGCGGGCGGGCTTTCGATGCTGGCGGCGCAGGCGCGGCGCAGCGCGGAGATTTTTACCGGCGCGCAGATCCCGGACGAAAAGCTGCAGGCGGCGGAGCGCACGCTGCGCGCCGGGCTTGAAAACATTGTGCTGATCGGGATGCCCGGCTGCGGAAAGAGCACGGTTGCGAAAACGCTTGGAGGGCTTCTTGGGCGCGAGGTAGTTGAATGCGACGCCTGGATTGAGGCGCAGGCCGGCTGCAGCATTCCGGAAATTTTTGAAAAGGACGGCGAGGCGGCCTTCCGGCGGCTGGAGACGCAGGCGCTGCAGGAGCTTGGAAAACGCTCGGGCCTGATTCTTTCCACAGGCGGTGGCTGCGTGACGCGGGAGGAAAACTATCCGCTTCTGCATCAGAACGGGACGATTTTCTGGCTGCAGCGGGAGCTTGCGAAGCTGCCGAGCGACGGCCGGCCCCTCTCCAGGCTCGAGAGCGCCGCGTCCATGTTCCAAAGGCGCCGGGCGCAGTACGAACGCTTTGCCGACTGCATTGTCAGCAACGACGGCACTCCGGCGCAGACCGCCGAACAGATCAGGAGGGAACTGCAGTGAAGCTTCTTGTGATCAACGGGCCGAACCTGAACCTGCTCGGCCTGCGGGAGCCCGCGATTTACGGCAGCCAGAGCTATGCGGCGCTGCTGGAAAAAATCCAGGGCTTCTGCGACGCGCAGGGAATCGGAGTCGCCTTCTTCCAGTCCAACCATGAGGGCGCGATTGTGGATGAAATTCAGGCGGCCTACGGCGTGTACGACGGCATTGTCATCAATCCCGCGGCCTATACGCACACCAGCGTCGCCATTCTGGACGCGCTCAAGGCCGTGGCGATTCCGGCGGTCGAGGTCCATATTTCGGACGTGGACAGCCGCGAGCCCTTCCGGCAGATTTCGTACGCGGGCCTTGCCTGTGTGAAGACCTACAAGGGTCTCGGCTTTGACGGCTACCTGGAGGCCGTCCGGTTTTTGAAGCAATATCTGGAGGCGAGAGCATGATTTCAGAAAAAATGACCGCGTGGGGCAGCAGCGGCTGCGGCATCCGGGAAATTGCGGCCTACGGCGAAAAGCGGGCTGCGGAGGTCGGCGCGGAGCATGTGTTCAATTTTACCATCGGCAGCCCGAGCGTGGAGCCGCCGGCCTGTATTGAGCAGAGCATCCGTCGTCTTCTGGACACGGTTCCGGCAAAAATGCTGCACGGCTATACGCCCGCGCCGGGCCTCTTCTCCGCCCGGAAGGCGATTGCAGATTACCTGAACCGGAGCTTCGACGCGGATTACGCGCCGGAGGATCTGTTTCTGAC
>CAKUHJ010000069.1 GCA_934655935.1 uncultured Oscillospiraceae bacterium | reverse complement strand
GGGTAGGGCTCATCCGACAGATCAAACGTGCGGATGGTGCTGTCCGGGTGCATGACGAGAATCCGCCGCCCCAGGCTCAGCGCTTCCTCCAGCTGATGCGTGACCAGAACGATGGTGCGCGGGAGCTTTCTCTGCACGGCCAGCAGCTGCGTCTGCAGCTCCGCGCGCGTAAGAAAGTCGAGCGCGGCGAACGGCTCGTCCATCAGAAGCAGCTGCGCCTGGCCTGCAAGCACCCGCGCAAGGCCGAGGCGCTGCCGCATGCCGGTGGAAAGCTCCGGCGGTGTCAGGTCTGCGTAGTCCTCCAGACCGACCAGGCGGACAAAGTCCGCCGCCCGTTCATAGCGCTCCTCCGGCGTTTTTCCGACGCCGCAGGCCATGGCTACGTTGCGCTGGACGTTTGTCCAGGTGATGACATAGGGGTCCGGGCTCAGCAGGGCGCTGTGCCAGCCGTCCGGAAGAAGAATCTCCCCGGCGTCCGGCTGCTCCTGCCCGGCCAGCAGCTTCAGAAGGGTGCTTTTTCCGCAGCCGCTCCGGCCGACAATGACGCTGAGCGTCCCGACCTCAAACCGGACGCTGAGGTCGCGCAGCACCTGCCGCGTCCGGCTCGGGCGCGTCTGGCCGGTCAGAACGACCTCGGCAGAATAGGAAGTATAGGCTTTGCTTACATGCCGGAGCGCAACGACGTCCATAGCGGCAGCCTCCTGTGAGTTTTTTGCGGGCTTCAGCGGCGCTTCTGCAGCACGGCCTTGACAATGCGGGCAATCGCCGCGCTCAGAATGGCGTTGAGGCCAAGCTCTACGAAAAAGTTTACGCCGATCATGCCGGTAAACAGATAGGTGACCGCATCGCCGGGCAGAGCCTGCTCACTCATGAAGGCCAGCAGCCGCTCATGCAGCACCGTCAGCATCGCAAGCGCAAAGATCCCGGTGTTCACAACCGGGCAGCACAGCGCAGCAGCGACGCACGCGAGATTCATCCGCTTCTCCAGTGCCCGGTACACAAGCCCGGAAACCAGACCTGCCAGCGCGCCCTTCAGAAGGCAGGTCGCCGCGGTCCAGAAGGGGCTGGCGTTCCACAAAAAGGCGGTAAACCAGTCTGTTCCGCTGACGCCGCCGAGAAGCGCAATCAGGCCGAACGCTGCGCCCAGCCACGCGCCCGCAAGCGGGCCGTATACGATTGCGCCGATGACGATCGGCGTCAGCACCAGCGAGAACGGGATCGGCCCGATGTGCAGGCCGGTGCCGAACAGCTGCAGCACTGCGACAATGGCCGTCAGCAGTGCCAGGCCCGTCAGACGGGCGACTTTTTCGTGATTGGATTGTTTCATGCTTCCTCCTGCTGCCGCTCCGGACGACCCGGATGCAGCGCATTATAAATTATAAACACCGGCTCTGCCGGGGCTTACCTTATGGGATTTCCTCCTCCACCGGGGGATTTGCCGGGACGCCGCCGTTTTTCATCTGCTCCCACTGCTCTTTTGTGATCAGCAGCTGCCGCGGCTTCGAGCCCTCGAAGGGGCCGACGACGCCGCGCTCCTCCATCTCGTCCATGATGCGCGCGGCGCGCGCATAGCCAAGCTTCAGGCGTCTTTGCAGCATGGAAACGGAGCCCTGGCCGGTTTCCAGCAGCACCTCGACGGCAGCCGGCAGCATCTCGTCTGACTCGTCGGCGCGGCGCCCGCGCCGGCTGCGCAGGCGCTGCCGCCCTTGCCGCTTTCGGCGGCCCGCTTTTCAATCTGCTCCATGACGGAGGAGGAATAATTGACCTCGTTCGAGGCCTTGACAAACTCCGCCACGCGCTGAACCTCGCCGTCGGAAATGAAGCAGCCCTGCACGCGCCGGGGCTTTCCCTGCCCCAGCGGCGCGTAGAGCATGTCGCCCTTGCCGACGAGCTTTTCCGCGCCCGCGGTGTCCAGAATGATGCGTGATTCCATCGCAGAGGCGACGGCAAAGGCAATTCTGGAGGGGATGTTGGCCTTCATCAGGCCCGTAATCACATCCGCGGACGGACGCTGCGTGGCGATAACCAGGTGAATGCCCGCGGCGCGGCCCATCTGCGCCACGCGGCAGATCGACTCTTCGACCTCCTTGGCCGCGACCAGCATGAGGTCCGCGAGCTCGTCGATGACAACGACAATCTGCGGCATGGCTTCGGTCTCGTCCGAGGCGCGGGCCTGCTTGTTGTATGATTCCAGATCGCGCACGCCGGCGTCGGCCATCATGCTGTAGCGGCGCATCATTTCTGTGACCGCCCACTGCAGCGCGCCCGCAGCCTTCTTGGGGTCCGTGACCACAGGGATGAGCAGGTGCGGGATGCCGTTGTAGACGCCAAGCTCCACCATTTTCGGGTCCACCATGATGAGCTTGACCTCGTCCGGCCGCGCCTTGTAAAGAAGCGAGACGATCAGAGAGTTCATGCACACGGATTTGCCGGAGCCTGTTGTGCCGGCGATGAGCATGTGCGGAAGGCGCCCGATGTCGCCGATGATGCGCTTGCCGCCGATGTCCTTGCCGACGGCGAAGGAAATCCGGGACTTGCTTTTGAGAAATTCCGGCGAATCGATGACGTCGCGGGCCAGAACGGTGGATACTGCGCGGTTCGGAACCTCAATGCCGACGACGGAAATCTTGTCGGGGATGGCCGCGATGCGCACGCCGGACGCGCCAAGTGACAGCGCAATATCGTCAGAAAGATTTGTGACCTTGGAGAGCTTGACGCCCCGGTTGAGCTCAAGCTCATACCGCGTGACCGACGGGCCGCGCGTGACGTTTACAATGCTTGCCTCGATGCCGAAGGACTCCAGCGTGTCCGAAAGCCGCTGAGAATTCTGGCGCATTTCCTCCGTGCCGTCGACGCTCTGGCCGTTTCCGGCGTTCAGAAGGTCCATGGGCGGGAATTCATACGCCGGCTGCTCCGGCTGCAGGGCGATCTGCTGGGCAATCTGCTGCGCCTCCAGCTGCACGTCCTGCTTTTTGATTTTTTCGCTCTGCGGCGTCTCTGCGGGCGGAAGCTCAGGCGCCTGCACGGGCGCGGCGGGAACCACCAGAGGCGGCGCCGGAGCCTCCTGCGGCAGCGGCGGCTGCGCTTGTGCGGCAAGCTCTGGGTGCAGAATCAGCGGCGGCAGCGTTTTCGGAGCCTCAGGCTCCGGCTGCTGGCTGACCAGCGCGTCAAACTCCGCCTTGTAATCGGTATGTACGGAAGGCGCCTGCGGCGCCGGAGCCTCAGACTCGGGCTGCGGTGCGGGGACGGCGGAATCCTGCCTGCGGGCGCGGCGGGACTGCTCGATATACTCGTCGGGCCGGAGCGTCTGCCGCTTTTCACGCGCCTGCGGCTTCTTTTCCGCCGCAGCGCTTCCGGCAAGCGGGGGATCGTCCACCGGAAGGTCAAAATCGATGCGCCGGGTCTGGCGGCGCTCAAGCTGCTGCGCGTGCGCGGCGGCGACGTGGTCCACAATGGCCTGCGCAGGGTCTGGATGCTCGCGCTGCGGCGCGTCGTATTCCGCGCGCGGGCGGTTCCTGATGGCGGTGATGATTCCGGCCACGGTCATGTTCAGGCTCGTGATAAGCGAGAGCAGGAACCCGGCCAGCAGCACGATGAACGCGCCCACACGGCTGATCAGCAGCTCCAGCGTCATCGCCGTGAAGCCTGCCAGCACGCCGCCGGAGCTTCCCTCCACGCCGGTTTCGTAGAGCGATCGAAGCATGCTCCAGCTCCATTCAATTTCTGCCTGCCCGCCCACCAGCTGCACCAGCGCGCCGATGAGCCCTGCCAGCAAAAACGTGCAGGTCACGCGCAGGCGCACGGGCCTGCCGTCGTGGAACATCAGAATCAGAAAGCTCATCAGGAAGGAGAACGGAAGAATATAGTATCCCGCGCCGATCAGTCCTTTGAACAGGGCCGAGAGCAGACGCAGCGCCGCCGCGTCCAGCTCAAAGCAGCTCAGCGCGGTCAGCAGCGCCAGAAAAAGGCACACGCCCGCACCGATTTCACGCCGGACGGGCTTTTTTGCAGGCTTTTTCCTGCTGCTGCCGCGGCTCCTTGCGCCGCCGGATTTCTTTTTTTGCGCAGCCATGCGCGCTCACCTCACGATACCAAAGATAAAATCAGAGTCAGAAGTCCCGCGCCCCAGCAGTACCAGCTGAAGCCGCCGAATTTTCCGCGCTGCACCAGAACGCGCAGCGCGCTGATGGCCAGAAGGCCGGTCAGAAACGCGCAGGCGACGCCCACAAGATACATCGGCGCGTACGACCAGTCCACGCCGGCAAGAACCGCCTTGAGGAGCGTGTACAGGGCCGCGCCGATGACGGCCGGAATGGACAGCAGGAACGAAAAGCGCACCGCGAAGCTCCGCTCAAAGCCGCGGAGCATACCGGCGGAGATGGTGGTTCCGGAGCGGGACAGGCCCGGAACCACGGCAACGGCCTGCGCAAGGCCGACGACCAGCGCGTCTGAAAGCGTGGCGCTGGTCTCGTTCTTCCGCCCGTGGCCGAGCCGGTCGGCGGCAAGCAGCAAAAAGCCAGTCAGAATCAGCATAAAGCCGATGAAGAAGGTGTTGGTGTAGAGCGGCGTCAGATAGGAGTCAAAGATGGCTGCGAGCACCAACGGTACGGAGGCGGCCAGCAGAAACAGCAGCATTCTCCGCCTTTTCATGTCCGGCTTTGTGCCGCGCGGCATTTTTCCGCGGTGCAGCATCCAGAGCCCCTCGTGCAGAAGCCCGAGCAGCTCTGTCCGATATGACAGAATGACGGCTGCGAGCGTACCCAGGTGCAGCAGCACGTCAAAGAGCAGATGGTTTTCCAGATCGCCGATGTGCAGAAAATTCTGCAGAATTGCCAGGTGGCCCGAGCTGGAAATGGGCAGAAACTCCGCCAGACCCTGTACAATTCCAAGCAGGCATGCGCTCCAATAGGTCATAATGTCCCCTCCGTTGCTCTGTTCTGCGGCGCCCGCGGGCGCAAATGCGCATACTACAGTATAATAGCACATCACTAGGATTATTTCCAGTCCAAAGAGTTTCTGCGCGCGTTCTGAAAAATCAGCCGGCGGCGACGGCTGCGGCGATGCGCTGTGCGGCGTCTCGGGGGAAGTGTGCGCGCTGCGCGGCGAGCATCCGCGCCGCAGCGGCAGAATCGTAGATCAGGCGGTCTGCAAAGCGTACGGCCTCGTCCGTGTTTCTGGCAAAGTAGCTCATGCCGTGCGCGGCAAAGAATTTCGCGTTGCAGGTCTCCACGCCGGGAATTGCCATGGTGTGCACCAGAGGCACGCCGAGCACTGCCGCCTCCGCGCTGGAGATGCCGCCGGCCTTGGAGAGCAGCACGTCCGCCGCGTGCATATAGGCCGGAACCTGGTCGGTAAACGGGACGGCGCGGACGGCCTTCGGGTCAAAGCGCGCCGTAAGGTCCTGTCGGAGCGCTTCGTTCCGGCCCGCCAGAACCAGAATCAGAGAATTCTGATCCGGTACGCGCAGAATCGTGTCGCACAGGCTTGCGGCGTCCCCGCAGCCGACGCCGCCCGTCATCACCAGATAGAGCTTTTTCTCCTCCGGCAGGCAGAGCTGCGCGCGGGCGGCCGCCTTCGTCTGCAGAAGCGTAAACCTGTAATCCACCGGCATTCCGGTGACAAAAAGCTTTTCCTCGGGGAGGCCTGCCTGGATGCAGGCGGCGCGGACGTCCGGGTGCGGCAGAAAATAGCCGTCAAGCTCGGTTTCCGCAAGAAAGGGAATGCAGGTGTAATCGGACAGCACGCCGTAGCAGCGCACCGGGCAGGCGCCGCGGCGGCGCAGATAGGTCAGAGTTTCCATCGGGAACAGGTGCGAGCAGACCACGGCGTCATAGCCGTGCGTGAGAAGAAATTCGCGCAGCTGGCCCGCGTGGCGGATGTTTGCCAGATAGACCGGCGAGGTGACGCCAGTGGAGCTGTACATCGCCCCGGCGTGGTACATCATGCCGAACAGCTCCGGTGTTTTGGTGCAGATGCGGTTGAGGAGCTTGTCAAAGCGCAGAGGCCCCGGCTCCGCGAACATGTGCAGCATATCCAGAAATTCGGCCTCATGGCCCTGCGCCTGCAGGGCCTGCTGCACGGCGTAGGCGCAGTGATTGTGCCCCTCGCCGGTGCTGCAGCTGAGCAGTAAAATTTTCATAGCTTGCCCTCCCCGTTTTGCTCCATTATAGCAGAGCGGTCCGCACTGCGTCAATTCCGGGCCGGGGATTGACAGCTCCGGTATAATAGAATCATAAAAGTACAATTTCAGGGAACAGCAACAGGGAGAAACAATATGAAAAAACGAATTCTTGCGCTTGCGCTTGCGGCGCTTTCAGCCTTTTTCTGCGCGGGCTGCGCGAAGCCGGCGCCAGGCGCTGCGCCGGCGCTGCTGGCGACCACGCAGCCGGTCTATCAGATGGCCTCCGCGCTCATTGAGGGCACGCCCCTTACGGCGGAGCTTCTGATTTCCGAGCCGGTTTCGTGCCTGCATGAGTATACGCTGTCGGTCACGCAGATGAAAAAAATCGAATCCGCGGAGCGGATTCTTTTAAGCGGCAGAGGGCTCGAGGCCTTTATGCGCAGCGCGCTGGCGGGACATACGAACCTGTTTTCCGTCATGCCGGAGACCGGGGACGAGGAGGCGGACGCGCACTGGTGGCTGAACCCGGAGGAATACGACCTGGCGGCTGTGCGCCTGTGCAGCTTCCTCTCGGAGGCCTACCCTGCATACAAAGCGCAGCTGGAAGAGAATCTGGAGGCGCTTTCCGAACGCCTGCTTGCGCTCACGGCCTATGGAAATCAGACGATTCAGGAGCTTTCGTGCCGCGAGCTTGTCACCTTTCACGACGGCTTTTCCTCCTTTGCGGATGCCTTCGGCCTGACGGTCGCGGCGGCCATGGAGGTGGAAAGCGGCAGCGAGCCCTCTGCAAAGGAGCTTGCGGGCATTGTGGAGCTGGTGCGCACGCGCGGCATTCCGGCGGTTTTTTCTGAGGCGAACGGCGATACGGCTGCCGCGCAGACCGTCGCGCGGGAGACGGGGTGCAAGCTGGCTTCCCTGGACCTTGCCGTCAGCAATCCGGACTATTTTGCCGCCATGCGGCAGAACATCGACACCGTGAAGGAGGCGCTGGGATGATGGACGAAGCACGGCGCGCGCACGCGGGCAGCTGCCAGCGCGCGTGCTGCCTGAAGGTGGAGCACCTGAGCGTAAGCATCGGCGGCGAGGCGATTCTCTCCGACGTAAGCCTTCACATGCACTGCGGCCAGATGGTCGCGCTCATCGGCCCGAACGGCGCGGGAAAGTCGACGCTCATCCGCGCGATTCTCGGCCAGCGGGACTATGAGGGCAGCATCACCTTCCACGCCGCGGGCCAGCGCACGCAGAAGCTGCGCATCGGCTATGTGCCGCAGAGTCCGGCCTTCGACCCCGGCGAGGCCTTCAGCGTGCAGGACCTGTTTACCTGCTGCATTTCCAGAAGACCCGCGTTCCTTCGCCCGACGAAGGCTCAGCGCGGGAAGGTGCTCGCCTGCCTCAGCCACGTGCACGGCGAGGCGCTGATTGACAAGCGGATCGGCACGCTCTCGGGCGGAGAGCTGCAGAGAGTGCTGCTTGCGCTTGCGCTTGAGCCGATGCCGAATCTTCTGATTCTGGATGAACCGCTTTCCGGCGTCGATGTGGAGGGCATGGCGCTTCTGATGGACATGCTGGACGAGCTTCGCCGGACGCTGGACCTGTCCATCCTGATGACCACGCACGATTTTTCCATGCTGGAGCGCTGCTGCGACCAGGTGGTGCTGCTCGAGCATGGGCGTGTGGCCCTTCGCGGCGTCCCGGCGGAGGTTCTGCACTCCGAGGCGTTCGCGCGCGCATTTCATATGAAGGGAGGCGCGCAGGCATGAGACTCTGGTATGCCTTCTGCGAGCTTTTGCAGCTGGACTTTCTGTCCATGGATTTTATGAAAAACGCGCTTCTGGCCGTTCTGATCATGGGGCCGCTGTTCGGCCTGCTTTCCACGATGATTGTGACCGGGCGCATGAGCTTCTTTTCTGACGCGCTTGGGCATTCTGGCTTTACCGGCATTGCCATCGGCGTTCTGTGCGGGGCGGTGCAGCCGCTTTTCTTTGCGGTGGCGCTGTCGGTCGCGTTTTCGCTGCTGTTTTCCTATGTCAGAAGCCGCTCCAGCCAGTCGGCCGATACGCTCATCGGCGTATTTTCCTCAACGGCGGTGGCGCTCGGAATTTTTATTTCCACGCTCGGCGGCAAGAGCTTCACCAAGTTCAACCAGTACCTGATCGGCGACATTCTTTCCGTCACGCCCGCGGAGCTTGGAATGCTGCTGGGCGTGCTGGCGCTGGTGGCGCTCCTGTGGGTTCTGGGCGGAAACCGGCTGATGCTGACGGCGGTGCATCCGCAGCTGGCCGCCTCGCGCGGCATTCCGGCGCGCAGGCTTGAAACGTTTTTTACTGCGGTCGTCGCCGCGGTGGTGACGCTGGCGATGAGCTGGGTGGGGCTGATGGTCCTGAACTCGCTGCTGGTTCTGCCGGCGGCGGCCTCGAGAAACATTGCGAAAAATCTCCGGGAATACCATCTGTTCAGCGTTCTGAGCGCGCTTCTGAGCGGGATCGTGGGCCTGGCGCTTGCCTATACGCTGGGCTGCTCCGCCGGCGCGACCATTGCGCTGTGCCTGAGCGTCTACTTCGCCGTGACCTTCTGCCTGCGCAAGCGCCGGGGCTGAGATATGCATGGAAATCGGGAGAAGCCGGTCTGAGGGCTCCTCCCGATTTTTTTGAGGCCTTGTCAGGTGTGTGCAGGGACTTCCGTGTCCTGCTCCATGGCGGCAAAGAGCTGCCGGCGCTTGGTGCGGGTATCGCCCTCGATGTGGAGCTTGGCGTAGATCTGGTTGATGTATTGCTTGACGCTGCCCTCGGACAGATACAGCCTTTCGGCAATTTCCCGGTTGGTCAGGCGCTTTTGCATCAGAAGAACGATCTCATGCTCCCGCCCGGTCAGCGCGGCGAGCGCCGCGGGGCGGCTTTCGCGCGCGCGCAGGCGCGCAAGCTGCTGCGCATAGGCCCTGCACAGCGTCCGCAGGCGCGCGGAAAACGCCTCCGGAAGACCTTCCAGCGCATCCTCCAGCAGGGGCTCCAGGTAACGGCCGTTTTCGCAGATGGGCAGGAAGAGGCCGTCCGGCACGGCGCTCTCGAGCGCGCAGCGCAGAAACGCCTGCGCCTGCGCGCGCTTGCCGAGCATTTCATAGGCCGCCGCCGTCTGCAGGCGGATATGCAGCGCGACCAGCGCATAATGCAGCTCATCACAGAGCGCAAGAAGGCCCTCGCTCCGGCCGACGACCCTGGCCCAGGCGCCCTGCGCCAGATAGACCTGATTTTCGATCATCTCCATCATCGGCCTTCCGGGCGCAAGAAAGCTGACGGAGGAAAGCCGGTGCTCGGCGAACAGCGCGGGGATGCGGTCTTCCCGGCCGAGGAGCGCGGCTGTGTAGGCGCATGCAGCGCTCCAGAGCGGGACCCAGGCCGCGCCGTGCCGCGCAAGAAGCAGGTCGTAGCGCTGCTGCGGGCTGCAGCGGGGCGCGGCGGCGGTGCACAGGGACAGACGGTTTGCCAGAAAATCGCAGCACAGAGCGATGTTTTCCTGCCCGTTGCCGGCAATCTGGGCGTAGGCGCGCTCAAGCTCAATCTGCGCGTCCGAAAACCGGCCCTGCGCGAAGGCGGCCTCGGCCCGCATGAGGGTCTCCGCGCCCTGGCCGTGTCCGTTTGTGACCCGGTAGTAGCAGGGCATGCATTCGTCCATCTCGGCAAGCTCCCGCGCAAGCGCGCCGGGCTCCCGGTGGAACATCATCAGGACGGACGGCGAGCCGAAGGTCCAGCCGCCGCTGCTGCGGATGCTGATGGCCGGGCGGGCC
>CAKUHJ010000068.1 GCA_934655935.1 uncultured Oscillospiraceae bacterium | reverse complement strand
GGGGCGAAAAGACTTTTTCGACACGCTGAAGCGATCCCGGCTTCCTCAGAAGCCGGGATCGCCGGGAATGCCCAAATGCGTCAGTGCAGAAAGGTTGGCGCCTTCAAGCGCCTCAGTCATGGCAAGCCGTGCCGGCTCCCTTTGCCGCAAGGGGAGCCTCGGACTCGGCCTCATAGCTGTAATCAAGCGTGGTGTAGCGCGAGACGAACTCAGACGGCGTGCATTTGACGATCTGATGGAACCGGCGGGAGAAATACTGCGGGGAGGAGAAGCCGGTTGCCTCGGCAATCTGGGCGATGGTCAGCTTCTGCTCGCTCAGCAGCTTCTTTGCCGTCATGATTCTGGAGTTGGTAATGAGATAGTTGAGGCTGTGGCCGGTTACGGATTTGCACATCAGCGTCAGTCGGGAGCGGCTGTAGTGGAAGGCGCGGGCAATGTTTTCTACGGACAAGTCCTCGCTGATATGATTCTGGATATAGGAGCTGACCTGCTCGATCAGATAATTTTCCGCCGCGCGCTCGAAGCGGGAGGTGGTAATGACATGGTCGTCCTTTTTTGTAACCTCGCGCAGAACGCCGATGAGCGTCTGCTCAAGATAGCAGCAGACCATCTGTTCCACGCCGATGAGCGTGTCCGGCGCGGGCTTGAAGAAAAACAGGCGGAGCTCGCCCTCGTTGAGCTCAAAGGAGCTTGAGAGCTCGTCGATGATGCTCTGCATCCAGGCCTGCTGCGCAGGTGTGGCCTGGACGACGATCTGCCGCAGCGGTGCTTCATAGTCCATGTCAAAGGTGAAGGCGATGTAGAGCGCCTTGCTCAAGGGGTCCAGTGAGGCGGAGTCATGCGGCACGCCGGGTGGAATCAGCGTCAGCATGCCCGGCTTGAGCGAAAGGTATTCGTTTGCGCGCAGAACGTCCACGCTTCCCTCCTGGCAGAACACAAGCTCCCAGGCGTCGTTATGGACGTGCGGCTTGGTATCCGGGTGCACGCCGAAGACGTAGTCGGCGGAAACAATCTCGTTGATGATCAGAATCCGCTTGAGCCGGTATTTCTGATAGCTGGTAGGAATAATCATTGCAAACCCCTCCAGAATTCATTATAATGCAAAGCGGGGCGAATTGCAAAAAGCATTTTTTAGAAAGTTAAAAAGTGCAAATCGGCAGAACAAAACTGCATTCTCAAAGTGCAAAAAAACGTGTATGCTGAGAACAGATGCAGAAAGTGAATTTGTTTTTGTGCAAAATACACAATATTCTGCAGAAAAAATGGACAACACGTCCAAGCAAATTTGGAAGGGAGAAACAACATGAAAAAACTGATTGCATTGCTTCTTGCGCTGTGCATGATCTTTGCACTGGCTGCCTGTGCAAAGACACCGGCTAAGGAAGACCAGAAGGACAGGCCTGCGTCCGACACGAGCAAGACCGATGAAAAGACCGAGGAGCCGGCCAAGACCGAGGAGCCGGCCAAGACCGAGGAGCCCGCTTCCTCCGACGAGCCCGTGACCCTGTATGTCTACATGCAGGACATCGACGCCATCGACGCCTGGAACGAGCTGATTGCCAACTACATGGCTGAGCATCCCAATGTTACCGTTGAACTGATGGACAGCCAGGAGAACTACTTCGCCACCATTCTGGCCACCGGCGATATGCCCGACATTATCAACCCCGCCATGAGTGAGACTGCAAAGGCCATGATTGACGCCGGCCTCATCCGCGACTGCTCCGATACCGAGGCCTACAAGCACATGTCCCAGGCCTACATCGATGCAGAGACCTACAACGGCGTCTGCCTCGGTGTGCCCCAGGGCGCTGCATTCTCCTGCATGTTCTACAACATGGACATCCTGAAGGCTGCCGGCTGGGACGCTATGCCTACGAACCGTGACGAGCTTCTGCAGTGCTGCGCGGACGTCAAGGCTGCCGGCTACGACGTTCTGACCCTTGCAGGCGACAAGACCACCACCTGCTTCATGCTCTGGGAATGCATCATGGCCAATACTGCGGCCAAGGAGCTCGGCTCCGGCGTCGCGTATGAAGAGGCCTTCATGGACGGTACGCTTGACTTCGCCGGCTATCCTGAGGCAACGCAGCTGCTTGCGGACCTTTGCCAGTACATCATGCCCGGCACCACGGCCTATACTGAGGATGACGTCGCTTCCGCGATGGCAACCGGCAATGTCGCAATGTGCCTGGCCGGCAACTGGTCCGCGGGCAACATCGTCGGCGCTGTGAAGTCCGCCGGCGGCACCTGCGGTGCAAACCTGCCCCCCTTCAACGCGGCAGGCGAGGACGCATGGATCTCCGTCTCCCCGGAATCCACCTTCGCAATGTCTGCAATCGATGAGGGCGAGGCCCATAACGCTGCCCGCGTTGACTTCTATGACTACATCTTCACCCCCGAAAACTACAAGATTCTCCAGAATGCCCGCGGTGTTGTGCCCGTGCTCGACAACATGACCTCTGATCAGATCGTTCTGGACGACTGCATCGCCGCCATCGTCAACGACGTTGCTACAGCAGGCTGCGTCAAGATGGGCTTCAACCTCTGGCATCCGGAATTCGTGAGCGTAGCATGCACGGCTCTGAACGACGCTTACTCCGGCGCCAGCACGGCGGAGGAGTCTGTGAAGGTCATCGCCGACCAGCTGAAGGTTGCCTACATGAACATGGGCTGAGCGTTTTAGCCTTCTGATTCTTCTTATTACAGAAACCGAACGCATAAGATCTGCGGGGCTGGCCGGGAGACCTGCCGGCCCCGCATGCAAATTGTCCAAAGGGAGATGAGAACCGTGAGAAAAGATAAACCCCGACAGCCAGCGTATCTTCGCGCGCGAGTCCGGCACGGAACCTATATGATGCTGCCCTCGCTGTTGTTCGCGTGCGCGCTGATTGTCGTGCCGCTGATTTATGTGATCGTTCTGTCGTTCAATAAATGGAACGGCTCAATCAAGGTGCCGCTGGAATTTGTCGGCCTGCAGAATTACATCAAGCTTCCCACCATCCGCGGCTTCAATGAGATGATCGGCTTCACGTTCATCTTTGCCATCAGCGTGACCATTCTGACGGTTGGCATTTCGCTCCTGATTGCCTTTGCGCTTGACAAGCCGGACTACCGGCCGCACGTCAACCGCTCGTTTGTCCGCGCCTGCTGGTATGTTCCGGCGTTGTTCGGCGCGGTCGCCGTCGGCGTAGTCTGGCGCATCATGTACAACTATAATAATGGTATCATCAACACCCTTCTGACCATGGTGGGCCTGGAAAAGGTCAACTGGCTTGAGACCAGGGGCGTGACCGGCATTGCGGTCATCCTCGCGCAGGTCTGGGTTCAGATGGGCATGTGCATCATCATTTTTCTGGCCGGCCTTCAGGGTATTCCGAGGGATCTCTATGAGGCCGCTACCATCGACGGCGCAAGCCGCTTCCAGCAGAAGCTGCGCATCACCATCCCGATGCTCGCCCCGTCCATTACCATCAACTTTATCACCACATCCATTGCTGCCTTCAAGGCCTATGAGCTTCCCTACGTGATTTCGAAGGGCCTTCCTGGCTACAGCACACATCTGATCTCGCAGATGATTCAGGAATACGCCTTTGACAACATGAACTACGGTGTGAGCTCGGCGCTGTCCGTGATCCTGATCGTTGTGATCACCCTCATTCAGCTCATTCAGCTGGTGGTGCTCAGGAAACGGGAGGATGTGTACGAATGAAAAAGAAAATCGGGCACGCTCTTTATGAGCTGATGCTTTTACTTTTGACGCTGATTATCCTGATGCCGATTTTTTACTTCGCAATCAGCGCCTTCAAGCTCCGCGAGGATATCGTCTATCATCCGCTGCAGATGACCGCGGAGATGTTTACCCTGGACAACTTCAAGGTTGCCTATTCCAAAATGAAGCTCTTCAAGGCTATGTCCAACACGGCCTTCATCACGATCGGCTCGATGATCATCACCGTGATTTTCAGCGCCATGGCCGGCTTCGTGATGGCAAGAGTCAAGGCAAGACGCTTTACCGTCGCCTATTCCTTTATGGTTGCGCTGATGGTCGTGCCGTTCATCGGCTGCGTTATCCCGCTGGTCGTGCTTATGAACCGGGTCGGGCTTTACAACAATCTCTGGTCCTGCCTGCTGATTCAGGCGGGCTGGAACCTTCCGTTTGCGACCTTCCTCTATACAGGCTTCATGAAGTCGCTGCCCAACGAGCTGGAGGAGGCCGCGATGATCGACGGCTGCGGCATGTTCGGCACCTTTTTGCGGATTTTCCTGCCGCTGCAGGCGCCGGTTACCGCCACGTGCTGCATCCGCAACGGCATCGGTGTCTGGAACGACTATCTGGTCTGCGCGTCCTTCCTCAACAGCTCCAAGACACCGACGCTCATGGTGTCCGTCAAGAAGTTCTTCGGCCAGTATGTCAATGAATACGGCCAGTCCTTTGCGGCGGTTGTGATGTGCTCCATTCCGATCATTCTTGTATTCCTGTTCCTGCAGAAATACTTTGTCAAGGGCATTGCCGCCGGCGCAGTCAAGGGCTGAGCTGCGTGCAAAGAAATCGTTGAATCGTGCTTCGGCACTGAAAAATAGGAGGAATTGTCAATGGCATTTGTCAATCAGTTCGAATTTGCGCCGGCTCCCTGGCTGCCGATTCAGGACCGTGCGGCGCTGGATCAGGCTGGCAAGGAGGATTTCCGCGCCCATGCCGGAAAAAACTTTGAAAATCCTGATTTCGAGCTTTTCATTGTTCCGGATGTGCACAATTATTTCGCGGTGGATCTGTTTTACCGGATCAAGCGCTCGGACCTTCAGAATGAAAAGCTGGTTGTGATTCTTCCGTCGCCGGAAAACGCAGTTTTCATGAGCGTGGTGGAAAGCCTCAACAAGTATCAGGTCAGCTGCCGGAACGTGCATGTGTTCTTCCTGTATGAGTACGCGAACGAAAATGGCGACGTTGCGCCCTGGCATAGCCCCTACAGCCGCAGCGGCCACTTCATGCGCTATTTCTACGAGCGCCTGCAGGAGCATCTGCGCATGCCCATGGAGCAGATTCATTTCTTCACAAAGGAAAACGTCAGCTCCTATTCGGATGAGCTTGCGGCCCTGGGCGGTGCGGACGTTGCCTATACGGCATTGAGCTGGTCCGGCGGCATTGGCGCGATTGACGCCGAGAGCTTCCCGGCAAAGAGCATGGAGGAGTTCCGCGCCATGGGCTCGCGCCTGGTCACGCCCATGCCGGAGACCATCGCCTTTGACAGTCTGCGCGGCATGTTCGGCTGCTCCGGCGATATCACCAACGTCCCGCCCTGCGCCGCAACCGTCGGCCCGAAGGACCTGGTTGCCGCGAAGGAAATCTTCGACGTTGAGTACCTGACGCCCTGCGGCGGCAGCCCCTCGCAGCAGAAATTTGCTTCCAAGCTGGCGTTCTTTGCGCCCGTTGCGCCCAACAACCCCGGCTCGCTCATCCGCACGCTGAAGGGCGTATGCTATATGTCCGAGGCTGTGGCAAGCCCCGGCGTCTATTCGCCGGATGAGGACTGGCTTGCCGGTGCGCTCGCCGAAATTGCAAAGAAAGAGAATGCGGAGGTGTAAGTATGAATCGTAATCTGTTTGATTTTAATCCCTCCAAGTGGATTCCGACGCAGGACAAGGCTGTTCTGGAGCATTGCCGCAACATCCGCCGTGAGGAGATGGAAACCACCAACGCCAACGGCTACAGCGTCCGCGTGGTGCCGCATCCGTCCAGCGCGGTGGCAGCCGAGCTTTTCAACTGGGTGCTGCGCTCGGACCTGGAGGATAAGAAGACCGTCATCGTCTTCCCGAACTCCTGGAAGAATATCTACTCCACGGTTGCCCATATGTGCAATCGCAACAACATCTCCGCCCGCAACATCCATGCCTTCTGCATGGACGAGTGGGCCGATGAGGACGGCAACGTCGCGCCCATCACCTACGGCCCGTCGCTGGGAGGCCATTTCATGCGGGAGTTCTACATGCAGTTCCGCGAGGACCTGCGCCCGAAGCTCAGCCAGATGCACTATTACACCAACGAGAATATCGGCGTTTACTCCGACCTCATCGACGAAACCGGCGACGGCGGCGCGGACCTGATCATCTCCGCCACCGGCTGGATCGGCCACACCGCGTTTATCGACCCGGCCACGAAGAAGTTCAAGGCCGACACGCTCGAGGAGTTCCTGACGCTCAAGGCAGGCTTTGTGGACAACCACCGCCTGACCATCATCCAGAACTCGACGGGCTTCGGCGGCGGCGACCTCTATCATACGCCGGCCTATTCCGTCTCCATCGGCCCGCGCGATGTCATGCACGCCAGAGACCATCTCGAGCGGCACGACCTCGGCTTCTGCGGCGGCTACAGCTCCTGGGAGCGCATGGTATCCCGCCTTCAGATCTACGGCCCGGTGTGCAAGGAAATTCCCGCCTCGATCTATCAGCTCACAAAGGGCACGATCTATGTCAGCGAAGACATGGCCCGCCCGATTGCGCCGATGGACCTGATCGCTTTCTGAGAAACACCCGGTTTCCCGGCAGAAAGCGCCTGATTGCCGAATTCCGTTTTCCGGCAGGAGGGAAAACGTGAATAAGGAGCTCTCATTTCCTCGGATGCTGGGGGTGCCGCAGAGCGGCACCCCTCAGCGTGTTTTCATCCTCCGGAAGAAAATGGGGGGTGAATCGGATTGTATACAGAAAGGACATGCTCAAATAATGAAAGCAATTGTCAATACCAAGCTGATCATGGAAGACGGAATTATCTGGGACGGCGCAGTGCTGATCGACGGCGATAAAATTGCCGCGGCCGGCTGGCGCGACGAGGTGCAGATTCCGGAGGGAACGGAGCGGATCGACGCCGGCGGAAAGTACACCGCGCCCGGCTTTGTCGACATCCACTGCCACGGCTGCGGCCCTGCAAATTTTGACGAGACGCCTGTGCGCTGCGCGGAGCACTTCCTGAAGCACGGCACGACGACTGTGCTTCCGACCTTCTATGCCAATATGTCACTCGAGGGCATGCTGGAGGGCGCTAAGCGCGTGAAGCAGGCGAGCCTCAGCGGCGCAGGCAGGATTATGAACGGCCTTTACATGGAGGGCCCCTTCATGAACGGCAGCGGCAGCTTCCAATCCGGTATGAAGTGGCGGCCCGGCACGCACGCGGAGGACTATATGCCCCTCGTGGACGGTCTGGGCGATATGGTCCGCGTCTGGGCAATTGACCCGGACCGGGAGAACATCGAAGAATTCATGGCCTATGCAAAAAAGGTCAATCCCAACGTGCTCTTTGCGGTCGGCCATTCGAACGCGAGCTACGAGGCCTGCAAGCGTCTGGAGCACTACGGCCTGCGCGTGCGCACGCACATCTGCGACGGCGGCAACTGCGGCGGCGCGGTGAAGGGCCTCAACGGCGCGGGCGGAGACGAATACGCGCTCTACAACCCGGACGTCTACGCAGAGCTCATCTGCGACCGGAACGCCGTTCATGTGGTGCCGGGCCTGGTGAAGCTCTATGCGCGCACGAAGGGCGTGGAGAAGATGATCCTGATCACCGACTCCATGTGCGACAAGTCCAACGGCGCCTATAAAAACGACCCCGAGCGCGTCCCGTTCGGACCCGACCTCAATTATGACGAGACAGGCTGGCTGGCCGGAAGCCATCTGACGATGGACAACGCCTGCCGCAACATGATGACCCACAGCGGCTACGGCCTGTGCCACGCTGTGCGCATGGCAAGCCTCAACCCGGCGAAGCTTCTGGGCCTGGATCAGCAGATCGGCTCGATTGCCGCCGGAAAGACCGCAAACCTTCTTCTGATGGACGACGCGATTCATATTGAAAAGGTTTTCCTGCAGGGCGAGTGCGCGGTGGACAACGCCTGATCTGCCCGCAAGCTCCGGAAAGGAAATGATCATGAGCATCCGCAAGCACCGTAAGGGACAGAAATACATGTATTCCACACAGCTGTTTGTGGCCATCGTCACAGCCTCCATCGTCATTCTGACGGTGGGGCTGGTGACGCTTTACGGCGTGTCCGGCAGAACGGTGATGGAAATCAACAACGAAATGAAGAAATCGACGGCCGAGACCTGCGCGGAAACGGTCGACCGGGAGTTTTCCCATATCAACGACGTGATTCACGCGGTGTTCCTGCAGGATGAAACGCTTGCGCAGCTGACGCAGGACGCCAGCAAGATTCCGTCCTCCTTTACGGTGATCCGCCACGCGATGCTCTCTGCCATTTCCTACAGCGACAGAATCTCCTGCATGGGGATTTACGACAATCTCAAGGGCGCGGTCAATACCAAGTCCGGCCTCGACCTTCCGTATTCGGATTATGAAAGCTGCCGGGATTATTTCGGGAGTCTTCCGGAAGCTGCGCAGTGGCAGAATTCCACCTGGTATTTCTGCGAAAAGGAGCCGGTGCAGCTCTCCATGGCCAGCTCCAACCAGGGCAGAGCGATTGTCAATTACCGCGAGCTGACGCCTATGACCGAAAGCACGCCGAAAAAGCTGTGCATGGTGCTCTACCTCTCGGAAAGCAAGCTCTGCGACCTTTACAGCTATATGGGGCAGGGGAGCTGCATTCTTTCTGCGAAGGGCACGGTCATTTCCGCAGTGGACAAGAGCCTGATCGGCCAGCCGGCGGACGAGCAGACGCTGGAGCAGCTGGAAAAGAATGAGAAAAAGTCCTTCGTGGTGCGCAGCGGAAACGCGCAGTACCGGTTCTTTAACTACCTGCCGACAATTTCCGCCTGGCTTGTGACGAGCGCGGGCTCGGAATCGCTGCGCGCTTCGCAGCGCCTGCTGACCCTGGCTGCGGCTGCGACGGCGCTGGTGGGCCTTTTTATCTCGGTGGCGACGGCGCGCTTTCTCTCCAGCCGCCTGGCCCAGCCGCTGGTGCAGCTCAAGCAGACCATGCTCCGCGTGGAGCGCGGCGATCTGACTGCGCGCTCCAATCTGAACCGCTCGGATGAGATCGGCTATCTGGGCGACTCCTTTAACCTTCTGATGGAGAGTCTTCTGGCGCAGTTCTCCGAGCTCAGCCGGGAGCAGGACCTGCGTAAGGAGAGCGAGATGCGCCTTCTGCAGGCGCAGATCAACCCGCACCTTCTGTACAATACGCTGGATTCGGCGCTGTATCTGATCGAGGATGGCGACGGACGCCATGCGGCGCAGATTCTGGAGGAGCTCAGCCGCTTCTTCAAGCTTTCGCTGCAGAGCGGAAACCGGATTGTGACGCTCGACACGGAGCTGCAGCATGTGGACGCCTATCTGAACCTGCAGAATCTGTGCCGGATGAAGAACTTCACGCTGCAGACGGACGTCCCGCCGGAGCTGCGGGAGCAGCCGATGCTGCATATGCTGCTGCAGCCGATCGTGGAAAATTCGGTGCTGCACGGCTTTGAGGGCAACTTCTCCGACGGCACGATCAGCATCCGGGCCTGCAGGGCAGGGCGCTTCCTGGTCGTCACGGTCCGGGACGACGGCGTCGGCATGGACGAGGCGGAGCTTCAGGCGCTCCGCAAGCGGATTGCCTCGCCGGAGCCGGGGGACGGAAGCTTTGCGCTCTGGAACATCGCAAGGCGCATCGGCATGTTCTATGGGCCGGAGGGCGAGGTTACCGTCAGCAGTGAATTTGGGGAATACACGGCGGTGACAATCCGGATTCCGCTGAACAAGGACGGAGGAGCGGAGCATGTATAATCTGATGATCGTGGACGACGACCGGTTGGTGCGCAAGCGCATCCAGTCTGCCATTCCGTTTGATAAGCTCGGCCTGCAGCTGTGCGCGGAGGCGGAGAACGGCATCCAGGCGCTGGAGCTGTTTGAGCAGTACCATCCGCAGATTGTTATCATGGACATCAACATCCCGTTCATCAACGGCATTGACGTCTCCAAGCGGATTCTGGAGAGCAACGACGACGTCA
>CAKUHJ010000067.1 GCA_934655935.1 uncultured Oscillospiraceae bacterium | reverse complement strand
GTTCTTGATCACGCAGTTTTCCATCAGCATCAGCGGCAGCCGCCCATAGATCAGGACCTCGGCGGGAATGGCCTTGGAGATATCGCGGATCTGCGGCAGCGTCAGCTCAAACGACAGAAGCTGCGAATCGAGCCCCTGCTCCCGGAGATAGCGCATGGCGCGGGAATTGAAGATATTCAGGCCGAAATCACCCCGGACCGCAAAGCCCAGCCGCTTGCAAAGATGCACCTGCCCGAGATTCCCGCAGAGCACCTGCCGCACGCCGAGGCGGAAAACCTCCTGCAGCTGCTGCTCCAGAAGCGGCGTCTCGCCCGTGAGCGTGACGCGCGGCAGAACGGCTGCAAGCTGCGTATCGACGCTCACCAGCTGCACCAGCTCCGGATGGGAAAGAAGCTCGCAGAGCGGCACATACAAGACCACAGGCGCCATGCGAAGAAGGCGCGCCGTAATCTGGCCGACTGTGCGCACGCCGGCGCAAAGAACCGGCTCTCCGGAAACGCCGTCGTACTTTGGGGGCTCGTTGTAGGCGTTCAGCCGCGCCAGCGGCACGCGGCCCCGGCGGGCGGCCAGCTCCGTCAGAACATCCCGGCGCATGGCGTTGATCGCCGAAAGCGGAAGCATCAGCCCGCTGCCAAGCACCGTTTTTACCGCCGTGCAGCGAAACGGCGTTCCGCCCGTTTTTTTCAGCTGCGCCTCCAGATCCTGCTGCGTCAGCGAGCGCGCCAGCGCCTGCTGCGGAATCGGGCCGCTCGTCTTGCAGACATGGCCCTGCTCGTCCTCCGCGGCAAGCTGCGCGGGCTCGCCTTCGCGGATGATGGCGTAAAACGTTACGCCGATGCGCGGCGTATCGCCGTGCTCATAGGTTGCGCGCGCGGCGGAGAACAGCTCTGCCGGAGCCTCCTGCTCCTGGCGGACGCCGAACATCGCCGCGCCGGTATTCCCCGTATAATAGCCCTGCGTGAAGCCCTCGCGGGAGAAGGCGCTTTCCAGCTCCCGCAGGTCCTTCTGCGTCACCCTGCCTCCATTCAGCGCGGTGCGGTAGGCTCTTGTCACAATGGCGACATATTCGGGCCGCTTCATGCGCCCTTCGATTTTCAGGCTGGCCACGCCCATCCGCCGCAGCTCTGCAAGATATTCGATCAGGCAGTTGTCCTTGAGGCTCAGGGGAAATCTCGTCGCCTCAAAGCGGCCGTAGCCGTACGGCAGTCGGCAGGGCTGGGCGCACTGGCCGCGGTTGCCGCTGCGGCGGCCGATGACGGAGGAAAGGTAGCACTGGCCGGAATAGCACATGCAGAGCGCGCCGTGCACAAACACCTCAATTTCAATCGGGCTTCTGCGGCAGATGCGCGCGATTTCCTGCGCGCTGAGCTCGCGCGCGAGCACCACGCGGGAAATACCCATCTCCGCGCACTGCAGAACGCCCTCAAGCGAGTGAATGCTCATCTGCGTGGACGCATGAATCGGAACGTTCGGCGCAATTTCCCGGCAAAGGGATACCACGCCCAGATCCTGTACGATGAACGCGTCCACGCCGAAGGTCGCGGCCATGCGCACAACCTCGGCCGCACGGGCCATCTCCCGGTCGCCGACGAGCGTGTTGAGCGTCAGGTGCACCTTGACGCCGCGTACGTGGCAGTATACAATCGCCTCCTGAAGATCGCCGGCGGAAAAATTTCTGGCGTTCATTCTGGCGTTAAAGGCGTCACAGCCGAGGTAAACCGCGTCCGCGCCGTTCTGCACGGCGGCGCGCAGCGCCTCCATAGACCCCGCGGGGGAAAGAAGCTCCAGCATAACATCGATTCCTTTTCTGTATATATCGGAAAACCGTTCCCGTCGGCCGGGGAAGCGACGACGGACGAAAGAACGGCAAAAAAGTCCTTTTACTATTGTAGCACAAAGCGGCGGCGCAGAAAAGTGGGAAGATGCAGAATAATTTGTAAACTTTTCGCCTGCGGCGCGGTCTGTGATTGCATCGCATGGCGCGGTATGCTAAGATATTTTTATGCTGGCATTTTTCATTTGCGGCGGCCAGCGCCGGAAAAGGAGGCGGGCGGCCATGACAGAGCTGCTTCTGCGGCTGTTTGTAAAGGACTATCAAAATACGGACGCGCCGCGCGTGCGCGAGCGCTATGGGCTGCTCGCCGGCTTTGCGGGCCTTTTGTGCAACCTCCTTCTCTTCGGCGCGAAGCTTGCCATCGGCCTTCTGAGCGGGAGCGTCGCCATTCAGGCGGACGCGGTCAACAACCTTTCCGATGCAGCCAGCTGCCTGGTGACGCTTCTGGGCTTCAGGCTTGCGGCAAAGCCCGCCGATCGGGAGCATCCCTTCGGCCACGCCCGGATAGAATATCTGGCGGGGCTCAGCGTGGCGGCCATGATCCTGCTCATCGGCGCGGAGCTGGTCAAGGGCTCCGTCTCCAAAATCCTTGCGCCGCAGCCGGTCGATTTTTCTCTGGCCGCGGCGGCGGTGCTGCTGCTGTCGATTCTGGTCAAGCTTCTCATGGCGCGGCTTTATGCGGACCTTGGCCGGCGCATCGGCTCGCAGGCGCTGGCCGCCTCCGCCGCGGACAGCCGCAATGATGTGATATCCACCGGCGCGGTATTGGCCGCCTCCGCTCTGTCTGCGGCGACCGGCCTCCTGCTGGACGGCTATGCCGGTCTTGCCGTGGCGCTGTTCATCCTCTATTCCGGCGTCGGCGTGGCGAAGGATACGATTGACCCGCTCCTCGGCGAAGCGCCGAACGAGGAGCTTGTGCACGCCGTCGGCCACGTGCTGCGCAGCGACCCGGCGGTACTCGGCATGCACGATCTTCTGGTGCATGATTACGGTCCGGGCCGCCGCTTTGCAAGCGTGCATGTGGAAATGGACCACCGGATGGACCCCATGCTGGCGCACGAGCACATTGACGAGCTGGAGCGGAGCGTCCAGCGGGAGCTGCACGTGGAGCTGGTGATTCACTACGACCCCGTTGTGACGGACGATCCGGAGCTGACCGCGCTCCACGGGCGGGTTCAGGCGCTTGTTCACGAAATCAGCCCCGAGATGCGCCTGCACGATTTCCGCATGGTGCGCGGCGGGAACGCGTCCAACCTGATCTTCGATCTGGTGGTGCCGGACGCCTGGCTTGATAAGAAGGCGGAGCTGACCGAGCGGCTGCAGCAGGCGCTCTCAACGCCGCAGAAGCGGTATTACGTGGTCCTGACGCTTGACCGCGAGGCCTTCAACGACCCGCATAACGACTGAAAAAACGAGCCTGCGCACCCTAGGCGCGCAGGCTGTGATTTTATTCGCGGGAAATGATGCCGCCGCCGAGCACCGTATCGCCGTCGTAGAGAACCGCCGACTGGCCGGGGGTGATGGCGCGCAGCGGCTCGTCAAACACCAGGCGCACGGCCCCGTTTTCCGCCGGATAAACCGTGCAGGGCTTTTCCGGCTGGCGGTAGCGCGTTTTTGCACGGCAGGCGAACGGAAGCTCCGGCGCCTGGCCGGAAATCCAGTGCATGGGCAAGACCCTGCAGGACCGGCTGTAAAGCGCCTGCTCGGGGCCGACGACCACGGCGTTCTGCTCCGGCAGAATTTTTATGACGTACAGCCTTCCGTCCGAGCTCATGCGCAGGCCCCGCCGCTGGCCGACTGTGTAGTGGATGATGCCGCGGTGGCGGCCGACCTCGTTCCCCTCCAGATCAAGGAAGGGGCCGGGGCAGGGCTGTACTCCGGTGTGACGGGCAATGGCGGCGGCGTAGTCCCCGTCCGGGACGAAGCAGATATCCTGGCTGTCGTGCTTGCGGGCGTTGATCAGCCCGGCCTGCGCGGCAATTTCGCGCGCCTGCGCCTTGCTCAGCCCGCCCAGCGGGAATTTCACGCGCGCGAGCTTTTCCTGCGTCAGGTCGTAGAGCACATAGCTCTGATCCTTGGACGCGTCAAGCGCCTTTTTGAGCACGTAGCGTTCGCCCTCGCGCTCCACGCGCGCATAGTGGCCGGTGGCAATATAGCGGCAGCCCAGGACGTCGGCCCGCTCAAAAAGACGGTCAAATTTCAGGTAGCGGTTGCAGTCGATGCAGGGATTCGGCGTGACGCCGTGCTGATAGGCGTCGACGAAGCGGTCGATGACGCACGAGCGGAACGAGTCCTTGAGATTGAAGACATAATAAGACATGCCCAGCTGATAGGCCACGCTCCGCGCATCCTCCACATCGTCGAGCGAGCAGCAGGTATGGCCCTTGGGAACGCCTGCGTCCTCGTTATCATAGAGCTTCATCGTGCAGCCGACGCAAGCAAAGCCTTCGTCGGTCAAAAGCTTCGCTGTGACGGATGAATCCACGCCGCCGGACATGGCGACCAGGATGCGTTCAGGTTCCATCGCCATTCCCTCCTTCTGCTGTCGATTATAATGGATTCTTCTTGATTTTTGCGTATGGGCGCGGATACTGCGGCGGCGTAGCGTGCAGCTTGCGGATAAGAACCACGCGGTGCACCGTGTCCGCGACCGGGTATTCAAAAATGCGCGCGATTTCGCCGCCCAGCCGGGCCACGCCCGCCTCCGCCTCCCTGGCCTCCTCTGCGGCCATCGCGCCCTTCAGCGCGAGAAATACGCCGCCCACGCGCACATAGGGCAGGCACAGCTCCGAGAGAATATTCAGCCGCGCAACCGCGCGGGAGACTGCTGCGTCGTAGCGCTCGCGGCGCGCTGCAGCCAGCTCCTCCGCCCGGCCGGTCAGAATTTCCGCCTCAACGCCAAGCGCCGGGAGCGTCTGGGAAAGCCAGGCGGTCCGCTTGGCCAGAGAGTCCAGAAGCGTCAGGCGGATGCTGGGCTCGGCAATTTTCAGCGGCACGCCCGGAAGCCCTGCGCCGCAGCCGACGTCAATGACGCTGCAGCCCTTCAGCTCCGCTGCGCCGAGGACGCTGAGGCTGTCGATCAGATGCAGCCGCGCGACCGCAGCCGGCTCTGTGATCGCCGTGAGATTCATGACCCGGTTCTTTTCCAGCATGGCCTGGGCGTAGGCACAAAGCGTGTCAAGCTGCCCGGACGTCAGACAAAGGGAGGCCGGAAGCTCCCGCTCAAGTGTGGTTCTCATACTTCCTCCAAATTCACGGCGGCCTTTTTCTGGCTCCGGCGCCCGCGCAGCGCGCGGAAAAACGCGCGCAGGAGCGCCGCGCTCTGCTCTGCCAGGACGCCCTGCACCACCTCGGGCTGAAAGGCGCCCGGCAGGCGCAGCAGATTTACGGCGCTTCCGGCCGCGCCCTGCTTGACGTCATATGCGCCGAAGACCACGCGCGGCAGATGCGCGTTTAAAATCGCGCCCGCGCACATGGGGCACGGCTCCAGCGTCACATAGAGCGTGCACTGCCACAGCCGCCAGCCGCCAAGCGTCCGGCAGGCCTCCGCGATGGCCTCCAGCTCCGCGTGGGCCAGGGCGCTTTTGCCCGCCTCGCGCCGATTCCGCCCCCGGCCGACCACGCGCTCGCCCAGCGTTACCACGCAGCCGACCGGAACCTCTCCGGCGTCGTACGCCTGCTGCGCAAGCGCCAGCGCCTGCTGCATAAATTCCTCGTCGCGCATAGGCCCCTCCTGTAAAATCTGCGTTCATCATAGCGGATTTTCATTCCGCCGTCAATAAAAAAAGCGCCCGGCCGGAAGCCCGGCCGGGCAAGAGGTTGTGGGATCGTGCGGCGCGGCAGGCGCCGCCGGGATATGAAGTGCGCTCGCATTGGATAAGCTGTGTCTGTATTCTACCAGAGCCCGCGCGGGAATGCTGCCGAAATCCGCCGCACGCAAAAAAATTCTTCCGACTTGAAAAGCGGGCGCTTCGTTGCTAAAATGGTGTGAAAACACAGCTCGGGGAGATGTTTGCATGAAATTTGACGCAGGGCATTACGATATCGCCGTCATCGGCGCGGGGCACGCCGGCATTGAGGCCGGACTTGCCGCGGCGCGGATGGGGCTGCGCACGCTTGTGTTTACCATCAACCTGGACGCTGTGGGCAACATGCCCTGCAACCCCGCCATCGGCGGAACGGGAAAGGGGCATCTGGTGCGGGAGCTTGACGCGCTGGGCGGAGAAATGGCAAAGGCAGCAGACCGCTGCTGCATCCAGTACCGGATGCTCAACCGCGGCAAGGGACCGGCGGTGCATTCGCTGCGCGCACAGGCCGACCGCAGAAAGTACCAGGAGGATATGAAGCGGACGCTCGAGCAGCAGGAAAATCTTGAGCTGAAGCAGGCCATGATCACCGAAATCGGGTTGACGGACGGCGCGGTCAGCTCCGTGACCACGCGCCTGGGCGCGGTTTATGCAGTCAGGGCTGTCGTCGTCGCTTCGGGCACGTATCTTGACGCGCGTGTCGTCACTGGAGACTGCGCGTACGCCTCCGGTCCGGACGGGATGCAGGCCGGCGTCGGCCTGACACAGTGCCTGCAGGGCTTCGGGCTTCGCCTGCGGCGCTTTAAAACCGGCACGCCGCCGCGCGTCAGCCGCCGAAGCGTCGATTTTTCCAAAATGGAGCTCCAGCCCGGCGACGCGCAGCCGGAGCCCTTTTCCTTCCAGAGCACCGGAACGCCGGAAAACCGCGCCGTGTGCTACCTGACCTATACCAATGAAAAAACGCACGAGATCATCCGCGCCAATCATGACCGGTCTCCGCTCTTCAACGGCATGATCGAATCCGTCGGCCCGCGCTACTGCCCGTCCATCGAGACCAAGATTGACCGCTTCCCGGATAAGCCCCGGCATCAGCTCTTTCTGGAGCCCTGCGGGCTTGGGACGGACGAGATGTACATCCAGGGCCTTTCCTCCAGCCTGCCGGAGGATGTGCAGCTTGCGATGCTGCACAGCGTCGCCGGGCTTGAACACGCGCAGATGATGCGCCCGGCCTATGCCATTGAATATGACTGCATCGATCCCACGGAGCTTTTTCCGACGCTCGAATGCAAAAAGGTCCCCGGCCTTTACGGCGCGGGGCAGTTCAACGGCTCGTCCGGCTACGAGGAGGCTGCGGCGCAGGGCCTTGTCGCGGGCGTCAACGCAGCCCTGAAGCTTCTTGGGCGGCCGCCGATGCTGCTGAAGCGCTCGGACGGCTATATCGGCACGCTCATTGACGACCTGGTCACAAAGGGCACGGACGAGCCCTACCGGATTATGACCTCCCGCTCAGAGTACCGCCTGCTGCACCGGCAGGACAACGCAGACGAGCGCCTGAGCCCCATCGGCCACGAAATCGGCCTGATCTCGGACGTGCAGTATGCGGCCGTGCAGGAAAAATACCGCCGCGTGGCCCAGGAGATGGCCCGGCTGGAGAGCGCCGGCGTGCCGGAGAGCGAGGCGCTCAACGAAATGCTCCGCGCGCACGGTTCCGCGCCGGTTTCCGGCTCGGCCCGGCTGGCGGATCTTCTGCGCAGGCCGGAGCTTGGCTATCAGGACCTTGCGCCCTTTGACCCGCAGCGCCCTGCGCTTTCTCCGCGCGAGTGCGAGGCAGTTGAAATCCGGATGAAATACGCGGGCTATCTTGCCCGGCAGGAGCGGCAGCTCGCGCAGTTCCGCCGGGAGGAGGACCGCCTTCTGCCGGAGGATCTTGATTACAGCAGGCTTCAGGGCCTTCGCATAGAGGCGCGGCAGAAGCTGCAGGAAATCCGCCCCATCTGCCTCGGCCAGGCCGGACGTATTTCCGGCGTTTCGCCGGCGGATATCGCCGTGCTGCTCGTTTATCTCAGCCAACAGGAGGGAAAATAATGCTTTTTGATTCACATGCGCATCTGACCAGCGACTGCTTTCAGGAGGATTTTGCGGACGTTCTTGCCCGCATGCGTGAAAACGGCGTGAGCCGGATGATGGAGATCGGCTGCGACCTTCCCTCCTCGGAGGCAGCGGTGCAGCTGGCCGCCCGCTATGACTGGGTCTGGGCCGCCGTCGGCAGTCACCCGGACGACGCTGCGCAGGTGGACGCGGAAAGAATTGCGCGCTACCGGGCGCTGTGCGAAAATCCGCGCGTGAAGGCCATCGGCGAAATCGGCCTGGACTATCATTATGAGGAGGTTCCGCGCGAGGTGCAGCAAAGCGCCTTCCGCCTCCAGCTGCAGCTGGCGCGGGAGCTTGGGCTGCCGGTCGTCGTACACGAGCGGGAGGCCCACGAGGATGCGCTTGCCATTCTGGCGGATTTCCCGGAGCTTACGGGCGTGTTCCACTGCTATTCCGGCAGCGCGGAGATGGCCAGGGAGCTGGTCCGGCGCGGCTGGTATATCGGCTTTACCGGCGTTGTCACCTTCAAGAACGCGCGCAAGGCGGTGCAGACGGCCATGGAGCTTCCGCTGGAGCGGATTCTGATTGAGACGGACTGCCCCTATATGTCGCCGGAGCCTTTCCGCGGACGGCGGAACGAGCCGGGGCGGGTCGGGCTGGTAGCGGAAAAAATCGCGGCGCTGCGCGGCCTGGACCTTCAGACGGTTGCCCGGGCCACGGCGGAAAACGCCTGCCGGCTGTTCCGGATTCAACCTGATTGAACTTTAACAGCGGCAGAAATCACAGCCTTGTGTGATTTCTGCCGCTGTAATTTATAAATCGATCGGGCGGAAGGCCTCGGCCGGAAGCAGGTCCGCAAGCTCAATCAGCTCCGGCTGGAAGCCACCGGAATACTCAAAGGAGGCAAGCGGCGAGCGGAGCGTGCGCTCAGCCTCGGACGGGCGGGCAAGCGGCAGCGCCATGGTCGCGGTAGCGCCCTGGCCGGGAAGGCTCTGCAGCATCAGCGTCCCGCCGTGCTGCTGCGCAATGTGCAGCGACAGCGGAAGCCCCAGCCCCACGCCCCAGCGCGAATCGTCCAGCTGCGGCAGTCGGTCAAAGCGGGTAAAGGCGGCAGAAAGCGTGCCGGCGTCCATACCCTCTCCCTCGTCTCTGACGCTGAGAAGGGCGTCCTTCGTGTTCCGGCTCAGCTCCAGGTATACCGTGCCCTTTTCCGGGGAGAATTTAAAGGCGTTCGAGATTAGGTTCAGAAGCGCCCGGTGCACACGCTTGCGGTCAATCCAGGCAAAAATCTGCTTCTGCGGCGGTACGAAGCGCACCTCGTAGCCGGACGAAAGGCAGAGCGGCTGCAAACGCCGGGTCAGCTCGTCGAGGAATGCGCCGAGCTCGGTCTGCTCGCGGCTGAGGCTGATTTCATCCGAACGCAGATACTGCAGCTCCGTCAGGTTTGACGCCACATGCAGCAGCTGATAGAAGCCGCGGTTGAGCTGCGCGGCGCTTTTATGAAGCTGCGGGCTTTCCGTCTCCTCCAGAAGCGGGAAAATTTCGCCGGAGACGGCAAACAGATTGGTCAGCGGGGTGCGGATGGACTGGGAAACGCGTACCAGCGTCTGCAGCTCCGCCTGCGGCAGCCGACACAGATTGACGGTGAAGCAGCGGCCCGCCGCCGTCTGATGGGCCGTGGCCGGATAGATTTTGCCCTCCAGAAATACCGTCAGCGCGATCGGCTGATCCTCTTCCAGCATTTCAAAAAGCTCCGTGTGTTCGCCGAGAAGCTCCCGCAGCGGCTGCCCCGGCGCGACCAGATGCGCCTGCGCCGCGCGGTTCACATGGTGAACCTTGCCGTCCTTGATAAAAAAAATCGGCTGCTCGCAGTAGTCGAATACATTCAGCAGCTGCTCAGAAACAGGCTTTGCCATAGCGCGCCTCCTTTGGTTCTATCTGGAAAACTCTGTTTTTGCTATCATACTATCATATCTGGTTTTCCGATAAAAAGCAAGCAAATTATAGAAAATATTATTTTTTGGTTTGAAAAAGTTGCGGGACAGCACGGTTTCCAGCTTTTCCGCCAGCACCGTTTCAAGGTTATAGGCAAGAATACTGATCGTGCGCTCATCGAACAGCAGCGAGAATGTGTATTCCATCTCGCGGGGCGTTATCATGTCGCCCGTGGTGACATCCACCGTCAGCGGTACGCTGATCGGCGGATAGTTCGCTTTCAGCG
>CAKUHJ010000066.1 GCA_934655935.1 uncultured Oscillospiraceae bacterium | reverse complement strand
CTGCATTTCTGCTTGACTGGCTGGAAATGACGAAAAAGAATGTGGAGGAAACCACCTACGGGGCGTATGCAATGGGGATCAAAAACAAGATCATTCCGTACTTTGAAGAACACCATCCCGGACTGGCGCTGTGCGAGGTGACACCAAAACACATACAGGATTATTACACCTACGAATTGACGGTGCGAGGTGTTTCCGCAAACACGGTCATACATCGTCATGCCAATATCCGTAAAGCCTTACAGCACGCTTTCAAGCTCGGTTTGATTGATACGAACCCTGCGGATCGCATTGAGCGACCGAAAAAAGAAAAGTTTGTCGGCAGCGTTTACGAAGAAGATGAACTAAACCACCTTTTTGAGATCGTCAAAGGCGACCCCATAGAGCTTGGCGTTATCCTCGGCGCATTTTACGGACTGCGCCGAAGTGAAGCGGTTGGCTTGAAGTGGGACGCGATCGACTTCAAAAAGAAAACCATTACTATCCGGCATACCGTCACGCAGGCGACCATAGATGGCAAAAGCAAAATCATCCAAAAGGATCGGACAAAGACGAAATCCAGCTACCGCAGTCTGCCGCTTGTCCCGCCGTTTGAAGAATTGCTGCACCGTCTGAAAGCGCAGCAGGAGTTGAATCAAAAACTGTGCGGGCGTTCCTATTGCAAAAAATACACCGGTTATATCTATGTCAACGAGATCGGTGAGCTCGTGAAACCCGGTTATATCACACAGCATTTTCCGCTGGTTTTGCAAAAGAACGGATTGCGGAAGATCCGTTTTCACGATCTGCGGCATAGCTGCGCAAGTCTGTTGTATGCAAACGGTGTCAGCCTGAAAGAAATTCAAGAATGGTTAGGGCACAGCGACATTTCGACCACTTCAAACATTTACACGCACCTGAATTTCAACTCGAAGATTGCGTCTGCCAATGCGATTTTGGGCGTATATCCCTCAGCCTGATACTTTATGTCCCTCCAATGTTCCTCCGAAAATCAGCCTGCAAACGGCAAATTTGTTGATGTGCGAGGGACATACATAAGAATACGGAGCATAAAGAAAAGCCCGCAAACCCAGTTATATCAAGGGTTTGCGAGCCATTCGGTGTGGTGCCGGTGGCGGGGGTCGAACCCGCACGGGTTATTAGCCCAACGGATTTTGAGTCCGCCTCGTCTGCCAATTCCAACACACCGGCATCTATTATTTTAAGTCATCTCCCGATGTCCCATCCGAGAAAACGGAGGGACATCGTGGAGGGACATTAAAAACAAGAACCATTTTCAGTTTTCAAAAAGCCTTGTAAAATCAAGGGCTTACGCCAAGGTGGTATGAAACGGCGTTGTGGATTTTGAGTCCGCCTCGTCTACCATTTCAACACACCGGCAAATCCGAGGATATTATAGCGCGCAGGGGCAGAAATTGCAAGAATAATTTTCCCCTTTGCGCGTCTGGCGCGAAAAAGCGGCGCTTTTCAGGCATTTTCCCGCACCCAATCCGCCGCAAAGGCGGCGAAGCGGGCGCTGGCCGGCGCGTCGGAGGCCACCGCGAGCGCAATGGTCCGACTGGACGGGGGATCGATCGGGCGCAGGCAGACGCCCTGCGTATTGCCGCGCAGCAGAAGCGAGGGCATGATGCTCACGCCCAGTCCCTGGCGCACCATGGCGATGACCGCGTAATCGTCCTTCGTTTCAAAGCGCACATTCGGCCGCACGCCGGCCGCTTCGAAGGCGCGGCGGGCGTCGTGATTGGAGGACTCCAGGAGCGAGATGAACTCCTCCCCTGCCAGCTCCTCCACGCGGCAGACCTGCTTGTTTGTCAGCGGATGGCCCTCCGGAAGAACCGCGACCAAGGAATCCTCGTAGAGCGGCACACAGCGCAGGCCCTGGGGCTGCGGGAGTGTGACAAAGGCGAGGTCCACGCTGCCGCCGGCACGCCAGGCGTCGATATCATGATAGTCCCCGTTAAAAAGCTGGAAGTCCACGTTCGGGTGCTGCTTCTGAAACTGCATCATCATCGCCGGCAGCCAGTGCGTGGCGACGCTTGTGAACGTGCCGACGCGGATGCAGCCGCCGAGCAGCGTATGCAGCGCAGCCGCCTGCTTCTGCAGCAGCGCGTTCTGGCGCACAATCTCCTGCATATATGGAATCAGCCGCTCGCCGTCGGGCGTCAGGCGCGCGCCGGTCCTGGTGCGCCTGAGAAGCGGAAGCCCGAGCTCCGCTTCGACGGAGGCGATGATATGGCTCACGCCGGACTGCGTCAGCCCCAGGGCCTGCGCAGCGGCTGTCAGCGAAGAAAGCTCGACAGTTTTCACAAAAACCTCGTACTTTTTTGTATCCATTGCAAAATAACCCCTTGCTTTTTGCCGCGCTGCATGCTATGATACGCGCATCATATGAAGTTTTTTTATGTTATACATTATAATTCTTCATGTGTCATTTGTCAAGAGAAAAGAAGGGATCCTTTATGAGCGGAGAAAATCTGCAGCATCTTCTGGCTATGGCGCTGTACATGGCCGCAGTCATCGGCATCGGCATTGTGTTTGCCAAGCGCGCCAATCAGGACGCAAAGACCTACTTCCTCGGCGGAAGAAGCCTTGGCCCGTGGGTCACCGCGTTCAGCGCGGAAGCGTCTGATATGTCCGGATATCTGCTGATGGGCCTTCCCGGCCTTGCCTACTGGACCGGCCTTGCCGACGCGGGCTGGACGTGCATCGGCCTTGCCATCGGCACCTACCTGAACTTTCTGATTGTCTCGCGTCGGCTGCGGCGGTATTCCATCTCCCTGGACGCGTTCACCCTGCCGGACTTCTTCTCCAAGCGGTTCCATGAGAAAAAGCGGATTCTGATGACGCTTTCCTCGCTCATCATTCTGATTTTCTTCTGCGTTTACGCCGCGCAGTGCCTGAGCACGTGCGGAAAGCTGTTTGCAAACCTGTTCGGCTTCTCCTACGGCGGCATGATGATCGCCGCGGCGGTGTTCGTGCTGATCTATACGTTCCTCGGCGGCTTTCTCGCGGAAAGCGCGTCGGATTTCATGCAGGGCGTCGTGATGGTCACGGTGCTGGTGCTGATTCTGATTCTCTCCGTCCACTCGGCCGGAGGCCTCTCCACTGTGATTGAAAACGCGAAGGGCATCGACGGCTTCTTCTCCATGCTAAAGTCCGCAACGCCGTCCGAGACGACGGTGGACGCCTTCGGCGCGGCAAAGCCCTACGGCGTTTTGTCCATCGCCTCGTGCCTTGCGTGGGGCCTGGGCTATTTCGGCATGCCGCAGGTTCTGCTCCGCTTCATGGGCATCCGCTCGGAGCATGAGCTTGGCCGTTCGCGCCGCGTGGCCATCATCTGGGTTGTCATCTCCATGACCGCCGCCGTGTTCATCGGCGTCGTCGGGCGCAGCGTCGCCGGTCTTGACTACCTTTCCAACAACGCGGCAGAAAACATCTTCATCGACGCCGCGACCACCTTCCTGCCCCCGGTCCTGGCGGGCTTTGCCTGCGCGGGCGTGCTGGCGGCGGCCATCTCCTCGTCCGATTCCTATCTGCTGATCTCGGCCAGCGCGGTCAGCCAGAACCTCTATCGCGGCGTATTCAAGAAGGACGCGACCGAAAAGCAGGTCATGTGGTGCTCGCGCATCACGCTGGTGCTGATTACCGTGATCGCCATGGCCATTGCCTGGAACTCGAACTCCACCATTTTCGGCATCACTTCCTTTGCCTGGGCCGGCTTCGGCGCGGCCTTCGGCCCGCTGATGCTCCTGAGCCTGTTCTGGAAACGCATCACCTATCCCGGCGCAATCGCCGGAATGCTCGGCGGCGGCGCGATGGTTTTCATCTGGAAGCTTGCCGTCAAGCCCCTGGGCGGCGTATTTGCCATCTATGAGCTGCTGCCCGCGTTTATTTTCAGCGCGCTCCTGATCGTCCTGGTCTCGCTGGCGACCCGGAAGCCGGACGCCGCTCTGGACGAGGAATTCGAGCGCGTCCGGGCCGGGCACGGCGTACAGTAAACACGCGGAAGACGCGCGCCGAGGCGGCTGACGATTTCATTGGGAATGGTCTGCGCCTCGCGCGCAAGCGCTTCGGCGCTGCGCTCCTGCCCGTCGTCAAAGCCAAGAAGGACGGCCTCGTCCCCCGCCGCGGCCTGCGGGCAGTCTGTCACGTCCAGAAGCAGCTGATCCATGCAGATTTCTCCTGCGATGGGGCAGCGCTTTCCATGCAGCAGCGCCGCGCCGCGGCCAAAGGAGAGGCTCCGCGGGATTCCATCGGCGTAGCCGATGGAAACGACGGCAAGCCGCGTCTGCCGTTCGGCCCGGAAGCTGAACCGGTAGCCTGCAAAGGCGCCGGCCGGAAGGCTCCGCAGAAGCGTGAGGCGTGCCCGGACCGACAGCACCGGCCGCAGCCCCCGCGCGCGGGCCGCCTCGCCCAGGCCAAACAGCGCCAGGCCGCACCTGGCCAGCGCGCCGCCCAGCTGCGGCCACAGAAGCAGCCCCTCTGAGCTTAAAAGGTGCGCTTTAGCGAGCGGAAAGCCCTCCGCGCGCAGCTCTGATACCGTATGCCAGAACGCTTCGGCCTGCCGGAGCGTTTCTTTTTTTGCCTCTGCCTCCGGGCTCCCCTCGCAGTACAGATGCGTAAAAACGCCCTCTGCGCGAAGACCCGGCAGCCGCAGCATGCGCCGCAGAGCCTGCAGCTGCTCCGCCGGAACGCCGAGGCGGTGCATTCCGGTGTCAAGCGCAAAATGAACCCGGAGCGGCACGCCCGTGCGGCTCAGGCTGCGCGCGTGCGCCTCATCCGCTACGGTCTGGATCAGGTCATAGCTTTGCAGCCTCCGCGCCTGACTGGCCGGCGTATAGCCAAGAATCAGAATTTCTCCCTTGACGCCCGCCCGGCGCAGCGCGGCCGCTTCCTCCAGCTCGGCCACGCAGAACTGCCGCAGGCCCAGCCCTTCCAGCTCCATGGCCAGGCGCGCCGCGCCGTGGCCATAGGCGTCCGCCTTCAGAACCGGCGCCAGCGCGCAGCCCGGCGGCAGCAGCGCCGATAAGCGCCGGACATTCTGCTGAAGCTCCGCAAGGTCCACCTGCACCCATGCGCGCGCCCGCTTATCCCCTTTATCCATGGCGCACAAGCACGCGCACCGGCGCGCTGACAACCGTTGCGCCGGCCGGCACATCCTGCGCAACCACCGCGCCGGCGCCAATGCGCGCGCCGGCGCCGATCCGGATATCGCCGACCAGCACCGCGCCCGCGCCGATCAGGCAGTCCGCAGCAAGCTGCGGCGCCCTTCCGTCCACCTCGCCCAGAGTCACATTCTGATAGATTCTGCACCCCGGCCCGACGGAGGCAAACCTTGAAATGTACACGCCGTGCAGGCCGTGCGGCATGCTGACCGGAAGCGAAAGCTGCGCGCCGGGCCCGATATAGCCGCCCCGCCGCGCGGCCTCCCGGCAAAGAAGAAGGCTGTAAAGGCCTTTTATCACCGGATTTCCGGCCCGTTCGCGCCGGGTGTAGAGCCGCCACAGCCTGTCCAGGCAGTCGCCCCGCACGAATTCAAGAATTCTTTCCCGGTTCATTGCGCCCGCTCCAGCGCGGCGGTGATCGCGCCGTTTACCACAGAGGAAAAATCCCTTCCCGCAGCGGCCATCATGGCAGGAAAGCGGCTGTGCGGCGTAAAGCCGGGAATGGTGTTGATCTCGTTGAAAACCAGCACGCCGTCCGGCCGGACAAACAGATCGACCCGCGCAAAGCCCTCGCAGCCCAGCGCGCGGTAAAGCCTGCGGGCGGCGGCCTGAATTTCGGAAAGCTTTTCCTTCGGCACGCGCGCCGGAACGTGGATCCGGGACGTCAGAAGCCCGTATTTTTCCGTATAGTTAAAAAAGCCGTCAGTAAGCTCAATTTCATCCGGTACGCCGCAGAACAGCTCCCGGTCCCCCATCACGGCGCAGCCGACCTCAAAGCCCTCCACCGCCTGCTCCAGAAGCGCCGCAGAATCGTAGGCAAACGCCGCCTCCAGCGCACACGGCAGCGCCTGCAGCTGCGAGACCTTCGACACGCCGAAGCTGGAGCCCGCCCGCAGAGGCTTGACAAACAGCGGCCAGGAAAGCGCCTGTGCAAGCGCCTGCACCTCCGCCAGCGGCGTCTGGCGCCGCACAAGAACATTCCGCGGCGTTTCAATTCCCGCCTGCCGCGCCAGCGCGTGCGCGCGCTGCTTGTCCATGCACAAGGCGGAGGCCAGCACGCCGCAGCCCACAACCGGGAGCCCCGCAAGCTGGCACAGACCCTGCACGCTTCCGTCCTCGCCGTTCTGCCCATGCAGAACCGGGAAGGCCGCGTCCAGAGGCAGCTTCCTTTCGCCCTCCGCGGACGGAACCAGAAGCCCCGGCGCGTCCGGCGTCAGCGAAAGCTGCGCCGGAACACACTTACCTTCGCTGCACCAAGTATCGTTCTCAATCTCTGCGGCGCCGCCTGTGTAAAAATACCACGCTCCGCTGCGCGCAATGCCGATGCAGACCGGCTCGAAGCGCGTGCGGTCCATATGCTGCAGAACCGCCGCCGCCGAATGAAGGCTCACGGGGTACTCCGGGCTCCGGCCGCCGAACAGGACGGCTATTTTCTTTGTCTTCATGAATTCGTCTCTCCCTCTGTTATGATCGTTCCCTCCGGCAGCCGGTAGGCAATGCGGCAGGAGCTTCGGTAAAGAAGCTCCTGCTTCTGCAGGACGCCGCCGGAAAAGGTCTGCCGCACGACGTCCGTCCGCTCAAAAACCTGTCCGTCCCTGCGGTAATAGCAAAGCCCGCGGTTGTAAACCTCATAGCGTTCGCCGTCCGCCGGCAGCGCGCGCACCGAGCCGATGATCTCGCGCTCTGTAAAGCCGATGCACAGCTGGAAGGTCTTCTCCGTGGGATTGCTGGCCTTCAGATCGAGCCACCCCTCCGCAACCGCCGCGTCCACGCCCATCGGCGCATCGCTCTCCGGCTCCGGGAAATCCTTGACGCTGTGGCCGTGCCGCTCCGTCAGGACAAGCGGCGTGTGCAGAAGCAGCCAGCACAGAAGATTGGACAGCTGGCACAGGCCTCCGCCGTAGGCCGGCTGCAGCCGTCCGTTCGCAAAGCTCAGCGCGTCCCGGTAGGGCGTTTCCCTGTCCGCGTTTTTTACGCAGTGCCAGAAGGAAAACGTCTGGCCCGGCCGGATCAGCAGGCCGTCCAGCTTCCGCGCCGCCAGCCTGAGGTTAAAGACCTTGTTCTGCTGGTATTCCATCGGAAAGCCCGTTTTTTCGTTGTACATGGGGCAGGCCGAGCGGAAGATTTCCTCCCCCAGCGGCGCCGCTTCCGTATCCGACGCGTAGCGCCGGCCGTCCAGCCGCATATGAAGGTAGAAGCAGCGCTTTCTCTGCCACTGCCGGAGCGGCAGCAGAAAAGGAAAGCGCTCTGTCAGCCGTTTTCGCATATTCCTCTCTCCTTTGCGTCAGCTGACAACAGTATAGCAAAACGCAGATAAATGTGATTTAAGCTTTCCTTGCCGGCGCATGAAGAATTGCTTATGAATTTCTTAACAAAACGGGCGCGCTGCAGAGCAGCACGCCCGTTTTGTTGCAAATTTTCACCCGACGCTGAACGCGTCGGTTTTGCGGATTTCCGTGAGATAATCGTCCACGATGGAGGCCTCCCGGAAGGTCGCCATATGGTTCATGACCGCGCAGGCCGCACGGAGCACCTGGAACATGATCGGGCAGCCGCTCCCCTCTCCAAGCCGCATGCCAAGAAGCAGGCAGGCCTCCTGGCCAAGCTCTCTGGCCGCCAGCTGGTAGCCGATTTCATACGAGGCATGCGAGAGGAAGACATAGTCCCGGACCTGATCGCACAGGCGCTGCGCGCACAGCGCGGCGACAATGGAAATAAACCCGTCCACCACCGCCGGAATCCGCTCCTTCGCGCAGGCGAGGAACGCGCCTGTCATCGCGGCAAGATCGTATCCGCCGACCTTCTGCAGCACATCCATTGGGTCCGAGGGGTCCGGCCTGTGCAGTGCCAGCGCGTCTGCAATCACCGCGCGCTTTTTTAAAAAGGCCTCGTCGGTCAGGCCGCCGCCGCGCCCCGTAACGTCCTCCACCGGCACTCCGAGCAGCGCACACAGGACGGCGGAGGAGGTCGTCGTATTGCCGATGCCCATCTCCCCGACGCCGACGGCCTGGATTCCCAGGCTCTTCGCATCGCCCACCGCCTCAATTCCGGCCTCCAGCGCGGAAAGCAGCTCCGCCTGCGTCATCGCGGGCTCCTTTGCAAAGTTCCGGGTGCCAGGACGGATTTTTCGGTCGCGGATTGCCGGGCAATGCGTCTGGGCGGCAATGCCGACGTCCGTCACAATCACCTCGTCGCCAAAGCTCCTTGCCAGCGCGGACATGCCCGTCAGGTGACGGGTCATGTTGACCGCCTGCGAAAGCGTTACGGACTGCGGCGAGCAGGACACGCCCTCGGCCACCACGCCGTTGTCCGCCGCAAACACCAGAACGGCGCGCCTTTCCACCTCGTTTTTGACCCTGCCGGTGACGCCCGCCAGACGGATAGAGATTTCCTCCAGCTTTCCCAGGCTGCCGGGCGGCTTGGCAAGCTCCGCCTGCCGCTGTGCGGCCCGGCTCATCGCCTCGCGGTCTGCGGGCGCAATGGATTGAAGATAGGTTTCAAAGGCTTCTCGTGTCATTCGCGTTCCTCCAGATAGCCGTTTTCGCGCAGGAACGAGAGCGAGCCTGCGCACTGCTGATTTTCCAGCGTAAAGGTGGTCTCCGGGCAGAGCTCCAGAAGCGCATCAAGAAGCTCCGTAACCGGCATGCTGCCCTCGCCCAGCGGCAGATGCAGATCCATTTCGCCCAGGTTGTCGTGCAGGTGCACATGCCTGAGAAACGGCTGCATAGGCGCAATCCAGTCCATGGGCTTTGTATGGCTGACCACGGTGTTCGCGTGCCCGATATCCAGGCACAGCCCCAGCCGCGGATCGTCCACCTGGCGTACAATCTCCACCAGCGTATCCGGCCCCGGCTCCATAACATTTTCAAGGACAAGCTGCATCCCGCTTGGGACGTCCTTTAAAAATGCGCGCCAGAACTCCACAGACTGCGAAACGTACCATTCCGGATAGTATACAAACGGAATAAAGCCCCCGTGGATTACCAGCCGCCTCACGCCAAGCCGCCCGGCCATATCGAACGCCTGCCGGTAGCGGCGGCGCGTCACCTCCCGCGCCATCGGGTCGACGGCGCAGGGGCAGAGCTCGGCAAACGGCGCGTGCAGCCAGAGCCGGCTCAGCCCGGCGATATCCGCCTGCACCTCCGAAAAGGCCTCCGGCCGGTCAAGCTCCGGCGCGTAGCAGAATTTTGTAATCTCGTAGCCAAGCCCGCGGCTTCTGGCTATGGCCGCCGCCTGATCGTCGATGCCGGAAAGATACAGGCGCTGTTCAAGCATGCTTCGGTTCAATTCGCCGCCTCCTTTTCGCGCCCTATTATAATACGAACCCGGCGCAGCCGCAAGCTGCATTTCTGCCTGCAGGGCGGTGTTTTCCGAAGAAGGGCTTGAAAAAGCAGCGTGAATTTTATATAATTGGGTAGACCTGCCATGAAGTACGAAGGAGATTTTTACATGAAACCCAGGGCTCGCAGCCGCAGCGGCTTTACACTCATGGAACTGCTGATTGTCATTGCAATCATCGCCGTGCTCATTGCCATTGCCATCCCGGTCTTCTCTGCCTCTTTGCACAAGGCGAGAGTCGCCGCCGATATCGCAAACGTCCGCTCCTATTACGCTGCGATACAGGCCGAATATCTTCTGAACGGAGTATATGACCCGTCCATCGGAGACGACATGTGGACCGGCATCCGCGACACGCTCTCCTTTCCGGATGGCGCTGCCGTCAAGCTGCAGGCCGGCCATTGCAGCATCATCCGTCCTGAGGATGACAAGCAGGATTTCTCATCCGGCTAGCAGCTCCACTATTTCTGCAGCAAGGGCGACTGGACCTATACCCTTGGCG
>CAKUHJ010000065.1 GCA_934655935.1 uncultured Oscillospiraceae bacterium | reverse complement strand
TACTGCCGGAGCGTGAAGCCCTTGAAGCTCGCGATGTCCGTGCCGGTGTTGAACGAGGCCACGGCCAGAACGATCATCGGGATATACAGGAAGATGAACACCAGAACGGTGATCGTGCGGTTGAAATGCTTCATACCTTGATGACCTCCTCTCCGTCGCCCTCGCCGAAGCGGTTCATAACGGCGACACAGATAAAGATCAGGATCATCAGCACCAGGCTCATGGCCGCGCCGAGGTTCGGGTTATAGGCGGTCTTGAACTGGGACTCGATCACATCGCCGATGAGCGTCGTGCCGGTGGAGCCGAGCTTCTGGGAGATATAGAAGGTCGAGACGGCCGGGACGAACACCATCGTCAGGCCGGACAGAATGCCGGGGCCCGACAGCGGCAGGATGACCCGGGAAAACACCTGCGACGGGCGGCAGCCGAGATCAAGCGCAGCCTCGATGAGCCGGCTGTCGATCTTCATGATGACCGTGTAGAGCGGCAGGATCATGTACGGCAGATAGTTATACACCATGCCGAGGATGACGGCGCCGTTCGTCCGGATGAGCGGCAGCGGGCCGATACCGATGCGCTGCAGAAGCGTATTGACGATGCCCGTGTCCTCCAGCATGCCGACCCACGCCAGCGTGCGGAGCAGAAAGCTCATGCACATCGGGAGCATGATGAGCATTTCGAGGAACCGCTGTGTGAGCGGTTTGCACTGCGCGATGAAATACGCGACCGGGTAGCCGATGAGCAGGCAGATGAGCGAGGCGAACAGGCTCAGCCAGATCGAGCGCAGGAAGATCGGCAGATACGTGCCCATGCTGGAAAGATTGGCGAGGGTAAACTGGCCGGTGATGGAATCGGTCAGCGCGTAATAAAAGACGATGCCCAGCGGAATGATCGTAAACAGGATCATCCAGACGATATACGGGCAGGCGAGAAGCTTGTTGTTATTCTTCATCGTCTTCTTCCTCCGAGGCGTCGGCAATTTCGTCATATTCCGCGCTGTAGGAGGAGTAGTCGCCGTAAAGACCGGAGTACTCGCTCTTGTGCATGATATGGATATCCTCGGGATTGAGGCGAATGCCGATGTATGCGTCAACGGGGCAGTAATCCGTGGTCTGGATGAGCCACTTGAAGCCCTTGAAATCGACAATGGTGTCGTAGTGGACGCCCTTGAAGGTGACGGAGGTAACGGTGCCGCACAGATGGCCCTGCTCCGGCGGGACGATATCCACGTCCTCCGGACGGATGACGACGTCGACCGGCTCGTTGGGGGCAAAGCCCTTGTCCACGCACTGGAACTTGCGGCCGAAGAATTTGACCACGTAGTCCTCCAGCATGACGCCGTCGAGAATATTGGACTCACCGATGAAATCCGCGACGAATGCGTTCTTGGGCTCGTTGTAGATATCCTCCGGCTTGCCGATCTGCTGGATTTTGCCCTTGTTCATGACGACGATGGTGTCGGACATGGTAAGGGCCTCCTCCTGATCGTGCGTGACGTAGATGAAGGTGATGCCCATGCGCTGCTGGATGTTTTTCAGCTCGTTCTGCATGTCCTTGCGCAGCCGCAGGTCCAAAGCGCCAAGCGGCTCGTCCAGAAGCAGCACCTTCGGCCGGTTGACAAGCGCGCGGGCAATGGCCACGCGCTGCTGCTGGCCGCCGGACAAGGAGGTGACCTTGCGGTTTTCAAAGCCCTTCAGGCTGACGATTTCCAGCATTTCCGTCACGCGGTCGTCAATTTCCGCCTCCGGGAGCTTTGCAATGCGCAGGCCGAAGGCGATGTTGTCGTAGACGTCAAGATGGGGGAAGAGCGCGTAGCGCTGAAAGACGGTGTTGATCTTGCGCTGATAAGGCGGAACGTCGTTGATGCGCCGGCCGTCAAAAATCACATCGCCGGACGTCGGCGAGAGAAAGCCGCCGATGATTCTCAGCGTGGTGGTTTTGCCGCAGCCGCTGGGACCCAGCAATGTGAGAAATTCCTGATCGTTGATGTACAGATTGATGCCGTCGAGGATTGTTTCCCCGTCCTCAAATGTCATGGTCAGATCCGTCAGGCGGATCAGCTCCTTGGACATTGATCATTCCCCGCTTCCGTATTTGTATTTAAATAGATGTATCCGTCGAAAAAGCACATACCAGAATGCATCATATATGGATTTCCCCATTTTGTCAATAAGGCGGCTGACAAAATGGAGACTTGTAATTATAGATTGTGAAGATGGTATTCCGGGAAAAATTCCTGCACAAAGTCCACGCTCTGCACCTGAAAGCTTTTTCCGTCCAGATAGGAAAGAATGCCCGCGTCCGTCTGAAACCGGAAGGTGAGGCGGTAGGAGTAGAGCGCCTGAAATTTCCGGTCGAAGCGCTTGTCGAGCCTGCCGTATTTTCCGTCGCCCAGCAGGGGGTGGCCGGCATGGGCCATCTGCGCGCGGATCTGGTGGGTGCGGCCCGTCAGGAGCTCACACTCCACCAGCGACAGCCCGTTGCGGGTTTGCAGCGTCTCATAGCGCGTGAGGCAGGTCTTGGAGCCGGGCTGCGGCCTGCCGGTAATATAAACGCGGTTTTCCTTTGCATCCTTGAAAAGCTGATCCTCCAGCGTGCCCTTCGGCGGCTTCGGCGTGCCGTGGACGATGCACAAATAGCGTTTGTCCAGCTCGCGGTCCTTGATCTTCTGGTTCATGATGCGCAGCGCGTCCGCATTTTTTGCCGCGATGACGATGCCGCCGGTGTTCCGGTCGATGCGGTTGCACAGCGCCGGCGCGAAGGCGTGCTCCTCGCGCGGGCGCCATTCGCGCTTGGCGTAGAGATAGGCCTGGATATGGTCGATGAGCGTATGGCCGTATTCCGCGCCGTCGTGCGCGTGCACGGCCTGCCCCGGCTTTTTGTCGACAAGCAGGATGTTCTCATCCTCGTATACGATGCTGAGCTTTGGCGCTGCGACGGTCAGATAGGCGTTGTCCTCCCGCGGAGCGTCAAAGAATTCGTCGTTGATATAAAGCTGCAGCACATCGCCCTCCTGCAGGCGGGCGTCGCGCTCGACGCGCCTGCCGCCCAGCTTGATGCGCTTGAGACGGATGTATTTCTGCGCCAGCGAGGCCGGAAGCAGGGGAACCGCCTTTAAAAGAAAGCGGTCGAGCCTCTGTCCGGCGTCATTTTTTCCGACGGTCAGTTCTTTCATAGCAGCCTCCGTACTGGTGATGCGTCAATTTTAGCATGCGGGACGGCGGCTGTAAAGCGCCGGGGAAAAACTCCTTGCAAAATTCCTGTTTTTTTCGGAAAAAGTATTTGACTTCCTTTCAAAAATCCTATATAATATCCATCGCACGATTATGGAGCGGAGGGACGCGTGATGCTGGATCTCAGAAAAGTCATGGCCTCGCCCGGAAGCTCCATTTCCTTCGAAATTTCTCTGGATTTGTCCGATATGCGCTTTGGCAGCGGCTGCCCCGCGGCTGAGCCGGTCGCCGCGCACGGGACGGTCCGGAACACGGCAGATGTGCTGGAGCTCTCCGGCGAGATTGCCACAACGCTGCATGCGGTCTGCGACCGGTGCGCGGCTGCGTTTACGCGCGCGCTCACGATTCCCATGCATGCGGTGCTGGTCAGCGATCCTGCAGAGGAGGAAGCGGAGGATCCCTGGACCTTCTGCCTGAGCGACGGCTTTGCCGATCTGGAGGATATCGTCACAACCACCTTTGTTCTCGCTATGGACAGCCAGCTGCTGTGCAGGGAGGACTGTAAGGGCCTTTGCTTCCGCTGCGGCAAGAACCTCAACGAAGGTCCCTGCGGCTGCAAGCCGGAGCCCGACCCCCGCTTCGCTGCCTTACAGCAGCTGCTCAAAAAATCATAGATACTATGCCGAAAGGCATTTTACCAAGGAGGTGTACCACATGGCAGTACCCAAGAGAAAAGTATCCCGCGCAAGAAGAGATAAGAGACGCAGCTCCCACTGGAAACTGGACATCCCCGGCGTGGTTGCTTGCCCGAAGTGCGGCGAGCCCCGCCTGCCCCACAGAGCCTGCAAGGCTTGCGGCTATTACAATGGCCGTCAGGTCGTTTCTGTTGAGGCCGAGTAATTTGCGCCGAAAGACGGAGAGGGAGGATGTATATGCCTCCCTCTCTTTTTCATGATTGAAGGAGGGACCCCTATGGCAAAACCGATCGTGGCCGTCGTTGGCCGCCCGAATGTCGGCAAATCGATGCTCTTCAATAAGCTGACCGGCCGCCGTATGGCCATTGTGGAGGATACGCCCGGCGTCACGCGCGACCGGATTTACGGCGAATGCGAATGGAACGGCAGGAGCTTCGCGCTGGTGGATACCGGCGGTATTGAGCCCGGCACGAACAACGAAATGCTGCAGTTCATGCGCCGCCAGGCGGAGATTGCCATTGAGACCGCAACGGTTATCATCATGGTCGTCGACGTGACGGTCGGTCTGACCGCGGCGGACGCCGAGGTTGCGGCAATGCTCAAGCGGGCGAGGAAGCCCGTTGTGCTGGCGGTCAACAAGTGCGACCAGACCGGCGGCGTCAATCCCGAATCCTATGAGTTCTACGGCCTGGGCCTCGGCGATCCGATTGAGGTTTCCGCGATTCACGGCCATGGCACGGGCGACCTTCTGGATGCGTGCGTGGCCTCGTTTCCGGAGGCAGAGGAAGAGGAATACGACGAGGACGTCGTCAAGGTCGCCATCATCGGCAAGCCGAACGTCGGCAAGTCGAGTCTTCTGAATAAAATCCTGGGCGAGGAGCGCGTGATTGTCTCCAATGTCGCCGGTACGACGCGCGACGCCATCGACAGCTATTTTGAAAACCAGTACGGCAAGTATCTTTTTATCGATACCGCCGGCATGCGCCGCAAATCCAAGGTGGACGACGCGGTGGAGAAGTATTCCAATCTCCGCTCCGTGTCGGCCATCGAGCGCGCGGACGTCTGCCTGATTCTCATTGACGCCAACGAGGGCGTCACCGAGCAGGATACCAAGGTCGCGGGCCTTGCGCATGAGGCCGGAAAGGCCTGCATCGTTGTGGTCAACAAGTGGGATATGGTCGAAAAGGACACCAACACCATGGACAAGATGACCGCCGATATCCGCCGGGACCTGAGCTACATGCAGTACGCGCCCGTGCAATTTATTTCCGCGCTGACCGGGCAGCGCGTGGACAAGCTCTTTGAGCTCATCAACGCCGTTTCCAACCAGAACACCATGCGCATCACCACGGGCATGCTCAACAACATTCTCGAGGATGCGACCGCGCGCGTGCAGCCGCCTACGGACAAGGGCCGCCGTCTGAAGATTTACTATATGACGCAGGTCGGCGTCAAGCCGCCGCATTTTGTGATTTTCTGCAACGATGCGCGCCTGTTCCACTTCTCCTACCAGCGGTATCTTGAAAATCAGATCCGCGCGGTCTTCGGTCTGACCGGCACGCCGATCAGGATCACCATCCGCCAGAAGGGCGATAAGGAGGAGCTCTGAGCCTGAAATTCTTAGCGCGTTCTTTATGTGCGTTTTCATGCCCCGTGTGATAGGATAAACCTGTAAAAGGGAGTAGCGAGCGGGAGGAATCCCGCGTCTTTGGCGTCAATACGGCGAAAGCCCGCTTCAGACTGAAAAAGCAAGACTTTTACTGCAGCCTCCGGCTGCAGTAAAAGTCTGTTTTTTATATTTAATTGGAGGGATTTTATGGCAGAGCTTTTTTCAAATGCAGCCAACCTGACCTGGCAGCAGCTGGTCATGTGGGCGATCGGAGGGCTGCTGATCTACCTGGCCATCAAAAAGGATATGGAGCCGACGCTTCTGCTGCCGATGGGCTTCGGCGCAATTCTGGTCAACCTGCCGCTTTCCGGCGCGGTGACTCAGCTGTATGAAACCGGCGCGGAGGAGGGTGTGCTGGATGTGCTGTTCGCCGCGGGCGTGGCAAATGAGCTGTTTCCGCTGCTGCTGTTTATCGGCATCGGCGCGATGATCGATTTTGAGCCGCTCCTGACCAACCCGAAGCTGATGTTCTTCGGCGCTGCGGCGCAGTTCGGCATCTTCCTCACGATGAGCCTTGCGGCGCTGCTGGGCTTCCCGATCAAGGATGCAGCGTCCATCGGTATTATCGGCGCGGCGGACGGTCCGACGTCCATTTTTGTCGCAAACCTCCTGAACTCCAGGTATCTGGGCGCAATTATGGTGGCGGCCTACTCCTATATGGCGCTTGTGCCGCTGGTGCAGCCGCCGGTGATCCGGCTCATGACGAGCAAAAAGGAGCGCCTGATCCGCATGCCGTACCAGCAGAAGAAGATTTCGAAAAAGACCAAAATCCTCTTTCCCATTGTCATGACCGTCATTGCCGGGATTGTTTCTCCGCGCAGCGTCGCGCTGATCGGCTTTCTGATGTTCGGCAATCTCATCCGGGTCTGCGGCGTGCTGGACGCGCTGTCGGAGACGGCGCAGAAAACGCTTTCCAATCTTGTAACGCTTCTGCTCGGCCTCACCATTGCCGCCAGAATGCAGGCGGAATATTTCCTGACGCCGCAGACGCTCATGATTCTGGGCCTTGGTCTTGTGGCCTTTGTGTTTGATACGGCGGGGGGCGTACTGCTGGCAAAGCTTATGAACCTTTTCCTGCCCAAGGACCGGAAGCTCAATCCCATGATCGGCGCGGCGGGCATTTCCGCGTTCCCGATGTCGGCGCGTGTGGTACATAAGATGGGCCTGAAGGAGGACCCGAACAATTTCCTCCTGATGCACGCAGTGGGCGTGAATGTGTCCGGGCAGCTGGCCTCCGTGATTGCGGGCGGCCTGATTCTGAATATGCTGGGGTGATGGTATGGATACAATGCAGGTGTTTTTGCAGTCCCTTCAGATGATGGGCAAGGGTATGGCAGGGATTTTTCTTGTGACGGGCGTCATGGTTCTGGCGATGCTGCTGCTGAGAAAGCTCGGCGAGGAGCGCGCCTGATATTCCCGCAAAAAACGGGGCAGTCTTCGGGCTGCCCCGTTTTTTGCGGGAAGAGGCGAATATATGCTTGTATATACGGTGAATTTATGGTATACTCGCAATAAACTACAAAAATATACAAAGAAAGAAGCCTTCTGAGACCTTCATGATTTTAGAACAGATTCACTCCAGAGACGATCTTCTTGCCCTGCAGCCGGCGCAGCAGCAGGCGCTGTGCGCGGAGATCCGCCGTTTTCTGGTGGAGCACGTCAGCCAGACGGGCGGTCACCTGGCCTCCAACCTCGGCGTTGTGGAGCTGAGCGTCGCCATTCAGCTGGCCTTTGATACCTCAAAGGACCGGCTGGTCTTCGACGTGGGGCATCAGTGCTATGTGCACAAGCTTCTGACCGGACGGATGCAGGAATTTTCGGGCCTGCGGCAGCTCGGCGGGATTTCGGGCTTTCCGAAGCCCTGCGAAAGCCCGCACGACGCGTTTGTCGCGGGGCACGCGTCAAACGCAGTGTCCGTCGCGCTGGGTATGGCGCGGGCAAGAACGCTGCAGGGGGAGGACTATCAGGTCCTCGCGCTGCTGGGGGACGGCGCGCTGACCGGCGGCCTTGCCTATGAGGGGCTGAACAATGCCGGGGCGAGCCGCGAGCCGATGATTGTGATTCTCAACGACAACGGGATGTCCATCACGCCGAACGTCGGCGCGATTTCCCGGTATCTGGCGCAGGCGCGCCTGCGGCCGGGATATATTGACCTGAAGCTCTGGTACCGGAGCCTGACCGCAAAGAGCGCCTTCGGGAAAAAGCTTTACCGGCTGACGCACGCGCTCAAGGCGCGCCTGCGCCAGCGGCTGATCGGCGCGAATCTTTTTGACAATCTCGGCTTTACGTATCTTGGGCCCGTGGACGGGCACGATATTCCGCGGATGACGTCGCTGCTGAAAACGGCGGCTGCGCTCAAGGAGCCGGTTCTGGTGCACCTGATCACACAGAAGGGGCGCGGCTACGCGCCCGCGGAGCGCGCGCCGCAGGATTTCCACGGCGTGGGGCGCTTTGACCCGGAGAACGGGCAGAGCTTTGCGCCCGAGGCGCAGAGCTTTTCCGACGTCTTTGGCGAAAAGCTCACGGAGCTTGCGCGGCAGGACGCGGGAATCTGCGCCATTACCGCCGCCATGCAGCACGGGACTGGGCTGGACGCCTTTGCCGCCGCCTTCCCGGAGCGCTTTTTTGACGTCGGCATCGCCGAGGGGCACGCCGTCAGCATGGCCGCGGGGCTTGCGAAGCAGGGAATGAAGCCGGTGGTCGCAGTTTATTCGACGTTTCTGCAGCGAAGCTACGATATGCTTCTGCAGGACGTGTCCATTCTTCGCAATCACGTGGTTCTGGCGGTGGACCGGTGCGGCCTGGTCGGGCAGGACGGAGAGACGCACCATGGGATTTTTGACGTGGGATATCTTCGCCAGATTCCGGGGCTGAAAATTTATTCGCCCGCGAGCTTTCGTGAGCTTCGCTGGGCGCTGGAGCAGGCGGCGCTGCACGACGAGGGCCCTGCGGCGGTCCGATATCCGCGCGGAACGGACCCGGGCCTTCCGGAGCTTGGCTTCGGCACCTGGACCAGGGACGGCGCGGACGCGGCGCTGATTTTCTACGGCAGCATGACGGCCGCCTGCCTGGACGCGGCGAAACGCCTGCAGGCAAAGGGGATTTCCGTCGCGCTGGTCAAGCTGATGACGCTTTCCCCGGTGGACTGGGCGCCGGTTGAGGCGGCGGCCCGGAAGACAGGGCGCGTGTTCGTTGCGGAGGAGACGTCGGATCTGGGCTGCCTTGCAGACGAGATTTTTTCTCATCTGGCGCAGAAGGGAATCCGCGCGGTCTGCCGCAAGCGGAATCTGGGAAGGGGCTTTGTGACCCACGGCTCCGTGCCGGAACTGCTGAAAAAATATGCGCTGGACGGCGCTGGGATTGCCGCAGGAATACAGGAGGAGCTTTTCGATGAAGCATAAGGAGCGTCTGGACGTCCGCCTGGTGGAGCTGGGCCTGGCAGAATCGCGCACGCGCGCGCAGGCCTCGATTATGGCGGGCGAGGTGTTTGTAAACGGGCAGCGGGCGGATAAGGCCGGCTTTGAGGTAACGCCCGAGGCGCAGATTGAGGTGCGCGGCAGCGCATGCCCCTATGTAAGCCGGGGCGGACTGAAGCTGGAAAAGGCGCTGCGGAGCTTCGGCGTGGACCCGGCAGGCTATGTCTGCAGCGACTCCGGCGCGTCCACCGGCGGCTTTACCGACTGCCTTCTGCAGAAGGGGGCGAAAAAGGTCTACGCCATTGACGTCGGCTATGGGCAGCTCGCCTGGAAAATCCGCTCGGACCCGCGCGTGGTCGTCATGGAGCGGACCAATATCCGCTATGTCACGCCCGGGCAGCTTGCAGAGCCGCTGGACCTTTCCGTGGTGGACGTTTCGTTTATCTCTCTGAAGCTGGTGCTGCCGGTCATTCAGAAGCTGCTTTGTCCCACGGGGCAGGTGCTCTGCCTGATCAAGCCCCAGTTTGAGGCCGGGAAGGAGCTCGTGGGGAAGAAGGGCGTAGTGCGCGATCCCGCGGTGCACGAGTTGGTGCTGAAGAATTTCCTGGAGCTTGCGGCCGGGCTTGGCTTCACGCTGCGGAATCTGACGTTTTCGCCCGTCAAGGGCCCGGAGGGGAATATCGAGTTTCTGGCGCATCTTTCCCTGCAGCCGGGCGGCGATTTTGCGCCGGATATTCCCGCGCTTGTCCGTCAGGCGCACGAGCAACTGAAAGGAGCCGGGATATGAAGCTGGTGTTGACGCCCAATCCCTATCGGGACAAACAGTTCAAAACGGTCCGGCAGGCCTGCCGGCTGCTGCAGGAAAGCGGCGCGGAGGTCCGGGTCTGCCTGCCGTTCGACGTCGACCGGAATGTGGAGCTGCCGGAGGATCTGGACTTCGGCGACCTCCGCCGGGAGATTCAGAGCGCCGATATGCTCATCTGCTTCGGCGGCGACGGGACGATTCTTCACGCGTCCAAGATTGCCACGGAGCATAAAATTCCGGTTCTCGGCGTCAACATCGGCAC
>CAKUHJ010000064.1 GCA_934655935.1 uncultured Oscillospiraceae bacterium | reverse complement strand
TGAGCTGCGGGCAGTGCGCCGTGCAGTGCCCGCGCGGCTGCATCCGTGATCTTCGCGGCATCCTGACAGATTGATCAGCGGCACCACCGGCTGCGCCCCAATGTGGGCGCGGCCGGTTTTTCAGCTTGTAATTGAAAGCATTTTGTGCTAGAATCTGGACAGAATAAACAAAAAGCACGGATTTTTCCGTGATTCGCTGGCAAAATACACACGATTTCAAAAAGAGGTTCCGCATATTTATGAAAATTGCTGATATCCATGCGCATGTCTTCCCGGAAAAAATTGCGGACAAGGCGGCGGCCTCCATCGGCGCGTTTTACGGCGTGCCGCCCGGACTGCACGCGGGAACGGAAACGCTGCTCCGGCTGGAGAGGGAGGCCGGTGTGACGCGCTGCGCGTTTTCAAGCTCAGCGACCTCGCCGACGCAGGTGGAGCACCTGAATACCTTCTTGGCCGGGGAGGCCCGGAAGCATCCGGGCGCGATTGCGCTGGGCTCGATCTATCCCGGAATGGACGGGTTTGAGGAGGAGCTTGACCGGATGATAGCCCTTGGGCTGCGTGGGGTGAAGATTCACGCGGATTTCCAGAGGCTTCCGATCGACGATCCGTCCGCCATCTCCACCTACCGGGCCATCGCGGCCAGGAGGCTGCCGGTGCTGTTCCACATGGGCGATGCGCGCTATGACTTTTCAAGCCCCGAGCGGCTGACCAACCTGGTCCGGCAGGTGCCGGAGCTGACGGCCATCGCCGCGCACTTCGGCGGCTGGCGCGCGTGGGAGCGCTCGTATGCGCATCCGCAGCCGGAGGGCGTCTGGTACGATACCTCGTCCACGCTTCCCCTTGTCCCGCGGGATATGGTTCTGCGGATGCTCGACCGCTTCGGGCCGGAGCGCTTTTTGTTCGGAACGGACTTTCCGATGTGGCGGCCGGCGGACGCGGTGCGGGAATTTCTGGCGCTGGGGCTGGACGAAAAAACGCAGGAGAAGATTCTGTACGGTAATTTTATGAAGCTCTTCGGGCTTCGCAATGAGGAGGATGAAGCATGCGCTACCTGACCGGTGTGGACATCGGCGGCACCAATATCAAAATCGGCCTTCTTTCCGAGACGCACGCGCTGCTTGCAAGCGCCAGCATTCCCTTCCCGCACACAAACGCGGAGGATATGGTGCGGCGCATCCGGCAGGCGCTGCTGGCGCTGCTGGAGCAGAACGGCGCGGCGCTGTGCGACGTGGAGGCGCTCGGCGCGGTTGTGCCTGGCAGCATCGACGCGCGGGGCGAAACGGTTCTGAACGCGCACAACCTGAATTTCCATGACGTTCCGCTGCGCAGCCTGTTTCAGGCGCAGTTCCCGGAGCTGCCGGTCTACCTTGCAAACGACGCCGACGGCGCGGCGCTGGCAGAGCTCTATCTCGGCGCCTTCCGTGGGTGCAGGACGGCGGTGCTCTTTACGCTGGGCACCGGCTTCGGCGGCGGCGTGATTCTGGGCGGTCGGCTTTTTACCGGGGGCCTGCGGCAGGGCGTGGAGTTGGGGCACATGATCCTGGTCGACGGCGGCGAGCCGTGCACCTGCGGAAACGCGGGCTGCATCGAGGCCTACTGCTCGGCGACGGCGCTGCGGCGCGAGGGCATGCGCGCAATGCGGGAAAATCCGCAGAGCCTGCTGGCGCAGAGAAGCGGCGGCAGAGCGGAAAAAATAGACGCGCGGATGGTGGTGGACTGCGCACGCGCGGACGACCCGGCCGCGGCGGAGGCTTTTGAGCGCTATGTGGACCATCTGGCCTCGGCGTGCGCATCGGTATACAACATTCTGGACCCCGAGGTGCTGGCCATCGGCGGGGGGCTTTGCGGCGCGGGAGAATTCCTGTTTGCGCCTCTGCGCGAGCTGGTGTCCAAGCGCTGCTTCTATGCCTCGCACGGGCCGCTGGTCGGCGCGCAGATGGGAAACGACGCGGGGATGATCGGCGCGGCGCTGCTGCACCGCGATTCGGAGGCGGCGGAAAAACGCTGAAGCGTCCGCCCGCCAAAAGGCGGCGGGCAGGCGCTTTTACAAAGGCTTTATCATTCTGAAAAGGAGTATGCAATTATGGTAAGAATTGATCTGACAGGCACAAAGGGCTTTTCGCCGGAAACTCCGGACAAGGGGGCCGCGCAGGCAGCCTTCGAGACGCTGGTCAACGCCAACGGCGCGGGAAGCGACTTTACCGGCTGGGTTGAGCTGCCGGTAAACTACGATAAAGAGGAATTCGCGCGCATTCAGAAGGCGGCAAAGAAAATTCAGTCCGACTCCAGGGCGCTGGTCGTGGTCGGCATCGGCGGATCGTATCTCGGCGCGCGCGCGGTCATCGAGCTTCTGAAGAGCCCGAACTATAACGCCCTGCCGAAGCAGACGCCGGACGTCTATTTTGCCGGCAACGGCATTTCCTCCGACGCGGTTACCGAAATCATTCAGATGCTGGGCGAGCGCGACTTCTCTGTGAACGTCATTTCCAAGTCCGGCACGACGACGGAGCCTGCCATTGCCTTCCGGATTTTCAGGGAGCTTCTGGAGAAGAAGTACGGCAAGGAGGGCGCGCGGGCGCGCATCTACGCCACGACGGACCGGAAAAAGGGCGCGCTCAAGACGCTGGCCGACCGCGAGGGCTACGAGTGCTTCGTCGTGCCGGACAATATCGGCGGGCGCTATTCTGTGCTGACGGCTGTGGGCCTGCTGCCGATTGCCTGCTGCGGCGTCGACATTGAAAAGCTGATGCAGGGCGCGGCGCGCGAGCGCGCGCAGATTCTCGCAGAGGGTGTGGACTCCGATGCCGTGCAGTACGCCATGAGCCGCCAGGCCCTGTGCGCAGACGGAAAGACCGTGGAAATTCTGGCCGCCTACGAGCCTTCCTTCCGGTTTATGGCGGAGTGGTGGAAGCAGCTCTACGGCGAATCTGAGGGCAAGGACGGCGTCGGCATTTTCCCGGCCTCCGTCGACCTTACGCCGGATCTGCACTCGATGGGGCAGTATATCCAGGACGGACGCCGGATGCTGCAGGAGACGGTCGTCTTCTTTGACCAGGCCCGCACCAGCATAACCGTTCCCTCCGACCGGGACGATATGGACGGGCTGAACTATCTGGCGGGCCGTGAAATGAGCTATATCAACGAGAAGGCGATGCAGGCCACCAAGGCCGCGCACATTTCCGGCGGCGTGCCGGTGACGGAGCTGCGGCTGGAGCGGATCTGCGAGGAGACGGTCGGCGCGCTCATCTACTTCTTTGAGTTTGCCTGCGGCGTGTCCGGCTATATGTCGGGCGTCAATCCCTTCAACCAGCCCGGCGTGGAGGCCTATAAGAAGAATATGTTCCACCTGCTCGGCAAGCCGGGCTATTGAGCCGGACGCATGCTCAGAACGCTGGATACCCTGGAGCCCTGTCTGGATTTTATCGAAGCGCTTCAGGCGGATGCGGATTTTGCGGACCCGATGCTGCGCAGCGCGGCGCAGCGGAAACAGAATCTTCTTGACGCGCCGGGAAACAAAAATCAGCGTCTGCTCGGCTTTTTTGAGGACGGCGTTCTGACAGGACTGTTCTGCTTCCTGGTTCTGCCGGAGGAGCGGTATCTGGAGATGCTGGCCGGGCTTTCCAGAAGCCCGGCGGCCTATGAGGCGCTGCTGGAGCAGCTTCGGGCGGATTACCCGCGCTGGCAGGCGGACTTTGTCTTCGGTCCCCGGAACCGGCTTCTGCGGCGTGTGCTGGAAGCATACGGCGCAGAATTTGAGCCGGAGCAGCAGAAGCTGCTTCTCAGGCAGCCGCCGGCGTATGTGCCGGATGCGCGCATCACGCTTTACGGGCCGGCCTACCGGGCGCAGTATCTGGCCATGCACACCGGGGAGCGCTACTGGACGGGGGAACGGGTGCTGGCCGCGCCGGAGATTTTCCGGGTGCTGCTTGCCATTGAGGACGGCGCGCTTGCGGGGTATCTCGACCTGACGTATCAGAATCCGGAAAACGAGCCGTACGATCTTTTTGTCCGCCCGGAAAGCCGGCGCAGAGGCTATGCGCGGGCGCTTCTGGCACGGGCGATTGAAATGAACCGTCCAAACGGGATGACGCTTCTTTCGGATGTGGAAAACCGCGCGGCAAACGCCCTTTACACATCCATGGGCTTTGTCCGCGCGGAGGGGGAAAACAGCGTCACAGCAACGCTGCAGCTATAAAAATGCCAAAAACCTCGTAGAGTCTGCGCCCGCCGGCGCAGACCCTTTTGTCAAAAAGGCCAAGGCTTTTTTGACAGTTTAAGGGCGAAGCAGGAGCACGGCAAGGTCGTTGACGTTCGTGCCGGTCGGACCGGTGGAAATCAGACCGCCGATTTTCTCCAGTGCGTGGTAGGCGTCGTTTTCACGCAGAACGTCGGAAAGCTTCCGCCCGGAACGCGCCAGCGCCGCAAGGCTGACGCCGTCCACAAAGCCGCCGGCAGCGTCCGTCGGACCGTCGGTTCCGTCCGAGCCGAAGGAGAAGACCGCCGCATTCGCAAGGCCGGAGAGCCCCTCCGCCGCGGCGAGGGCGAGCTCCTGATTCCGCCCGCCGAGGCCGTGCCCGGTCAGGTGAACCACCGTCTCGCCGCCGACCAGGAAGGCAAGCGGCCGGTCCGTGCCGGCGTGTGTTTTTGCAATGGAGGCCAGGAAGCTTCCTGCCTCCCGCGCCTCGCAGCAGAGGCAGTCCGTCAGCCGGATACAGCGATAGCCAAGCCCGGCGGCGGCCTGCTCTGCAGCGGCGCAGAGCATTTTTACGCTGCCGGTGACCTGCGTGACGACGTTTTCAAGCGTCTTGGGCGTTTCCTCGCGCAGGCAGGCCTGCGCGGCAGGGGAAAGCCGAAGGCGGTATTTTTCTGCAATGGCGAGTGCGTCTGCGCAGGTGCTGCTGTCCGGGTAGGCGGGGCCGGAGGCGATCATATCCAGCGGGTCCCCGATGATATCGGACAGGACAATGGCATAGACGCGGGCAGGCAGGCAGTGCTGGGAAAAGCGGCCGCCCTTGACCAGGGACAGACGCTTGCGGAGCGTGTTCATCTCCACAATATCCGCGCCGCAGGCAAGAAGCTGGCGGGTGAGGTCCTCCAGCTCGGCAAGCGGGATTCTGGGCGCTTCAAAGAGCGCGGAGCCGCCGCCGGAAATGAGCAGCAGCACGCAGTCCTCTGCGTTCAGGTCCTGCGTAAGCGCAAGCGCTGCCTGGGTGGCGCGGACGCTGTTTTCGTCCGGGACGGGGTGACCGGCCTCAAAAATCTGAAGCGTACCGATGGGACCCTGACTGTGCGCATATTTCGTAATGACAACGCCGCCGGAAAGCTGCGCGCCCAGCGCCTGCCAGGCGGCGTTTGCCATGGACCAGCCGGCCTTGCCGACGGAGACAAGATAGGTTTTTCCACCGCAGGAAAAGCCCTCGAGCGCGCGCTGGACAGCGGCGTCCGGCTGTACGGCGTCAATGGCGGCGCGGATGATCTGATCGGCGTCCTGGCGTAGGGTCATAGTCTGTTTCTCCGTTTCTTCCAGAATTTTTAACAATTATAATACGTGCGGGGAAAATGTGCAAGTCTTACATTTTTTGAAAAAAGGGCTGCAGCGGTTTTTATCCGCTGCAGCCTCCAGAATGCCTAATTCAGATTCTTGCGACGCCGCTGGCTCTTGCGGCTTCGGCCACGGCCTTGGCAACGGCCGGACCCACGCGCGGGTCAAAGGCCTTGGGAATGATATAATCCTCAGACAGCTCGTCGTCCGGGATCAGGTCTGCCAGCGCGTGCGCGGCGGCGATCTTCATTTCCTCCGTGATGTCCGACGCGCGCACATCAAACGCGCCGCGGAAGATGCCGGGGAAGGCCAGAACGTTGTTGATCTGGTTGGGATAGTCGCTGCGGCCCGTGGAGACCACGCGCGCGCCGCCGGCTTTCGCCTCGTCCGGGAAAATCTCCGGCGTGGGGTTCGCGCAGGCGAAGATGATCGCGTCATGGTTCATGGTTCTGACCATCTCGGCCGTCACGGTGCCGGGGGCGGAAACGCCGATGAAGACGTCCGCGCCGACAAGCTGCTCGGCAAGGGAGCCGGGCTTGCGGTCAAGGTTTGTAACCTCGGCCATCTCCTCCTTGATCCAGTTGAGACCTTCGCGGCCCTTGTAGATCGCGCCCTTCCGGTCGCACATGGTGACATGGCGGAAGCCTGCGGAAAGAAGCAGCTTGACAATGGCGATGGCAGCCGCGCCGGCGCCGGAGGTGACGATGCGCACATCCTCTTTCTTCTTGCCGACGACCTTGAGCGCGTTTGTAAGGCCTGCCAGGGTGATGACGGCGGTGCCGTGCTGATCGTCGTGGAAGATCGGAATGTCGCAGCGCTCCTTCAGCTTCCGCTCGATTTCAAAGCAGCGGGGCGCGGCGATGTCCTCCAGGTTGACGCCGCCGAAGCTGCCGGAAATCAGGGCAACCGTGTTTACAAACTCGTCCACATCCTTTGTTTTCACGCAGAGCGGGAAGGCGTCCACGTCGCCGAAGGCCTTGAAGAGCACGCACTTTCCCTCCATGACGGGCATACCGGCCTCCGGGCCGATATCGCCAAGACCCAGGACGGCGCTGCCGTCGGTAATAACGGCGCAGAGGTTCCAGCGGCGGGTCAGCTCATAGCTCTTGTTGACGTCCTTCTGAATCTCCAGACAGGGCTGGGCGACGCCGGGGGTGTAGGCAAGGGACAGATCGTCCTTCGTTTTGACGCTTGCGCGGGGCTGAATTTCAAACTTGCCCTTCCATTCGCCGTGCAGGCGGAGGGACTCTTTTGCGTAATCCATGTTTTCGATACTCCTTTTTAGTTACTTTTTATTTATGTTCAGTTATTCCGTGATTTCAGCTTCTGCAGACGGAAGCGTGGCCCCGCCGAAGGGCATGGCCAGAACGCTGGCGCCGGGGCCGTAGCGCGCCAGCGCCTCGTCCAGCGCCTGCTGGGCGCTGGGCTGCGGGTGGAGGAAGATGCGCCGGACCAGCGCCTCCGGCAGCTCGCTCACCAGATCGATCCGCGCCGACTGCAGGACCATCGCGATGGCCGCAGCCTTGTGGCCGCCGAGCTCAAAATGCTCGCGCACGCGCGCGATGAGCGACGGAGCGTCCGGCGCCTCAAGGAGCCAGCGCTCGAAGGTTTTGCTGCCCAGCCCCTCCGGGCAGGCCCCGATGAGAATGACGGTGCCGCCGGGGCGGACGGCGTGCTTGGCGTTGTCCAGCGCCTTCTGCACCTGGTAGAGGTTGGCGTCCTTCGGCGCGCCGCCCTGCGAGACAAGCACAATGTCGGCGCGCTTCGGAATCCGGACGCGGTACACCCGGTCCAGATAGCGGCAGCCTGCGCGGTGGGCTTCGACGCTGTCGCCGGCGACGGCGTGGACAATCTGGCGGTGCTCGTCCAGGACGACGTTTACAATGTAGTCGACGCCGCAGATGCGTCCGGCCTGCTCAATGTCCTCGCGCAGGGGATTGCCGGAAAGCCGCCCGGCGCAGGCCGCGTCACAGACCATGAGGCTGTGATTTTTCTGAATGGCCTCCCGGGAACTGACGCCGGGCATAATTGCCTTTGCGCCGCCGGAGAAGCCGGCAAAATAGTGAAATTCAATGTTTCCTGTGCAGATGCGGAAATCCGCCTCCGCAACGCTGCGCGTGACGTCCACCGGCGTGCCGTTTTCCGTAAAGCCGAGGCGTACACAGTCGTCCGGGTCGGAGTCCACGCAGCGGTAATTGCGAAAAACTTCCTCGCCCACAAGCTGCCGCTGCTCCTGGGGAGTATGGCGGCGGTGCGAGCCGAGCGCGAAGACGATGGTAATATCCTCCCGGCGGCAGCCGGCCTTCTGAAGCTCCTCCAGAACGGGCGGAAGAAGAACGGCGCTTGGAACGGGCCTGGAGATATCGCTGACGACGATCGCGATTTTCTTGCCGGGCCGCACGGCCGTGGAAAGAGGCCCCGCACCGATGGGGGACTGAAGTGCGGCGCGGACCGCGGCCTCGCCGCGGAGCGGATGCACGATCTGATTTGCCATGAGGACGCCAAGAAGATTTTCCTTCGGCAGTGTAAGCGCCTGCACGCCTGTGCCGAAGCCGAATTCCAGCCGGACGGCCGGGCCGGGGGAAGCGGAAGCCTGCATGGTGGAAACCTCTCTTTCTCATGCGGCGCCAGCTGACGCTTACATATACTGTAATTCAAAATGAAGTATATGTAAAATACAAAACTTCTTTACAGATATAAAGAAATCTTATACAATAAGCGCGAAAAGTCTCGCGTTTTGGAGGATGACAGATATGAAGCTGCTGCAGCTGCAGTATTTTCAGCAGGCGTGCCTGCATGGGAGCATTTCTCTTGCGGCGGAGGCGCTGCATGTATCGCAGCCGTCGGTCTCGGTCGCCATCCGGGAGCTCGAGGAGGAATTTGGCCTGTCGCTTCTGAACCGGCGGCGGGGGCTGTTCTCCCTGACCCGGGAGGGACAGCAGTTTTTCGAGCAGGTCAACTCGCTCCTGACGCATGCCGAGCGCTTTTCCAGCACCATGCACACGCTCTCGCGGCAGGAGATTCAGCTTGGCGTGCCGCCGATGATCGGCTCGCTTCTGCTGCCGCGGCTTTACGCGGCGCTGCGCGAAACGTCACAGCCGTTCCACATTCAGATGTGCGAGGGCGGACGGGAGGAGCTGGTTTCAAAGCTCGGGAGCTATCAGCTTGATATGGCGTTTCTGCCGCACGAGGACGTCCCGCCCGACGAGGCGCAGGAGCGTTACCTGTCGATTCCGGTGATGCAGCTGGAGACGGTTTGCTGCACGTCCCTTCGTGAGCCGCTGGGCGCGCTTGCGTCGATGGACGTTCTTCAGCTGTGCGGCGTTCCGCTGGTGCTGTTCGGCAGCGGCTTCTTTCAGACCCGGAGCGTGCTGGAACGCTTTTCTTCGTGCCAGCTTACGCCAAACATTCTTCTGCAGACCGATCAGCTTTCGACGATTCACCGGATGATTGCCGACGATCTGGCCGTTGGGTTTCTGTTCCGCCAGCTTGCCGACACGCTGCCGGGAATCCGCAGCGTTCCGCTGCGCCCGGCGATGCCGGTCAGCGTGAGCCTGTTCTGGAAGCGGGACCTGCCGATGACGCCAGGCAAGCGGAGATTTCTGGAATTTGTGCGGACGCTCCGGCTCAACGAGGCGCAGGCGGCGCGCATTTGAGGGCGGAAAACCTGCATTTCAGGCCGTCTCTGCGCCGCGGAGGCGGTTTTCTGATATGATGAAAAATACTGCAATCCGAAGGAGGAAAAGAAAGATGAAAAAACAAACGCTCCGGCGTGCGCTGTGCATCCTGCTGGCTTTGAGCCTGCTGTGCGTGCTGGCCGCCTGCGGCGAGGACGAAGCGCAGGAACCGGCGCAGCAGCCTGAGCCTGCCGGCGAGCCGGCCCGGCAGCCGGAAGAGGCGCCGGCCGCCGAGACCGCCGCGCAGACGGAGAGCTGGTCCATTTACTGGTATCTTTGCGGAAGCGATCTGGAATCCGGCGGCGGCTTCGCGAGCGGAGACCTGGCGGAGCTGATGGAGGTTTCGCTGCCGGAGAATGTGAACGTGGTCATTCAGACCGGCGGCTCGTCCGAATGGCACAATGATTTTGTGGACGCCTCGAAGCTGCAGCGCTTCGTCTATAACAGCGAAGGGCTGTTCCTCGTGGACGAGCAGCCGTCGGCCAGCATGGGCCAGGCCCAGACGCTGGCGGAATTCCTGGCGTTTGCGCGGGAGAGCTATCCGGCCGAGCACACGGCGGTTGTGTTCTGGAACCATGGCGGCGGCTCGGTTTCGGGCGCGGCCTTTGACGAACTGTACGGGCTGGATTCTCTGACGCTGGATGAGATGTACGAGGCGTTTACGGCGGTCTGGACGCCGGACGCGGAGCAGCAGCCGCTGGACCTGGTCGGCTTTGACACCTGCCTGATGGCGACGGTCGACGTGGCGGACACGTTCTCGGAGCTGGCGGAATATCTGGTGGCCTCCGAGGAGACGGAGCCCGCGAACGGCTGGTACTATTCACAATGGGTGGGCGAGCTGGCGCGCAATCCGGCCATGGACGCCCGGACGCTCGGCCAGACGATCTGCGACGCGTATTATGCCGGCTGCGAGGCGGTTGGCACGCAGGACAGCGCGACGCTCTCTGTAACGGACCTGAGCAAGGTGCGCACGCTTCTGGAGGCCTATGAGGACTTCGGCGCGGAGGCGCTGACGGCGGTGTGCGAAAACCCCGGCTTCTTCTCGGACTTCGGGCGTGCGGCGCTGCGGAGCGAGAACTACGGCGGCAACACCAAGGAGCAGGGCTACACCAACATGGTGGACCTGGG
>CAKUHJ010000063.1 GCA_934655935.1 uncultured Oscillospiraceae bacterium | reverse complement strand
GGCATCTTGTAGATGACGATCTTCTTGCCGTCGACAACGATGTAGTTGTCTTCGCCTTCGCCCTCATGGAAATCAACGGTGTGGCCCTGCGCGACATAGTTGCCCTGCGTGGAGTCGTACTTGAGCAGGTGCGCAAGCATCTTCGCGGAGGTCAGGTCGTTGATGGCAACCACCTCATAGCCCTCAGCGCCGAACATCTGGCGGAAGGCCAGACGACCGATACGGCCAAAACCATTGATCGCAACTTTGACAGACATAATAATTTCCTCCTTATGATATTACCGGCAAAAAGCCGGCAAAACTTACAGTTTTCTCAGCATTCTGTTAAATTATACCGCATTCCGTTTCCGGTGTCCAGTAGGAAATTCGCCAAAATGCGGACCGTTTGAATAAAAAAACTGTGCGAATTCGCAGCCCCAGAAAACGATGCTTTATTCAAAATTGTTTTCCTGTGAAAAATACGGAATAATCGTAAACTTATTGTGAACAATCCGTCCGGCACGCCCAAAAGTGCTTGATTTTCAGAATTTGATTCGCTATGATTTCTACAAAAAACGCTTAGGGAAAGGACTCTTTTCATGCTTCAGCTGAAACACATTGTAAAGGATTATTCCGCCGGCGGAAGCGCCGTGCATGCGCTGCGGGATCTCAGCATCTGCTTCCGCAGGCAGGAATTTGCGGCCATCCTCGGGCCCTCCGGCTGCGGAAAGACCACGCTTCTGAATATCATCGGCGGCCTGGACCAGTATACCTCGGGGGATCTGCTGATCTGCGGGCGCTCGACGCGCGAATACCGCGACCGCGACTGGGACACGTACCGGAATCATTCCGTCGGCTTTGTGTTCCAGAGCTATAACCTGATTCCGCACCAGAGCGTGCTGCAGAATGTGGAGCTGGCGCTTACGCTCAGCGGCGTCGGCAAGGCCGAGCGGAAAAGGCGCGCCGTCCGCGCGCTGGAGCGCGTCGGCCTGGGCGACCAGCTTCATAAGCGGCCCAATCAGATGTCGGGCGGCCAGATGCAGCGCGTGGCCATTGCGCGCGCGCTGGTGAACGACCCGGAAATTCTTCTTGCGGACGAGCCGACGGGCGCTCTGGACAGCGAAACCTCCGTGCAGATCATGGAGATTCTCAAGGAGATTGCGAAGGAAAAGCTCGTCATTATGGTAACCCATAATCCGGAGCTTGCCGAGAGCTATGCGACAAGGATCGTCCGCCTGCTGGACGGCCGCCTCCTGTCCGATACGGACCCCTGCGAGCCGCAGGCGGAGCCCGCGGCGGATACGGGGCGGCAGAAGCGCACCTCCATGTCCTTCCTTACCGCGCTCAGCCTGAGCCTGAACAACCTGATGACCAAAAAGGGCCGCACCATCCTCACGGCCTTTGCCGGATCGATCGGCATCATCGGCATTGCGCTCATTCTCTCCCTTTCAAACGGCATTCAGAGCTATATTGACGACGTGCAGGAGGATACGCTTTCCTCCTATCCCGTGACCATAGAGGCGGAGTCCATGGACATGTCCAGCATGGTCACGGCCATGATGGGCGCGCGCAGCGAAGAGCAGGCCCAGACGCATGAGGACGGACGCGTCTATGCCTCGACGGTCATGTATGAGCTGATGAACAGCTTCAACAGCGCCGGGACCCAGACCAACAACCTTGCGCGCTTTCAGGAATATCTCGACGATCCGCAGAGCGAAATCCACGACTATCTGTCCGCTGTGCAGGTTTCCTATGACCTGACGCTGCCGATCTATACTCGCGACGCCGACGGAAATCTGGTCAAGGCGGACGTGATGGAGCTCATGCAGAACATGATGTCCAGCCTCTACGGCGGAGACTACAGCGCATATTTTTCCCGCTTTGGCAGCTATTATTCCGCCATGGACGTCTGGGAGGAGCTTCTGCCGGATGAAACCGGCAGCGGAATTTCGCCGCTTGTCAAATCCCAGTACGACGTTCTTTACGGCAGCTGGCCGCAGAGCCGGGACGAGGTTGTGCTGGTGGTCAGCAAAAACGACGAAATATCCGACCTTGTGATGTACGCGATGGGCCTGAAGACCGAGGACGAAATGAATGCGGCCATGAAGGCCGCCATGGACGAGCAGGAGGTCTCCACCGAGGCGGCAAGCTGGAGCTATGAGGAACTCTGCAGCCGGACCTTCAAGCTGATTCTTCCCTGGGAAAATTACCGCTATGACGAGGCCGAAGGCGTCTACACCGATCTTTCCGGAACGCAGGCCGGCATGGACTATCTCTTCGGCTCCGACGAAATCGGCATGACGCTGAAGATTTCCGGCATTGTGCGCCCGAATCCGGACGCGGCGAGCACCATGCTCAGCGGCTCCATCGGCTATACAAGCGCGCTGAGCAGCTACGTGATGGAGCAGACCGCAAAAAGCGAGGTGATCCGGGCGCAGCTGGCCGACCCGGAAACGGACGTCCTGAACGGACTGCCCTTTGAAACCGGGGAGGAGGCGGCCGTGACCGGGGAAGAGATGGAGCAGGCGGTTTCTTCGCTTCTGGACGCGGCCAGCGTGCAGGACAAGGCGCAGATGTACCTGTCCATGCAGCAGCAGCCGGACGAGGCCTATCTTGACGCGATGACCGCGCAGTCCATGCAGGGCATGACGCGCCAGACGATTGAAGCGCAGATGGCCGATTCCTACGCCCAGCAGATGGGCATCAGCGCCGACGAGGTCCGGAGCTATATTGCGCAGATGGACGACGAGACCCTTATGGAATACGTCGGGCAGACGGTGCGCGCGTCCATCGCCGAGCAGTACGCGCAAAGCGCGGCCCAGCAGCTCTCCGGCATGTCCAGCGAGCAGCTGGCCGCGGCGATGGACCTGACCGAGCGTACCCCGGCGCAGACACAGTACCTGTACGAGACCTATGCGCCGGCGCGCTTTTCTTCGCGAAGCTATGACGAGGTCCTGGAGCTTCTAGGCTATGTGGAGCCGGGGCGCCCGTCCCGCATCAGCCTTTACGCGGCAAGCTTTTCCGATAAGGACGCCATTGCGGACTGCATTGCCCGCTACAACGACGCTGTGCAGGAGGACGACCAGATCACCTATACCGACTATGTGGCGCTGCTGATGAGCTCCATTACGACCATCATCAATGCCATCTCCTACGTGCTTATTGCCTTTGTGGCCATCTCGCTTGTGGTTTCGTCCATCATGATCGGAATTATCACCTATATTTCCGTCCTTGAGCGGACGAAGGAGATCGGCATCCTGCGCGCCATCGGCGCATCCAAGCGCGATATTTCGCGTGTGTTCAACGCCGAGACGCTGATTGAGGGCCTGATTGCGGGCCTGATCGGCATCGGCCTGACGCTGGTGCTGATTCTTCCGATCAACGCCATTGTGCAGAACCTGACCGGCATCGCAACGCTGGGCGCGCGGCTTCCGGCTGCGGCGGCTGCGGTCCTGATTGGAATTTCCATGCTGCTGACCTTTATCGCGGGCCTGATTCCTTCGCGCGTCGCGGCGCGGAAGGACCCGGTCGTCGCCCTGCGGAGCGAGTAAAGGGGTACCACACCGCAGCAATCATCCCCGCTGGAGAACGTATTCTGCGTTCTCCGGCGGGGATCTGTGCAGAAGGGAAGACTCAGAGCTGCACCGTTTTTGTGGCGATGTTTTCGCAGAATACGCGGTCGTGCTCCACGAACAGGAGCGTCGGCCGGAACGAAAGCAGCAGCTCCTCCAGCTGAATACGGGACAAGACGTCGATGTAGTTGAGCGGCTCATCCCAGATATACAGGTGCGCGGGCTGGCACAGGCTTCGCGCCAGCAGGACCTTTTTCTTCTGTCCGGCGGAAAAATCCGCCATATCCTTTTCAAACTGCACGCGCGCAAAGCCAAGCTTGCGCAGGATGGCCTTGAACAGGCTCTCGTCTATGCCATGGCGCGAGGCATAGGCGCGCAGATCGCCGCGCAGGCCGGAGGCGTCCTGCGGCACATAGGAAATCTGAAGCTGGTCTGAAAGCTCCAGCGCTCCGGTATACGGGATGCGCTGCCCGCACAGAAGCTTCAGGAGGCTGGACTTCCCGGAGCCGTTCGGCCCGCAGAGCGCGATGCGTTCGCCCTGCTCCACGCAGAAGCCGACCCCGGCGCAGACTGGGCCCGCGCCGTAATCCACGGACAAATCGCGCAGCTGCGCGAGCTGCTTTGTGCGGAAGGCCAGCGGCTGCAGCTTCAAAGGGGCGTTTGCCTCAATGTCCTTCAGCAGCGCGGACTTTTCCTCGATGGCAGTCTGCTGCCGCCGTTCGAGATTTTTGCGCCGCTGCTGCATCCGGCGCGACTGCTCGCCGATGTAGGCGCGGCCGCCCATCGCGTCGCCCTCGCCCCTGGCCTTGGCGGAATTCGGGCCGATTTTTGTGTGTTCGACCTTGTCCGCCCAAGCGCGGGACTGATGCGCAGCCTCCGTCAGGCGGCCGATTTCCTTTTTGAGCTGCGCGTTCTGCGCCAGTTCAAAGGCGTCCTGCCGCCGCCGGTTTTCGTACCACGAGGAAAAATTGCCCTTCTGCAGCTCGACGCCGCCGCGGTTGATGGAAAGAATGTGATCCACGCAGCCGTCCAGAAACGCGCGGTCGTGCGAGACGAGCAGGAAGCCTTTTTTCCCGCTGAGATAGCGGCTGACAAGCGCGCGGCCTGTCTGGTCCAGATGGTTGGTCGGCTCGTCAATGAGCAGAAAGCGGTTTTCCCGGGAAAAGAGCATCGCCAGCAGAAGCTTGGACTGCTCACCGCCGGAAAGAGTGGAAAACGGCCGCCAGAGCGCGTCCTCCGGAACCGCAAGCGGCGCAAGCTCCCGCAGAAAACGCCACTGCGGCACCTCCGGGCAGATGCTTTGCTGAAGCGCAAGCGGGGTTTGCGCTTCGTCCGGGACGGGATAGGGGAAATACTCGAAGGCGGTGCTTGCGCGGATCGTGCCCTGATAGGGATATTTTCCCTGCAAAAGCATCAGGAGCGTCGTCTTGCCGCGCCCGTTCCGGCCGGTCAGGCCCAGGCGCCAGCTGGTATCAAACTGCAGGCTCACATTTTCAAAGATATTGTCGTAGCTGCCCTCGTAGCAGAAGGTGAGGTTGGATATCTGAATCATGGACATTGTGATGCCTCCAATATGAAAAAATGGCTGCGGGAAAGGAATCCCACAGCCAGACAGGCATACCGTATCCGCAGAATTGCAGACCTTCAGCATGTATGCACGGAGCTGAGAGCGTCACCGATTTCCCGCGAAAGGCACAACAAGCAAGGCGGTCGCCGCCGCCCGGAAATTGCTGTGCCGGAATTTCAGCAGGAAGTCAGGTTCATTCTCTCAGCTCCAATCTTATATTCTTATAACCATATAATATCGTGTTGTACGGAAATTGTCAAGGCGCGCTCAGAGCTCAAGAATATACGTGCCGCAGACGTTGATGATCCTCGTGCCCAGATACTCGTGCTCCCGGACAAAATCCTGCCCGTAGGCCTTGTGGACGTGCCCGTGCAGGAGAAATCTTGGATGGTAGACTTCAATCAGCTTGCGGAAGGCCTCGAAGCCCTGATGGGTGTGGTTCGGGATGTCGCCGAAGCCGCGCACCGGCGCGTGCGCCACGACGATATCCACGCCCCTTCGAAGCGGCCAGCGGAGCTTTGCAATCCGCTGGTTCATCTGCCGCTCGGTGTACTGGAACTGGCCGGGGCGGTATTTCAGGACGCCGCCCAGGCCGGCAATCCGCAGGGAGTTCTGGGTAATCAGCTTCCCGTCGATGCAGTCGCAGCCCTCGGGCGGGCGGTAGGCGTAATTCTCGTCGTGGTTGCCGTGCACATAGAGCAGCGGCGCATGCCCCATGGTAACGAGAAAGGTCAGATAATCCGCGCGCAAATCACCGCAGGAGAGAATCAGGTCGACGTCCTGCAGGCGCTCCTTACGAAAATGATCCCAGTATGCGGGGTCCTCCTCGTCGGCAATGCAAAGAATTTTCATAGCAGATCCTCCGGCTCCGGCGGCAGCTGGTCGCGGTATACGCCAAGCAGGCGCACGGTTTTCTGCGCCATGGGCAGCAACTCGTCAAATTGCGGGATATGACCCTCGACACAGTCGAGAAGGTCGTCCATGTGCAGGATTTCATCGATGGACAGCGTGTGCGCGTCCGGGTTGCTGCAGCGGCCGTTCTGCGTGCGGAAAACGCGGCGGAACGGGTCGAGCGAGCCGGCCTGCAGCTCCCGGCGCAGGAGCTTTGCAAGCGTGTGGACGCCCTCGGGCAGCTTTTCGGAAATCAGAACGTCAATCACGCCGTTCTGCATGCCCCACCAGTAGTTGATGGCGCGGCTGCCCGCGGCCAGCTGCGTATCGGCCGACGTGCCGTCCAGAACGGTTCTCACGATATGCTCATAGAGCGTTCCCCAGTGCCAGACGACGGAGCCGAGCGGCAGAAGGCTGCTGTCCGGCTTGAGCTTGAACGTGCCGAACTCCAGAAAACGCTGCTGGGACGTCGGCACGTCGCGGTTGGAGACGATGGAAATGCCGAGATTGCGGAAGGTGTTGAGATACTCCTTCCCCTGGCAGCTCCACTGAAGATAGACTCTTGCCTCCGGATTGACCAGCCGCGCGCCCAGGCAGAAGGCGTTGATGCTGGCCGGGACGCCGAGAATCGGGGAATCGGCCACATAGCCGATGCGGCCGTCGCGCGCCATGGCTCCGGCGATTGCGCCGATGACAAACTTTGCTTCGTAGACGCGCGCGTAATAGGTCTTGACGCCGGGGTAGGGCATATTGACCGAGCAGTTGAAGAACCGGACCTCCGGGAAGCGGACGCTTGCGCGGACCGCGGCGCCGATGAGCTGCGGCGTGGTGGTAAAGATGATATCCGCGCCGTCGCGGACGGCCTGCTCCAGAAGCTGCTCGGCGTCGACGCCGGGCTTTGCGTTAAAGTAGGCGCGGGTTTCCACCTGGCCGTCCATGAGCTCCTGCAGATGCAGCCGCCCCTGCTCATGCGCCCAGGTCCAGGTGCTGCTGGCCTCGTCCCGCTCGTGTACGAAGGCAATATGCAGATGCTTGGGAAGCAGGGAGGAGAACAGGCGCACGCGCGGCGCGCTCTCGGGCGGCGCCGTGCAGACGGCGACGGGGTCCGGGTTTGCAAGCGCGCTCAGATCGCTCTGCAGCGCGGCGACCGCCGTTCTGAGCTCCTGCGGCCCCATATCCCGCAGCGCGCGGATCGGATGATAGCGCAGAAAAACCAAAAGCGCGTCCGCGGGCTGCAGCGGGCCAAGAAATACCTGGCCGTTCAGATAATCGCGGAAGCGGGCAAAATCGATGCGGAAGCGCTTGCGCTCCTCCTCCGTCCAGACGCGATCCTGCCGGTCCAGCGCGGCCAGAAGCCTTCGGTAGCTGCCCGGAATGGTGAACTCCACCTGGTACAGCCCGGTCAGCCGGTAGAACTCCAGGAATTCCTGATAAAGCGCGTAGCGCGGGGAATCGGCGTCGGTCGGCATCAGGCGAACGACGTTGGCGCTGATGGAGGCGGAGCCAAAATAGCGCAGGACGCTCACGCGCTTGTTGCCCTCCTGGACATAAAAGCGCCCGTAGTATTCAAAGCAGTCGATGGGGGACTGGATGCCCTCGTCCGACATATGCGCCGAGCAGAGCCGGCGCCACTTGTCGGCAAATTCCGTGTCCGGGTCCAGAAGCGGAAGGAAGCCCGGAGAAAGCGCATATTTCCGGCTTGCGGTTTTGGTTCCCGCAATGCATTCAATCGGAATTTCCAGAAGGCCGAGCCGGACCTGCACGGCGGACGCCGCCTGCGGAAAAATCTCGTCGAGCACCTGCACATAGCCGTCCTGCCCGGCGGCAAGGCAGCTTCTGTACTCGCGCTGCCCGGCGCGGCGCGCTTTTTCATACTCCTGCTGTACATTCACATACATCAATCCACAGCGCCTCCTTTTTTCTACAATGGTAGCACATGCGCCTGCCGGGCGCAAGCGGGGATTTTCATCCGGCGGGGTGAAAAAAGGCTTTTCGCCCCGCTGAGTCTGCGGCTCCGCCGCAGAGCTGCTTTTCGGCAGCCTTTTTCATTACAGTTGTGTTACAATGCGCGCGTCAGGCTTGCATTGCGCGCCTGCGCAGGGTATACTGAAGCAAAAGGAAGATGGGGGTGCAGATATGAGACGATTGGCAGGCATGCTTCTGGCAGTGGTCCTGCTCCTTTCCGTATTTGTGCCCGCGGCGGCGGCAGAGCCGGCCCAGACGCTGTTTACGGACTGGGAGGAAATTCAGAATCAGACGGCGGCGTCCGTCCTGATTCAGCTCGGGCTGATTTCCGGTTATGCGGACGGCTCGTTCCGGCCGGCAGAGCAGATCCGGCGCGATGAGATTGCCAAGCTCATCGCCTTTGTCTGCTCGGATGCGCCCGGCGCGCAGCAGGCCGCGCCCTTTGCGGATCTTACCGGCTCCTGGGCGGCGGATTACATTGCCTTCTGTGTCGAGCGGGGCATTATCAGCGCGCAGGGGAGTCTCTTCCGGCCGGCGGAACCGGTTACGGTGCGGGAGCTTGCGAAGATGCTGCTGGTTGTCCTGGGCGAGGACGATGCGCGCTATACAGGCTCTGCCTGGCAGGAGAATGTGGACGCCGACGCTGGAAGCTATGGAATTTACAGCGGCGTTCAGGCGGCGCGGGAGACGCCGGTTACGCGGGACGACGCGTGCCGGATGGTTCTCAACGCCATGCTCTGCCCGGCCGTGGCGGATGCGTCCCGTACGGATGCGATGCGTTATGCGCTGGACGAGCTGATGAACCCGAAAACCTACCTGGAGACGCGGTTCGGTCTGGTCCGGTATTCCGGCGTGCTGACGGCGAATGAAACGGCAAATCTGCAGGAACCCGGAAAGCGGCTTCCTGCGGGCGTGTCTCATCTGGCGGGGCACCGGGAGTTCCAGGTTTCAACCGGGGAGGAGCTTCTGGGCCGCAGCCTGGAAATCTTCATGAAGGACGGAAGGGTTGTGTGCATCTGCCCCTCGGCCGGAGATTTCTGCGAAAGCGGCCTCTCCGTAAGCCGTCTGCTGCGGCTGCTGGATGCGGGGAAATACTCCGTTTCGGACGGGACGGAGGTCTATGTGGATTACGAACCGGCCTCGCAGGAGGCTCTTGCAGAGCTGGCGGATACGGATGCGGCGGTCCGCATTGTCGACCGCGAATCAGACGGCGTGCTGGACGCGATCTTTGTCAATTCCTGAAGCAAATCAGCCCGTGCTTTCGATAAAAGCACGGGCTTTTTATAGCTGCTCCAGAATGACGGCCCAGCGGCGGCAGAGCTCTGAAAAGGAGCAGCCGGCGTTCGCGGCGCTTGTGGAGGGCAGGCAGACGGCGCTGCGCCCGGTTTCCGGCTCAAGATACCGCCGGTAGAGCCGGTAGGCGGTGCTCCCGCCGCAGTAGATGGCGCGGATTTGCGCCTGCGCCAGAATGGGGGAGAGGTCGTTCGGCGTGACGTCGCAGATGGAGCTGTCGCTGGAGCCTGCGATCCGGCAGCTTTGAACGACGTCCCAGAGCGCAATGCGGCGCTGCAGGAGCATCCGTTTTTTTCCCTCAGTGGAAGCCGGGCAGGGGCAGTCAAGAAGCGCAGACAGGACGCGCCAGAAGCGGTTTTGCGGATGCGCGTAGAAAAACGCGTCCTCGCGGGATTTGACGGACGGAAAGGAGCCCAGAATCAGAATTTGCGACGTCCGATCATAGACGGGCGGAATCTGATGTACATGCCATACTGAATCCATACAGAACCTCACATAACAAAAAACGGGACGCAGCTGCGTCCCGCTTTTTCAGTCTGAATCAGTTGCCGTCCTCGGGCGCTTCCTCGTCGTCCATGTCGAACTCCAGCTCTTCGCCGCAGTTCGGGCAGGTGGTTGCGCCTTCGTCAAGCATTTCCTCGTCCAGGGTGATCAGCTCGCCGCAGGTGGGGCATTTTACCTCGTAGAGGGTTTCATCGTCGCCGAAGTCATACTCGTCTTCGTCGTCATAGTCGTCATCGTCTTCATCTTCGTCGTCATAGTCGTCCTCGTCGAGAAGATAATCGTCGATGTTGTCAAGCTCTTCCTCAATGGAATCGAGTTCGTCAGACACGCAGTCCACAACATCCTCAAGATCGGCGACATTCTCCGCCATGTCCTGCAGAAGATCCACGATTGCGGCAATCATCTTGCCCTCGCTCTTTTCGGTGTCGAGCTTCAGCCCGTCCATCAGGCCTTTGAGATATGCGGATTTTTCACTAAGCGTCATTTGAAACTCTCCTTTCAGACCCGTGCTGCTTCTTAACCCTTTGCGCGGCCCAGATACTCGCCCGTGCGGGTATCGATCTGGATACGGTCGCCCTCGTTGATGA
>CAKUHJ010000062.1 GCA_934655935.1 uncultured Oscillospiraceae bacterium | reverse complement strand
CTATCAGGCCGGGCGCTGGCAGGCGGTCGACCTCCCGGGGACCTATTCTCTGACCGGCAGCTCGGAGGAGGAACGGCTGGCGGCAGATTTCCTGCGCGCACATCCGAGGAGCCTGGTGCTTGCCGTCTGCGATGCGACCAATCTTGAGCGGACGCTGCTTCTGGCCCTGCAGCTGATGGAGGAGGGACGGCGGATGCTGCTGTGCGTCAATCTGATGGACGAAGCGGCGCGCTGCGGCAAGGTGCCGGATATCCGGCTGCTCGAGTCTATGACGGGGGTGCCGGTCGTCGGCCTCAGCGCCGGAACCGGCGAGGGTACGGAGCGGCTGCTTGCGTGCATCCGCAGCGTCATGGACGGCTTCGTCGAGCCGCACCCGATCCGGACGGCGCGGCCGGACGGCCGCCGGCCGGAGCTTCCGGATTTTATCGCGCGGGCGGAAAAAATCAGCGCGCAGGCGCTCGGAGGCGCCGGGCAGGGGATTTCTGCCGCGCGCGAGCGGCTCGACCGGATTCTGACCGGACGCCTGAGCGGAACGGCGGTGTTTCTTGGTCTGCTGTTTGCGATTTTCTGGCTGAGCATCCGGGGCGCGAATCTCCCTTCGGAGCTGCTTTCACGCCTGTTTTCCGGCGTGGAGCCGGCGCTGTGGCGAGCGCTTGTTTGGCTTGGGCTTCCGCAGGGCGTCTGCAGCGCGCTGACAGACGGCGTTTACGCGACGCTCACGCGCGTAATCAGCGTGATGCTGCCCCCGGCCATGATCTTTTTTCCGCTTTTTACGTTTCTGGAGGAAATCGGCTACCTGCCGCGCGCGGCGTTTCTGCTGGACGAACGCCTACGACGCTGCGGCAGCTGCGGAAAGCAGGCGCTGAGCGTCTGCATGGGCTTCGGCTGCAACGCCGTGGGCGTTATGGGGTGCCGGATTATGGATACGGAGCGCGAACGGCTGCTCGGAATTCTGACAAACAGTCTTGTGCCCTGCAACGGACGCTTTGCAATGCTGCTTGCCCTGAGCTCTGTTCTGTTTTCCGGCCGCGCGGGTCTGGGCGCGCTGACGCTGAGCGGCTGTGTGCTGCTTTCGGTTCTGGTGACGCTGCTTGTCACAAAGCTTCTGTCAAAGACGGTGCTTCCGGGCAGAAGCGGGGGATTCGCGCTGGAGCTTCCGGCGTTCCGCAGGCCAAGAATCAAGGCGCTGCTTCTTCGCTCGCTGTTTGACCGGACGGGGAAGATTCTTCTCAGAGCTGCGGCGGTCTCCGCCCCGGCGGGGCTTCTGATCTGGGCGCTTGGAAGGTTTTCCTGCGGCGGCGCGCCGCTTTTGGTTCGCCTTGCGGATTGGCTGGGACCTGCAGGCCGCTTCCTGGGCTTCGACGGGGCGATGCTGCTTGCGTTTATTCTGGGCTGGCCCGCAAACGAGCTGGTGCTGCCGCTGGCGGCCATGCTTCTGTCCGGGTCTTCAGAGCTTGCCCTGGGCGGCGCACAGGCGCTTGCGGAGGCGGGATGGGACTGGCGGATGGCGCTGTGTGCGATGGTGTTCTGCCTGTTTCACTGGCCCTGCAGCACGACGCTGATTACGGCGGCCCGGCAGACCGGGCGCGCAAGGTGGACGTTCATGACCTTCCTGGTCCCGACGCTGACGGGCGTCGTACTCTGCGGAGGGCTGTCCTTCCTGCTGAGAGCTCTGACTTAAACGGCCTGGCCCGGAGGCGGAAGACAAAGCGGGCGGAAGGGGCCGAATCGGCCCTCCCGCCCGCATATAAAATCTGTAAAGCTGTCCTGAAAACGGTCCGTTATTCTGCCGCAGCCTGCGCCGGAGCCGGGAGGCGCTGCACCTCAAGCTCCTCAATGCGGTGCTTGTCGACCTTTTTTACCGTAATCCGGAGCCCTTGGGTCTGAAAGCTGTCCCCGGCGCTCGGAACACGGCCGAACTGCTCCATCACCCAGCCGCTGACGCTGACCATTTCGGTGTCGGAGCGGAGCTTGAAGAATTTTGCAAAATCGTCAAAATCGGCCGTGGCGTCCACCAGCCAGGCGTCCGGCGCGCAGGGCTGAATCGGGGTTTCCACCTCGTCGTGCTCGTCCCAGATTTCGCCGACCAGCTCCTCCAGGATATCCTCCATGGTCACAATGCCGCAGGTGCCGCCATACTCGTCCAGAACGACGGCAAGCTGCGTTTTGACCTTCTGCATCCGCGTGAGAATCAGGCGGATTTTTGTGTGCTCGAGTACAAACAGAACCGGGCTTACAATCTGACGCAGAGGCTTTCCTGTGATGCCGCTTCCAAGGTAGAAGTCCTTCTGATGCACAACGCCGATGATGTGGTCGATGCTTTCCTCGTAGACCAGAAGGCGGGAATAGCGGGTCTGCGCAAACATTTCCGCGACCTCCTGCTTGCTGGCGTCAATGGGAAGCGCGGCAAGCTCCACCCGGTGGATGAGAATATCGGAGGCCTCAAGCTCCGTAAACTCGATGGCATTTTTGAGCAGATCACTTTCCGTCTCGTCGATGCTTCCGTCCTGCTGGACCTCGTCGACGAGCATCAGCAGCTCCTCCTGCGACATCCGGTTGTCCGGCGTCAGGTGGAGCATGCGGGAAAGAAGCCGCTTCCACTGGGTAAACAGAAAGCAAAGCGGCGAAAAAACCCAGACCAGCACACGGATGATGGGCGCGGAGAACATGGCAAAGGCCTCCGGGCAGTCCTTGGCGATGCTTTTCGGAGAGACCTCGCCGAAAATCAGCACCACAATGGTGGTAATTACCGTGGAGACTGTCGCCCCGGCGTCTCCGCAGAGGCCGACAAAAAGAATGGTCGCCACGCTCGCGCAGGCGATGTTTACAATGTTGTTGCCGATCAGAATGGTAGACAGCAGCTTGTCATACTGGTCGGACAGGCTGCAGGCAAGTCTGGCGCGCGCATTTCCTTTTTCGGCCATCGTCCGAAGCTTTGTCCGGTTCATAGAGGAAAACGCGGTTTCGGTCGCGGAGAAAAAGCCGGAGAGCAGTACACAGACTGCAATCACAAGAATATAGATTCCGTTCATAAAGGTAAGGCTCCTTTTTGCTTGTTTTTCCTGTTTTTGAAGAACTGCGGGAAAAAGGAGCGTTCGGGCGGATGCGCGTCGGTACTGTCTGTGTCCATGAAAGTGGAATTCCTCCTTGCTTTTCGCCGTATGGCGTAATAAATTGCTGCACATTATAGCAGAGAGCTTCAAAAAAGTCAAGAAATCGGACCCGATGCGGAAAATGTGACCCGATGCGGGCCAATGATTGCCTTTTGCACAGCTTTTTGCTATAATTGCAAAAAACAAGGGCAAGCTAGAAAAGCGCCGGAGAAAGCCGGCGCTGCCTGAAATCTGTCTGAAAAAGAGGTGTGCAGCCAATGGATGATCAGAAGGAAGCCATGCGCTATACGTTTGAGGCCGAGCCGGAGGATGAGAACGCACAGCCCGAAGCGCAGCTGCAGACGCCGAAAAGGCGCGGCACAGGCCTGAAAATTACAGCGCTGCTTCTGGCGCTGGCGATCCTCGCGGGGCTTGGCCGCGCGGCGCTGGGAGAGGCGATTTCCGCACTTGAAAGACGGAACGGGCCGCAGGCCGCGCCGGTGGCCGCACAGACGGACGAAGCGCTGGGGCAGGCGGACGAGCCGTACGAGCTGGTGCTTTCTCCGCTGCCGGAAACGCTGAAAACCTATGACGCAGGCAAGTCCCTGACGCCTGCGCAGGTCTATAAGATGAATGTGGACGCTTCCTGCGGCATTTCGACCCGCCTTTCCGGGCAGACGGGCGCGCAGTGCGCCGGCTCCGGCTTTGTGCTCTCCGAGGACGGGTATGTCATTACCAACAATCACGTCATTGAGGGCGCGCAGGCCATTCTGGTCGGGCTCTATGACGGACGGGAGCTGGAGGCGCAGCTGATCGGGCGGGATTCGCTGAACGATGTGGCGCTGCTGAAAATTGACGCGGAGGGCCTGAGCTGCGTCGCAGTCGGGGACTCGGACGCGGTGGAGGTCGGCGAGGAGGTCATCGCCATCGGAAACCCGCTGGGGAAGCTGACGTTTACCATGACCGCGGGCTATGTCAGCGCGCTGGACCGCGAGGTTTCGACCGACGGGCGGCCCATCAGCATGCTGCAGACGGACGCCGCAATCAACTCCGGAAACTCCGGCGGTCCGCTTTTTGATATGAACGGCAACATCATCGGCATGACGACGGCGAAGTACTCCGGCTTTTCCTCCAGCGGAACGAATATCGAGGGGCTTGGTTTTGCAATCCCGATCCGGGACGTGCTGCGCGTGGCGTATGATCTTCGTCAGTTCGGCCGCGTGATGGGGCGGGCCTACCTTGGCGTCACGCTCCGGGACCTGGACGGAACGACGGCTGCGACCTATGGACTGCCGGTCGGTCCGATGGTGCAGAGCGTGACGGCAGGCAGCTGCTGCGAGGCGGCCGGCGTGCAGCAGGGCGACATTGTGATCGGCTTTGACGGCCAGAAAATCTCGCGCTATTCCGAGCTGGTTACCGCGCTTGCCGCGCATAAGGCGGGGGATCGTGTGGAGCTTTCCGTCTACCGCGCCGGCGCGGAGCTGACGCTCGGGCTGACGCTGGATGAGCGGCCGAGCGACGATGAAATTCTCGCCGTGGAGCAGGCCGCGCGTGCGCAGACCGAGCCATGATCAATTCCGGACGTTCCGAAGCGCGTCCTGAAAATTTCGCGGAAATGAAGGATATCATTCAGGATTCGATTTATGTAAACAAAAAATTTGCCTTGCTCTGTGAAAGAACTCCGCTTTTCGGCTGTGTAAAAATCTGGGGATTTCAAAGGAAGCCGTTGAAGAGCAAAAATAAATTGCCTGTGAACAAAACTGTTGACAGTGTGAATAACTTCTTGCTCAGGCTGAAATGATTATGGTTATGGTGAACCGATCTGCAGCGTAAGCTCCGGGAAGAAGCTGCCAAGGCGCTCTGTCAACAGCGCACGGCGGCTTTCTGAGAGCTCGGTCAGCGGCAGGCGGAGCTCTCCGGAGCACAGGCCCAGAAGCTTCATGGCGTATTTGACCGGGATGGGGTTTACCTCGCAGAAGAGCGCGTCCATAAGCGGCAGCAGCTCCAGCTGCAGCGTCCGCGCCGCCTCGAATTCTCCCCGGAGGCAAAGCGCGCTCAGCCGCTTCATTTGTGCCGGGAGGACGTTTGAGGCGACGGAGATCACGCCCTTTGCGCCGCTTGCCATCATGATGAGCGTCTGGTCGTCGTTGCCGCTCCAGACGGTGAGGTCAGAGGCGCAGGCGGAAATGATGCGCGCGGCCTTTGTGACGTCGCCGCAGGCCTCCTTCAGGCCGTTGATATTCGGATGCGCGCTCAGGGCGATGCAGGTTTCCACGCTGAGATCCACGCCGGTTCTGGACGGAACGTTGTAGGCGATGACCGGGCATTGGCACGCGTCGGCAATGGCCGTATAGTGCTGCAGAAGGCCTGCCTGCGTGCATTTGTTGTAATACGGCGTTACGCACAGAACGCCGTCTGCGCCGATGGAGGCGGCCTGCCTGGAAAGCTCGCACGCGTGCGCCGTATCGTTTGAGCCGGCGCCTGCAATGACCTTGCAGCGGCCGTTTGCGCAGCGGAGCGTGAATGCCAGAAACGAGAGCTTCTGCGTGTCCGTCAGCGCGGCGCTCTCGCCGGTTGTGCCGCAGACGACAAGCGCATCGACGCCGGCTGCAAGCTGACGCTCGATCAGCCGCTCACAGGCCGGATAGTCGATTGCGCTTCCGCGGAATGGGGTAACCAGCGCCGTGGCAACGCCGGTAAACAGGGGTGCTTTCATCCGATACCTCCTTTTTTGCGCCGGACGAAACTAGAGGTTGATTGTCCGGAGGGAATGTACTATAATATATGTGAGAAAATCCGGCAGGTTCCGGAAAAGGAGCACAGAGCTTTGAAGACGCATGATTTTTATTACGAGCTTCCGGAGGAGCTGATTGCGCAGACGCCGCTGCAGCGGCGGGACGCCTCCCGGCTGATGACGCTCGACCGACAGACCGGCGCGGTGACGCACCGGCATTTTTATGATATCGTGGAGCTGCTGAATCCGGGCGACTGCCTAGTGATGAACGATTCGCGCGTGCTTCCGGCGCGCCTTCTGGGCCACAGGGTGCCGACGATGGGCGCGGTGGAGGTTCTGCTTCTGAAGGACCAGGGAGACGGCGTCTGGGAATGCCTGACGAAGCCGGGGCGCAAAACACATACGGGAACGGAGCTTTCCTTCGGAGACGGAGAGCTGACGGCGACCGTCGTCGGGGAAAAAGAGGACGGCAATAAGCTGGTTCAGTTCCATTATGAGGGGATTTTCCTGGAGGTGCTGGAGCGCCTCGGGAAAATGCCGCTGCCGCCGTACATCAAGCAGGAGCTTCAGGATGCGGAGCGCTATCAGACGGTCTATTCCCGCCAGACGGGGTCCGCGGCTGCGCCGACGGCAGGCCTGCACTTTACAAAGGAGCTTCTTCAGAAGCTGGAGCAGAAGGGCGTCAGGCTTGCATACATTACGCTGCACGTTGGCCTTGGCACCTTCCGCCCCGTGAAGGCGGAGGAAATCTCCGAGCATCATATGCACAGCGAGTTCTGCATGCTTTCCCAGCAGACGGCGGATATGATCAACCGGACGAAGGCGGAGGGCGGAAGGATCGTCTGCGTGGGGACGACGTCCTGCCGGACGCTGGAATCTCTGGCGGATGAGAACGGGCATTTCAGCGCCGGCTCCCGCTGGACGGATATTTTTATTTATCCCGGATACCGCTTCAAGGCGATGGACGCGCTGATTACCAACTTCCATCTGCCGGAGAGTACGCTTGTCATGCTGGTTTCCGCGTTTGCCGGACGCGAGCATGTCCTGAATGCCTATAAGACCGCAGTCGCCGAGCGCTACCGCTTCTTCAGCTTTGGCGATGCGATGTTTATATCGTGATTTTGCGCAAGAAAGAGGAACGCACCTTATGTATATCTCTGACGGGATTGCATATGCAGGCGAGCAGGAGCCTGTCATCAAGGTCTGCGGCGTTCGTCCGCTGGCCGGTCACAGGCTTTGACTTCGCTTCACGACTGGAGAAGCAAAAATCTTTGATTTCACACCGCTGCTGAAGGATGCAGGTTTTGCGCCGCTGGCCGATGAACACACCTTCGCGGGCGTCTGTATTGATTATGGCGTGACGGTTTGCAATGACGGCGACATCGACATTGCGCCGGAGTATCTGTACGAGCATTCGGTGGCAGCGGAAGACATTGCCTGAAAAAACGAGATAGATTGCAGACTGAGGTACGGCAGTCGCGACGGCCGTACCTTGCTATGAATGGGAGCAAAGGAAAGCGCAGGCGATTCGCCTTCCGGGCTCCCGGATATTTCATGACTTCAAATAAAGAAAAGGAAACGACAGATGTTTGAGCTAATCAGAACAGAGGGCAAGGCGCGCAGGGGCGTGTTTACCTGCCCGCACGGAACGGTGCAGACGCCGGTATTTATGAACGTCGGCACACAGGGTGCGATCAAGGGCGCGCTGAGCGCGGCGGACCTGGAGGCCATCGGCACACAGGTGGAGCTTTCCAACACCTACCATCTGCATCTTCGCCCGGGAGACGAGGTTGTGCGCGCGATGGGCGGGCTGCACCGGTTTATGACGTGGAACGGCCCGATCCTGACGGACTCCGGCGGCTTTCAGGTCTTCTCCCTGGCGGGTCTGCGGAAAATCCGGGAGGAGGGCGTAACGTTTGCCTCGCACCTGGACGGCAGGCGCATCTTTATGGGCCCGGAGGAGAGCATGCGCATTCAGTCCAACCTCGGAAGCGATATTGCAATGGCCTTTGACGAGTGCGTGGAAAATCCCGCGCAGTATGCCTATGCCAAGGCCTCGTGCGAGCGCACGGCGCGCTGGCTTGTGCGCTGCAAGCAGGCACTCGCGGCTTATAACGCGGAGCCCGGCGCCGTCAATCCCGGCCAGCAGCTCTGGGGCATCAACCAGGGCGCGACGTTTACGGACCTGCGGATCTGGCATATGCAGGAGATTGCAAAGCTGGACCTTCCCGGCTATGCCATCGGCGGACTTGCGGTAGGGGAGAGCACGGAGGAAATGTACCGCATCATCGACGCCGTAGAGCCCTATATGCCGCAGGATAAGCCCCGCTATCTGATGGGCGTCGGAACGCCGTCCAATATCATTGAAGCGGTGGCAAGAGGCGTTGATTTCTTCGACTGCGTAATGCCTGCGCGCAACGCGCGCCATGGGCGGCTTTTTACCTGGCAGGGCGCGCGAAACCTGAAAAACGCCAAGTATGAACGCGACGAAAGCCCGATCGATCCGGAATGCGGCTGCCCGGTCTGCCGCCGCTACTCCCGCGCATATCTCCACCACCTGTTCAAGGCGGAGGAGATGCTGGCCATGCGCCTGAGCGTGATGCACAATCTTTATTTCTACAATACGCTGACGCGCCGGATCCGGGAAAGCCTGGACGAAGGAAGCTTTGCGGCCTTCCGGGCGGAATATTCCGAAAAGCTGGACCGGAGAGTCTGAAAAGATTTACAAAAAAACAGGCGGATCGACTTGAAAACAGGCCGTCCCGACGCTATAATAACAAAAGTAATTTTAACGGAGGAATCACAATGGCTCTCTTTTTAACATCCGGCACAGATGCGACGGCAGCCGGCGGCGGAATGTCCATGATCGTCATGATGGTCGCGCTGCTTGCGGTCTTCTATTTCTTCATGATCCGCCCGGAAAACAAGCGGAAGAAGGAAGCGCAGGCCATGCGCGACGCACTGAAGGTCGGCGACAATCTCACGACCATCGGCGGCGTGATTGGCGACGTTGTCTCTGTAAAGGACAACTCCATTGTCATTGAGACCAGCGCCGACCGGGTCCGCGTTGAGTTTGCGAAGTTTGCCGTCTCCAGCAACAATACCGCGCAGAAGGAAGCTGCAAAGCAGAAGGCTGCCGCTGCGGCTGCCCGCAAGGAAAAGAAGGAAAAGAAGTAAGCCGCCGCAGGCTCCCAGCACCCAAAATAACCGCCCGCACGCGTTTTCTGCGTGCGGGCATTTTTGTGTCCGGGCGGGCATAGGCTGAAGCAGAAACGGGGGAATGGAAATGGAAAAAACAATCTGCCTTCGGCCGCGCCTGCGTCAAATGCTGACGGGGGTTCTGAGGCTGGCTGTTTTCACGCTGGCGCTGTGCGCGGGAACGGCGGCGCTGATTCTGTCCGGCGTGCTGCCGCAGGAGGCGGCGCAGACGGGTGCGCTGGTCTGCGGCGCGCTGGGGGCGTTTCTTGCAAGCGCGTTTGGCGCAGGGCGCGCGCAGAGCGGAAAGCTGGCTGCGGCGATGCTTCCGTGCGCGGCGTGGTGTCTGCTGTGCCTGCTGGCGGGGCTGCTGCTGCAGGGGGAGGGGTGGACGCTTTCGCCGCTTCCGGCGCTTCTGGTTTGCCTTGGCGCGCTGGCAGGCGCCCTGGCGGCGGCGCAGAAAAAGCCGCGCAGCAGCGCGGCAGGCGGCAGAAGAAAAAGAAAGCGTCGCATGTAATTAAGATGAATGCCCGACCGAGAGGGTAAATTTAATTCACCCTCTTCAGAATCGCACGAACAAAAGATTCTGCAAGATTTTGCTCTGCGGCCCGGAAGCTGCACTATATGTTGTAGCCACGCCGGGGCAGGGGCGGGCATTCCGCCGCCGGCGGTTTCTGAGTTGACATAAGATTATTTACATAAAAACTTGTCATAATTTACAAAAATCAAGAAATCCCTTATTTTTTCTTGAATTCCGGGGCAGTTTGCGATATAGTATCATCGTTTCCACCAGCGCGGACTGGTAGAAATAATCTTTCCCGCCGGTCCGCAAAATCGTTCTGGAAGGTTTGCTATGTCTGATTTGATTGCCAGGTATGAGGATTACCTCATTCAGATCAAACACGCGTCCGCGAATACCGTTTCATCTTATATGCGGGATCTGCGGCAGTACGCGTCATATATGCAGGCAGCGGGCGTTGAGCTGCTGGATGCGACCCAGGCCCTGATTTCCGGCTACATGCAGCATCTGCAGCAGCTCGGCAAGTCGCCGGCGACGCTGTCGCGCTCTTTGGCTTCGATCAAAAGCCTCTATTCCTATGCCCAGCAGTGCGACGAGATTGACGTCAACCCCGTCAGCCATATCCGGGTCGAGAAGGCAGAAAAAAAGCTTCCGCAGATCCTGACCGGCAAAGAGGTGGAGCTGCTGCTTGAGCAGCCGAAGGCCTCGGAGCTGAAGGGCTGCCGGGACAAGGCGATGCTGGAGGTGCTTTATGCCACGGGTATCCGGGTCAGCGAGCTGATCGGGCTGAATATCGACGACGTAAGCCTTTCCGGCGCGTTTATCCGCTGCGAGAGCGCCGACAAGGCCAGAATTATCCCGATTTATCCGCAGGCGCTGCAGGCCCTGCGCCGCTACATAGA
>CAKUHJ010000061.1 GCA_934655935.1 uncultured Oscillospiraceae bacterium | reverse complement strand
TGGTGGACAGTACAGGACTCGAACCTGTGACCCCATGCACGTCAAGCATGTGCTCATACCAGCTGAGCTAACTGTCCGTCGCGGAACGTGTGTATTATATCCGTCTCCGCGCGATTTGTCAAGCGCTTTTTTGCATACTGGGCGTTTTATTTATTTTCCAGGTACCACGCGATCAGAAGATCCGCGGCCTCGCCGTAGCTCTGGACGCCGGACTCCTCCTGAAAGGCCTTGAGATAGACGTCGTTGACCTTCTGCGCTGCGTCCTGCACCTTGCCTTCGTACTGGGCGTAATGCTCGTTTGCGGCGCGCAGGTCCGCGACGACGCCGGCGTCAAGCGTATTCCAGACCTCGGCTGCGGCGGCGCGGTCGGCCTTGGAAAGTGCGTTGTGGCAATAGACGTATGCGCCGAAGGCGCCGGAATAGCAGAAGTCCGCGTCGCCGCTGGCCATGCAGGCCAGGTATGCGCAGAAGTTGGCCTCGTCCTCCGCGGCGACGGTTTGCCGGTGCGCCAGCTCGTGGCACATGGTGTATGGAAGCCAGGCCGTGTACGTGTCCGGGTTTACGCAGGGCTCGGCCGTAAAGCAGACGAAGATTCCCGTGGTGCCGAAGCGGCTGAACAGCGGCCAGGAGATCAGCTTTTTGACCTGCGGGAGCTCGCCGGTGAAAAGCGGATAGCGCTCGCTGAGCGCGGCGTAGCCGGCGCGGCTTTTGTCCGAGAGCGCGGAGAAGTCCGGAAAAATTACGCGCCCGGTCTCGTCGCGCGAGACCTGCGCGGCATAGGCGTTGGCCTGGCTGGCATAATACTGCGTTGCCTCGCGGAGCTCCTGCACGCTGTACTCCCGGACGCTGAGGTCCAGCCGCTGCGCCGCGGAGGGGCCGAAGTGGTTCAGCCCCCACATGCCGACAAAGAGAAAAACGCCTGCGCATACGCCGAGCAGCACGCCGTTCAGCCAGTTCAGAATGCCGGTGTGGTGGGTAAAGACGCGGATAAGCGTATAGAAAAACCAGAGGATCAGCAGCGCGGCCAGCACCTCCCACAGCGCAAACGGGAGACGGCCCGTGAGCGCGGAAACTGCGCGGAGCACGCTTTGGGAAAAGTCCGGATAAAACGAGAATACAAGGTCCGGGAGATATAAGGCCGCCGCAGCCATCAGACCGGTCAGAACCAGTAAAATTGCGGACAAAATGACTCTGCCGATTGCCTTCAAGCACATCATTCCTTTCCTGCGTCAACTGACATATCTTTCATTATAGCACAAAATGCAGAAAAGTAAAAGCGCGCAAAAAAAGAGAAGCCAATATGTATGGCTTCTCCAGGGCTCTGGTTCAGGAAGGGGAGACGGATTATTCCAGTTCGGACAGGGCGGAAAGCGTTTTTTCCTGCTCACGCTTTACATCGTCCAGAAGCGCGGGATTTTCAAGCGGCTTTCCGCCGCGAAGCGCCTCGGTCAGCGTGGAGGCGGCGGCGCGGAGAGATTCCAGCCCGAGATTTCCGGCTACGCCCTTGAGCGTGTGCGCGGCACGGAAGGCTGTGTTCCAGTCCCGCTTTTCAGCGGCCTGCAGCAGCTGCGGGAAGCTTTCGTCCTGCGGGTACATCTTCAAAAAACGCCAGATCATGGCCTCGCTCGGAATTCTCTGCAGAACAGCATCGAGGCTGCTGTGGAAGCCTGCATAAAAATCAGGAAGCGTCATCGTGTCAAATCCTCCTGCGCAGCAGCCTTGAAAGCTTTGAAGCGGTACATTTTCTCATCCGCCTGCCGGATGGCCTCCTGCAGGGGATGGACGCGGTATACGCCGCCGACGCTGATTTCCAGCCTCAGTTCCGGCCTCTGCCGGAGGCGGCTTTCATGCACGGCCTGCGCAAGCTGATCGAGCTTCCGGTAAAAGTCTTCCTCGCTCAGACCTGTAAGCAGGAGCAGAAATTCATCTCCGCCGTAGCGGACAAAGGTGTCCTGCGGACCAAGACGGTCCTGAATGACCCCGGCAATGTGCTGCAGCGCATCGTCGCCGGCAAGATGGCCCCAGGTGTCGTTGATCTGCTTGAGCTGATCGACGTCGAGGACGGCCACGCCGTCGGCCTGCTCGAGCGTGGAAAGAAAGTTTTCAAAATACAAGCGCGAATAGGCGTGCGTCAATGGATCGCGGTAGAAATTTGCAAGGAAGGCGCCGGCCTGGGCGGGCTGCGTGGCGTTGGCGCCGCATTCGTCGATGGGAGCGGCGATTTCCAGCACGTACGCCCGGTCGCCGATGGTCAGCGCGTGGGAGAGCACGAAATACAGCCGGTTTTCCATGATCTCAAGCTTACTGGCCCAGCTTTTTCCGTTCAGTGCCAGCGCGGAGGTGCAGTTGATGCAGGCCTCGTCCCGCTTCCAGATGCAGTAGCAGCGCTCGGGCGTGGGCAGAAGCGCGCCGCCGGCCGTAGAGGCCAGCACATGGCAGGTGTCCGGGTCGACCAGACGCACAAGGCCAAAATATTTTTTCAGGGTCTGGAGGGATCGCGCGGCCTGCTCCGGCGTTTCGGAAAGCGCGGAGGCGCTCTGGAGCGAAACCTGCTCGTGAATGTCCACGAACTGGCCGATGGTGCCCTCGCAGAGATCCTCTGACTTGCCCCAGATGGTGCGCGCGCGCAGAAGGTGCCACCGCACGCTCTGGCCGATGTGCAGCGGAAGCTCCAGCTCCAGATCCGGATGCTCGCGCGTTGTTTCGGACAGCCGCCTGCGCAGAAGCTCTGCGGCGTCCGCGTCCAGAAGCTCCGGGCCGTCGCCGGAGACGTAATTGCGGACATGGCGCTGCTGGCTGTCGCGGTCCCAGTCAGTCCGGACGGATTTGCCCAGCCATGAATCATACTCAAACTGGATTCCGCCGCAAAGCCGGGCGTAAAAGTCGGATTTGCTCCGCTCGATGAACAGAAGATGCTCGATCCGGTTGTCGAGCGGGAGCCTGGCCTGAGAGAACATTTCCTTTGTCAGCCGCCGGGCCTCCGCGCCGTAGTCAAAGTCGGCGGGATTCTGCCGCATGGAGGCCTGCAGCTGCGGGGCCACGCGCTGAAGGCAGGCGAGCAGCAGGGGATTGAACGAGCCGCATTCGCCGCCCAGAATCATTTCGATGGCCTTTTCATGCGTGAAGGCCTTTTTATAGCAGCGCTCGCTGGTCAGCGCGTCGTATACGTCCGCGAGGGAGACCACCTGCGCGCTGATGGGAATTGCGTCGCCCGCAAGCGCGTCCGGATACCCCCGCCCGTCCCAGCGCTCATGATGGTGGCGGCAGATGGCGTGCGCGAACTGCATCAGAGGCTCGTTCTGATCAATGGGGACCTCTGTCAGCAGCGCGTCGCCGATGGCGGCGTGGCTCTGCATGATTTCCCATTCGCTCTGCGTGAGCTTGCCGGGCTTATTGAGGATTTCGGACGGAATGGAAATTTTTCCAATGTCGTGCAGGGCGGAGAGCGTGGTGATCATGGAAATGTCAGCCTCGCTCAGCGCGTACCGGTCCGTCATGCCGGTCAGCTCCCGCAGCAGAAGCTCCGTGAGCGTGCGCACATGCAGCAAATGCAGGCCCGACTCGTTGTTGCGTGATTCGATGACATGGCTGAGAATGTTGACCATGGCGCTGTTGGTCTTCTCGCGCTCAAGGACCTGCTGCTCGACCAGCTGCGCCAGGCGCTTCTGCCGGGAATAGAGTATCAGGGTGTTGCGCACACGCCACTGGACGGCGGCGAGGTTGAACGGACGGCAGATGAAATCCGTCGCGCCCAGATCATAGGCGCGCTGGATAAGGCTGCCGTCATCCTCGGAGGAGATGATGATGACCGGAATTTCCTCCAGCCAGCGCCGGCGCTGCATCATCTCAAGCACGCCGAAGCCGTCCAGCACCGGCATGTGGATATCCAGCAGCAGAAGATCAATGTCCGTGCTGGACTCCATGTGCTCCAGCGCACATATGCCGTTCTCCGCGAACAGATAGGTATAATCCTCGCCGAGAAGCTCGGCGAGAAGCTGGCGGTTCATCGGCGAATCGTCGGCAATCAAAAGTCGTTCTTTCAAGATTACGTTCCTCCGCGCGGCAGATATGGCCCAAAATCGATCTATGGATGAAAAACCAGAAGGAGCTGATACGCGTCATCATACCAAAAATGAGAAAAGAAACGCTGCACAGCCTCTTGGTATGAGTTTTTGGGCGGAAGCCGCGAAATTCTTCCAGAAAAACTCATAATTCCAAGTTATTTTATCATAATTGACGTGCGCATGCAAGATGAACTTCCGGGAAGGACGCGAAAAAAGAAACCGGACGAAAACGAAGATTTTCGCACACAAAGCAACAGAATCTGGAAGACTTGCCTGAAATCCGGAACGAAATCTAAAAATTGAAGCCGGTATTTTTACACAAAACAGAAGCGGCTTCCAGACAGAGCAATTGGCAAGACGATGATTTTCGCCCAATATCGACAGAAAGCTCCGTGAAATCGCAAAATCATACTTGAAATTCAGCTTCTATTGTGGTAAAAAATAGACTGTCAAAGCTGAAAGTTTGGGGACGCGCCCGTGCAGCGTGCGTTCAGCGTTAAGATTTCGCTAAGGAAATCTGCCCCGAGAAGGAGAGAAACGCCATGCCTTATATGCGATTGGGCGACCTTCTGATCGCCGCCGGCGCCATCAGCGAGGCCCAGCTTCACGAAGCGCTCCGCCTGCAGAAGCAGACCGGCCAGCGCCTGGGCGATGTGCTGATTGACAGCGGCATCATCACCGAGCGCCAGCTCATTGAGGCGCTGCAGCTGCAGCTGGGCGTTGACTATATCGACCTGACGGCAGTCTCCATTCCGATGGAGCTGGCGAGGTTCGTGCCGCGGGCCATCGCGAAAAAATACTGCGTGGTGCCCGTAAAGCTGGTCAAGGACGAGCTTTTTGTCGCGATGAGCGACCCGCTCAATTACGTGGCGCAGGAGGAGATCAAGACGGCCAGCCGCAAGCAGGTCGTACCGATGATCGCCACGCGCAGGGCGACCGAGCAGGCCATCGCCACGCTCTACGGAAGCGAGGGCACGGCCCGCGCCATGGAGGAGATGAAGCGCGAGGCAGGCTCTGCCGGAAGCGACATTGTCCCCGTGCAGCTTGCGCGGCAGGCGGACGCCTCTGCGGACGCCGCGCCGACCATCCGCTTTGTCAACTCTGTGATCGAGCGCGCGTTTTCCGAGCGCGCTTCGGATATCCATCTGGAGCCCCAGGAGGGCGAGATGGTTGTGCGCATGCGCATCGACGGCCTTTTAAGACGGGTGCTCACGGTGCCCGCGAATCTTCAGAGCACGGTGATCTCCCGCCTGAAGATCATGGGCGGCATGAACATCGCCGAGCATAAAATCCCGCAGGACGGGCGTGCGATGCTGCACGTCAAGGGCCGCGAGCTGGACCTTCGTATTTCATCCATGCCGACGGTCTACGGAGAAAAGATGGTGCTGCGGCTTCTGGACAAATCCCAGCAGAACATTACCAGCCGCTCCATCGGCCTTGAGGGCCGCGACCTTGAAAAATACGAGGCGCTTTTAAAAAACAGCAGCGGCGTTGTGCTGCTGGTCGGCCCGACGGGCTCCGGCAAGTCGACGACGATGTGCGCCATGCTCTCGGAGCTCAGCAGTGAAAAAACCAATATCATGACGCTGGAGGACCCCGTGGAATACAACATCCCCGGGGTCAACCAGTGCCAGATCAACGAAAAAACCGGCATGACCTTTGCCGCCGGCCTGCGCGCGATTCTCCGCCAGGACCCGGATATCATCTCCGTCGGTGAAATCCGCGACGGCGAGACTGCGGTCATCGCCATCCGCTCGGCCATCACGGGCCACCTGGTACTCTCCACCCTGCATACGAACGACGCCGTCTCCGCCGTCGACCGCCTGATTGACGTCGGCGTCGAGCCCTACCTGGCGGCCAACGCCCTGCGGGGCGTGATCTCCCAGCGCCTGGTGCGGAAAATCTGCCCGCACTGCAAAAGGCCCTACCGCCCGGGCGCGGAGGAGCTTTCGCTTCTGGGTCTGCCGGAGGACGCGGAGGTATCCTTCTATCGCGGCGAGGGCTGCGAGGAATGCTACCACACCGGCTACCGGGGAAGACGCGCGGTATTCGAAATTCTTACGGTGACGGGCGCGCTGCGGCGGCTTATCGCCCGGGGCGCGGCCTATGACGAGCTGGCCGCCTGCGCGGCGGAGGGCGATTTCGTGCCCATGCGCGACGGCTGCCGGGCGCTTGTGCTGCGCGGCGAGACGACGGCCGAGGAGGCCGCCCGCGCCATCAACTCCACTGTGGTCGACTGAGGAAACGCGATGCAGAGCATTGAAACGCTTCTTGAGGCCGCGCAGCAGCGCGGCGCGTCGGACGTGCACCTGATCTGCGGCCTTGCGCCCAAGTGCCGCGTGGACGGCCGGATTCAGAACCTGACGGACGAGCCTCTGGACTTTGCGGCCTGCGAGCATTATGCCCGCGCGCTGGCCGGAGACGAATATGAGAAAATGGCCGCAATCGGCGAGCTTGACCTTGCCAGAAGCTTTCCCTGCGGCGCGCGCACGAGAATCAACCTTTTCCGGCAGAAGGGCGCGGTCTCCGCGGCCATCCGGATTCTTGCCGGCCATATCCCGGAAATTGAGGAGCTGCAGCTGCCGCCGGTGGTAACGGAGCTTTCCGAGTACCGCAGCGGTATCGTTCTAGTCACGGGCGAAACGGGCTCCGGCAAGTCCACGACGCTCGCCGCGCTCCTGGACCGCATCAACCACAGCCGCGACGGCCATATCATTACTCTGGAGGACCCCATCGAGTATCTTTACACGCCGGACCGCTGCATCGTCAACCAGCGCGAGATCGGCACGGACACCCGCAGCTATTCAGACGGCCTGCGGGCCATTCTCCGCGAGGACCCGGACGTCATTCTCATCGGCGAGATGCGGGACCTGCCGACCATTGAAACCGCGCTGACCGCTGCCGAGACCGGCCATCTGGTCTTTGCAACGCTGCATACCAACTCCGCGGCCGATTCCGTCGACCGCATGATCAGCGTCTTCCCCGAGGGCCAGCAGAGGCAGATTCGCCTGCAGGTGTCGGCGACGCTGCGCGCCGTCGTCTGCCAGCAGCTGCTGCCGCGCAAAAGCGGCCATGGCCGCGCGGCGGCCTGCGAGGTGATGGTGGTCAACAGCGCCATCCGGAACCTGATCCGCGAGGGAAAGACCCAGCAGATTGACAGCTTTATTACCATGAACGCCCAGAACGGCAGCATCACCATGGACAAGGCCCTGCAGAGCATGGTGTGCGATGGCACCGTCTCCTACGACACGGCCCTTTCCTGCTGCCGCGACCGCGAGGCGTTCCAGTCCGCCTGCCGTTATTGAATTGATCTGCACTGCGCCAGCGTGCAGGCACGAGCGCAGCTGCAAGCCTGCCGGGCACTCTCGCTGCCTCCATCTGATGAGGGAGGCGGCAAAGCCGAAGGCTTATGGCACGCGCTCTCCCTCAGTCAGCTTCGCTGACAGCGTCCCTACCCCCTTTGTCCCTGCGGGACATTTCCCCCTGACAGGGGGAATCGGCCCTCCCAGAGGGAGCCTCAGGCGCATTCCATTTCATCAGGAGGTGACACGGCTTGACCACCTATCAATACAAGGGCATATCGCCGGACGGCGCGAAGGTCTCCGGCGTCATCAAGGCCTATGACGAATACGAGGCCGTCGCGCGCCTGCGCGAACGGTGCGCGGTCGTCACCCGTATCGCCGCAGTGCCGGAGACGAAGGGCGCGGGCCGGGAGCTTGGCGGCCTTAAGCCCAGGGATAAGGAGCTAGCGATTCTCTGTTCGCAGTTTGCCATCATTCTCTCCTCCGGGCTGCCGATTGTGCGGTGTGTGGAAATGGTGGCCGCGCAGACGCGCTCGAAGGCGCTGCAGAAAACGCTTTACAAGGTTGCAGAGGATGTTTCGGGCGGTTATCCGCTTGCGCAGAGCTTTGAAAACAGCGGCGCGGTCTTTCCCGTGACGTTTCTGGAGACCATCCACGCCGGAGAGCAGGCCGGTACCCTGGAGACCTGCTTCGAGCGGCTTCATACCTATTATGATAAAAGGGCAAAGACCCACGCGAAGATTGTCAGCGCCCTGACCTACCCGGCCCTTGTGGTCGTGGTGGCGGTCGTCGTGTTTATCATCATCATGGTCGTGGCGGTGCCGGCCTTTATGGAGGCCTTTACGGAGTTCGATACTGAGCTTCCGGGTATCACAAAGGCGATGATGGAGACCTCTGATTTTCTGACGGGCTTCTGGTGGGTGTTTCTGCTGGCAGGGCTCCTGATCTGGGCGGTGCAGCTGCTCCGGAAACGCACGGAGGCCGGAAGAAAAAGCATCGCCGAGGGGAAGCTCCGCCGCTCGCCCTTCCGCAAACTCCACCGCGCAAACGCGGCGGCCCAGTTTGCCAACACCATGTCCACCATGCTCTCCTCCGGCCTGCCGATTACAAAGGCGCTGGAGGTCACGGCGGGCGTTGTGACCAACTACGCCATGGGCCTTGGTATCCGCAGGGTGCGTGAGGGCGTGGAGCAGGGCCGGAGCATGGCCGCCGGGATGGCGCAGGACCCCGTTTTCCCGCCGATGCTGACGGAGATGACCGGCGTGGGCGAGCGCTCCGGCAACCTTGAAAAGACGCTCGATGTGGTCGGTGCGTATTTTGACAACGAGGCCACGGTCTTCACCGAGCGCTTTTTGTCCCTGCTGGAGCCGGTGATTACCATTTTCCTGGCCATCCTGACCGTGGTGCTGCTTCTGGCCGTGTATATGCCGATGTTCTCGCTTTACGGCAGCATCGGTTGATTCCGGCGCAGATTGACCGCGCAGGCTCCCAAAAAATTTTTCAGTCAGCTCCCGCCCAGGACCCAACCCGCCGGGCGGACGCCATAAATAACGTATTCTATTTTGAAAAGGAGAGATTCCCATGATTTCCAAGCTTCTGAAGAAGAACCAGAGGGGCTTCACCCTGATGGAAATGCTGATCGTCATCGCGATCATCGCCGTGCTGATTGCCATCGCAATCCCCACCTTCACCAACGCCCTGAACAAGGCCCGCGTTGCCACCGACGAAGCCAATATCCGTTCCGGTTACGCCTCCGCAATGGTCGAGCTTCTGACGGCGGACGAGCCGAACGCGAACAAGACCTATACGCTGAAGACGGACGGCAACGTTACCGGCGATGCGACAGCATACTCGACGAAGGGTGACGCCACCAAGGTTTACAAGGACCCGGCGACGGTTGATATCGCCGGCCAGGCGGTTGCCGCATGGGGCAAGAACCAGACCGTAACCTACACCTATGAAGAAGACGATAATGCACTTACCATCAATATCGGTGCTGCGGCTGGCAATGGCGGCTGATTTTTCCTGAGTATCAAAACGGGACAACCCATTGAACGAACCGATTGCAGGGCAGGCCGGGGGTTGCGGCCTGCCGGCGATCGGAAACGGAAGGAGCGGGGCAGGCGATGCTGCGTCAGGTGCCGGAGTTCCGGCTGTATTTTGGAACGCTGACGTTCCTGCTCGGGCTGTGCATGGGGAGCTTTCTCAACTGCATGGCCTGGCGGATTGTACACGGCGAGAGGATTACAAGGGGCCGGTCGCACTGCGACGTCTGCGGCCACGTGCTCACGGCGGGAGAGCTGATCCCGGTGGTGAGCTTTTTGGCGCATCGGGGGCGCTGCCGCTGGTGCGGGACGAAGCTCTCCGCGCGGCACGTGCTCTGCGAGCTTTCGTGCGGCGTGAGCTATGCGCTGCTGCTTCTGAAATTTGATCTTTCGCTCCAAGCCCTTCAGGCGCTGCTGCTTGCGTCGGTGCTGCTGGCAAGCGCGTTTGCGGATTTGGAGGGGATGATCATTCCCGACCGCTTTATTCTCGCGGGCATTGTGCTCTGCGTTCCGTTCTGGCTGCTGCCGGACCGGCTGACGGACCTTCCGGACGCGCTGCTGGGGGGCTTTGCCGTCGGCGGCGGACTTCTGGCAGTGGTGCTGGTATACGAACGGCTCCGCGGGGTCGAGGCCATGGGCGGCGGAGATCTCAAGCTCCTGTTTGTCACGGGGCTGTATCTTGGCTGGGCAAGGAACCTTCTGTGCCTGCTGCTTGCGTGCCTGTTCGGCATCGCCTTCAGCCTCGCGGCGGCAAGGACCCGCCGGGCGGGCGGGGAAGCGAAGCAGTTTCCCTTCGGCCCGGCCATCTGCGCGGCGGGCATTGTGACGCTGCTGTGCGGCAATGAAATCATCGGGGCCTATCTGGGCCTGTTCTGATCGAGGAAAGCGAGGTTTGATACCATGGCCGGAACGCTGGTCGCTCTGGATATCGGTGAAAGCCAGCTGAAGCTGGTCTTATATGCCGGCGGCAGAATCAAGAAGGCCGCCGCCGTGCCCGTCCCGGACGGGCTGGTCAAAAACGGAGAAATCGTCTCCATGGACGCCATGGCGGACGTCCTGCGCCGCGCGGCGAAGGAGAACGGAATTCCGCGCGCGGCGGCGGCCGTGCTGCTGCCGCAGGCGCTGGTGTATACGCGCACGGTGGACGTGCCGCCGATGACCGACGCGCAGCTGTGCTATAACCTGCCCTTTGA
>CAKUHJ010000060.1 GCA_934655935.1 uncultured Oscillospiraceae bacterium | reverse complement strand
TGAGCGCAATCGACAGCAGCACATACATTGTCCCCGTGTGGATGATCTGAGTTCGTTCCAAAGACCAGTAACACATGCAAGAGTGGCTGTGTCGGGCATTCCGGTTATGAAACTGATCCGTGTCAGCAAGAAATATGAATAGTGTCAAGAATCTTGAACTATTTAATAAGAAAATAACGGCGTGAAAGCTTAAACTAAACGTCGTATTAAAGGTGACCAAATGCTGCTATCTTTTTATTACAATACAGAACTCAATTACCAGTACCCTTTACCGGCTGTATGTATTCTAAAACTGCAAGCAGTGGATTGCTCTCGTGTTCCATCCATTGATTGAAGTCTATAGTCACGCCATTGGAACGCATATATTTATAATAATTGCCGAGGGAAGGACAATGCTGATGAACGCAAACGAATACCTGGAAACGGCGGAACAGGTCAAGCAAGAGATCCGCACGGCGCAGTACCGTGCGACGATTCAGGTAAACTGTGAACTGCTTCATCTGTATCACGCCATCGACGCATATCTGGTATGCGGAGCAGGCTGCAAAAAACGGATGGTCGCGCAATGTTCTGGTGCATCAGATCGAGAGCGGTCTATATCAGCGGCAGGCTCTGGCTGATTTGTTTTTCTGATCTGACAGTTCGCATCTCGAAGGGGCCGCGGAATATCAGCCTTTGGATCAGGTTCAATTCTTATCATAAAACAGACGATTGGAGAGCTATCATGACGCTCAACTGTGTATGGGAGCATAACGGCAGCGCCACCTTGCTTTATGCGGCGGATTTTGCAGGTGCATATACCCGCGGAGAAACACTGGAAGCCGCCGTCCAGAAAATGCCAGCAGAAATATCCTCTTATCTCAAATGGTGCGGCCAGAAAACGGATGCAGATATGGACGTCGCCATCGTGGAAGAAAAGGCTTCTGGGCTTATGATCTGCGACGCGGATTCCGACGTGCTTTTCGACAGTGAAAAAGCGCCGCTGACAGCAGAAGAATATGGCAAGCTGAAGGCGCTTGCGCTGAAATCCGCGCAGGACTTTCTTAACTTGTATGATTCTGTTCCCGATAAGAATGCAACGGCCGCCCCCGAACGCAGGACCTTTTACGGAAAAGTCCCGCGCTCGGCCAATGAAATGTATGCGCATACGAAAAATGTAAACGAGTATTATTTTTCGGAGATCCACGTCGACGCCGACAATGACGGAAGCATCTATGTGTGCCGCGAACGCGGATTTGAAGCGCTGGAAGCAAAGCCGGACTTCCTTGAAAATGCAGTCATCGCAGGCAGCTATGGAGAAGATTGGTCTCTGCGCAAGGTGCTTCGTCGATTTATCTGGCATGACCGCATTCACGCCAAGGCGATGTATCGGATGGCCGCAAAGGTCTTTGGCGCGGAACGCATCGAAAATCCGTTTTACTTTTGACGGCGGCCGGTGCCGCCGTCTGCCTCTTGCAAGACGGGCGCCTATCCGCTATAATAGGCGCATACCAATCTCCCGGAGGCGGAATATGAACAAGACCAATGTGATGCGGCTTCTGGACGCGGCGAAGCTTCGTTACCGCGCCGTGCAGTATGATTACGACGAAAGCGACCTGTCCGGTCTTCACGCGGCCGCGGCCATCGGCATGCCGCCGGAGCAGATTTTCAAGACGCTGGTCGCGCGCGGCGAAAAGCGCGGCTATCTGGTCTTCTGCATCCCAGTCTGCTGCGAGCTGGACCTGAAAAAAGCCGCGAAGGCCGCGCAGGACAAAAAGGTGGAGCTCATCCATGTCAGGGAGCTTCTGCCGCTGACCGGCTATGTGCGCGGCGGCTGCAGCCCGATCGGCATGAAAAAGCCGTTCCCGACCTTCCTGGACGAAACGGCGCAGCTCTATGATGAGATCGGCGTAAGCGCCGGCTGCCGCGGCTGCCAGATTCTGCTGAGCCCGGACGCACTGACGGACTATCTGGACCTGAGCCTCTGTGATCTGACGACTTAACTGGAAAGGAACCGATATCATGCATTATGAATACAAAACACACGGCACCTGCTCGAGCCGGATTCTCATCGACGTGGAGGACGGCAAGGTCCAATCCATCGAGTATATCGGCGGCTGCAGCGGCAATCTTCAGGGCATCAGCCGCCTAGTGCAGGGAATGGAGATCGACGAGGTCATCCGCCGCGTCAAGGGCATCCACTGCGGCATGAAGGAAACCTCCTGCCCGGACCAGCTGGCGCTGGCGCTGCTGGAGGTAAAAAAGAAGCTCGCGGGCTGAGCGCGCAAGGGCTTAACCGGAAATTTGCAGGCTGACGCCGCTGGAGCATCCCTCCCGAAATCGGCGGCTACAGCGGGTCGAAGCACCTTAAGACTGGCGAACCGAATCATACCTGGAATTCTCCAAGGCGTTGATGTAGGCGTCGTAGGCTGCTTCCAAGGTGGAAAATTCTTCTCCGTTTTTCAGGATCTGCTTATACTGCTTCGATGCAAGCGATTCCGAAACCGTAACATAGGTTTTGTCCGTTCTTTGTCCGGTCGTGGTTTCGGAAACGTAATACTTCCCGTCACCGGTTTGAATAATTACGGGAATTTTATTTCCGGCCCCGACTTTGTCTGTGTTCAGAGATGTCCAGAAAAGGTACCGACCTGCTTTTTCTCCGTTCTTTCCGCTGCCGAGATAAGCCCAAGTACAGTCCGGCTGCTGTAAAAGACTGTTGTCCAGTTTTTTGATTTCTTCGAAAATAGCCGGAACATATTTCGAATTCGGGCATCTGGAGTCAAACTCAAAGTTATGATTGTTTTCCATGCTGCCGTTTTTCCAAAAATCTGTATCATATAGAAGCGGGAAGAAATCTGTCACGCTGGTGTTAAACGGGTATTCAGGCGCAGATGGGTCGGCTTTTCCGCTCCAAGTCAGAATGATACCGCAGTCCTCATTATACGATACAACACAGGTTCCGTTCGGCGCAGCAACGCCTTTCCAATTATCCGCGTCTCCTTGGCCTTTGTAATGAACGATACCGCCAATATTCACAGGGTTCAACGATTGCCAGTCGGCCTGCTTCTGCTTTAGGTTGACGGTCACAGTGGTCTCTGGATTTCCGAGCAGTTCCTCCGCAGATACCTGCGCATAAGCAGAGCGTACATTTGCAAGATCTGCTGCTTCCCTGGCTCTTTCAAGCTGTGACAAAAATATCGGGATTGCAATTGCAATCAATACGGCGATGATCGCAATGACAATCAGCATTTCCATCAGTGTAAATCCGTTTCTGGTTCGTTTCACAATCATCCCTGCTTTATCTTGGATATCCATTCTTCATACAGCTATCTTACCATAATTCTGAAATGTTCGCAATGAGAAAGCTGCAAAATAAAAAATCCCCAGCAAGCTTTGTTTTCTGCAAAGCTGCTGGGAATTCCTTTACACCGTCAGTGTCACTATGTACCCGACCTCCACGACATGCCCTGCGGCAGTCCTGTCGTTTCTCGTAAATCCCGCAGTTCGTACGGGACACATGCTCTTGACCATCTGACCGCCAACGGAGCCGGCCTCACGGGAGGTCAGGTCGCCGTTATAGCCGTTCTTCAGGTTGACGCCGACCTCGTTGGCAGCCTCAAGCTTGAACTGGTCCATCGCGTTGCGTGCTTCGGGAACATTGATCGAATTATTGCGGTTCGTCATTTCGTGTTTCTCCTTTCACATTTTGCCGGGAACGTTTGCCGCTCCCTTCACGCCTAGTTTGACCCGCCGCACGCGCTTTATGTCTGCCAATTCAAGGCAGGCTTTTTTTATAGAACGTATCTGCGGCGTCGGAGATTTGCAAATTGCATGCTGCTGCAGCCGCTTTTGGATCAATATTTCCGGTAATTGAGAATATCATGCGCGATGGGCGTATAGAACAGCGTGCGGACCTGCTCCGGCTCCTTCGTTTTCCCGAGCAGCCACATGAGCTTTGCGCAGATCGCCTCGGTGGTCATGTCAAAGGCCTCCAGAATCTGGGGCATATCCCGAAGCTTTCGCCCGACCTGATAAACGCCGACGTCGCTGCCCTCGTTCTGCACCTGCGTGGTCAGGACAATCGTCTTTCCCATGTGCAGCCCCCGGTCCACCACGGACAAAAAATCGTCCTCCGGGTAGCTTGGAAGTCCGCCCACGCCGAAGCTTTCGATCACGAGCGCCTGACTGCTGCGCAGCAGGTATTCCGCAAACGCGGCGCGCGTACCCGGAATGAGCTTCAGAAGCGCAACGCGCGTTTCCAGGCTTTCCGAGAATACCGGAGAGTCGGCATAGTCGTTTTCAATATACTGCAGGAGCCTTCCGTCCTGCAGAACGCCAAGGTATGGGTAATTGATGGAGGAAAAGGCCTCGTAGCTCTTGCTTCTGGTCTTGCAGGCGCGCGTGCCCTCAATGATTTTGCCGTTGAAAACAATGCTCACGCCGTGGATGGTATCGGCGCTTGCGCACAAAAACGCGTCCGTCAGATTCACCTTGGAGTCCGTGGAGTCAAAGCTGATGGGCTTCTGCGCGCCGGTGAGGACGATCGGTTTTCTGGAGCCCTGAATCAGGTAGGAAAGCGCAGCCGCCGTGTAGGCCATTGTGTCCGTGCCGTGGCAGATCACAAAGCCGTCGTAGGCCTCATAGCTTTCCCGGATTGCCCGCACCAGACGCAGATAGTGCGCCGGATGCATATTGGTGGAATCCAGGCTGAAGAGCTGTGTGCAGGTAACCTCGCAAAAATCAGAAATTCCAGGGACAAATTCCAGCAGCTGTCGTGTGGAAAGCTCCGGCGTCAGGCCCTGCGCGCTCTGGCCGGAAGCGATGGTGCCGCCGGTGCCGATCATAAGAATCTTTTTCATGCGTTCCCCTCCAAATTGCCTGTTGTCGTATTCAGTATAACAGAAAAGCGGTTTCTGGCAAGCCCGGTCTTCATAAAATCTTCATCAAAGCCTCAGCCCTTCTTTATCTGCTTTCTGCTATACTTGAGCAAAACAGGGGCCATCCGGCAGCTTTCGACACAATGGGCTGCGGGGTCGTCCCGGGAAGGGCGGCGGTTTTTATGAATTCCGGCGTGCTGGCGCTCAGCCATGCGCTCTCGCTTCTGCTGCGGCTGGTCAGCGTCTATTTTCTTCTGATTTCCTTGTTCGGTCTGCGGCCCTGCCGCCGCGCGGCGCCTGCGGCTGCATACCGCCGCTTGGCCTGTCTGATCGCGGCGCGGAACGAGGAGGCCGTGATCGGAGCCTGCGTGCAGAGCCTGCTTTCCCAGGCCTATCCCCGCGCGCAGTTTGACGTCTGGGTCATTCCGAACAACTGCACCGACGCCACCGCCGAGGCCGCACAGGCCGCGGGCGCGCGGCTGTTCTTCTGCAGGGAGGCCGTGCGCTGCAAGGGTGACGCCCTCCGGCAGGCCGTCGGCGCGCTTCTGGAGGAGGACTACGACGCCTTCTGCGTGTTCGACGCGGACAACCTGGTCCAGCCGGGCTTTCTCTCCGCGATGAACGACATGCTCGCGGCCGGCGCGCCCGCCGTCAAGGGCGCGATGCGCGTGAAAAATCCCGGCGCAAGCTGGGTTTCCGGCTGCTACGGCCTCTATTTTACCCTCTTTGACCGCTTTTTCAGCCGCGCGCGCATGAACTGCGGCCTGTCCGCAAAGCTCGTCGGCACGGGCTTTGCGGTAAGCCGGGAGGCGCTGCTGCAGCTGGGCGGCTGGAACACGCATACCATCGCCGAGGACGCGGAATTTTCCGCGCAGCTGGTCTGCGCGGGCCTGCGCGTCTGGTTCTGCGAGCAGGCCGTCACGCTGGACGAGGCGCCGGAACGTCTTTCCGTCTCTCTGCGCCAGCGGCGGCGCTGGTCCAGCGGCGTAATGGACGTTGCCGCGCAGGCCGCGCCTGCGCTCGCTCTGGCGGCGCGGAAAACCGGCAGCCTTTGCTGCGCGGACCTCCTTCTGATGCTGCTCAGCCCGTTTACGCAGGCGCTTTCCCTGGTCCCTGCGCTTGTTTCCATGCTCTGCGCGCTTCAGGCCGGGCAGGGCGCGGCGCAGCTTCTTTCTTCCCTGCGCGCGCTGTGCGCGATGGCCGCGGGAAGCGTGCTGTTTGCCGCGCTGCTTGCATCGCTCGGGCGCTACCGCGCGGGCGAGATCTGGAAAAGCGTGCTTCTGTTCCCGTTTTTCATGGGCTCCTGGCTTCCGCTGGTCCTCTGCTCCCTGTTCTTCCGGACACGGCGCTGGGAGCACATTGCCCACGGCCCGGCCTCCGGCGTACGCGGCCCTGGCTCCGTGGCACTTCTGCCGCGCCGCGCGCGGCTCCCGAAGCCCTGAGCGGCACGTGCGGGTTTTTTCACTTTTTTTCAATTAGGGCTGGAAATATAGGCACGGATATTGTATGATACAGGATGGAATGCAACAAAAAGCAACGGCAATTCAGCCTGAATGGCAGAAAACTCCACACAAATGCAGGCCGCCTTGCCGCAATTACCAGCAAAGGAAGGAAACGATATGGAAAAAACCAAGCTGCAGCAGCTGAAGCTCAACGCTGCAAAAGCCCGTCTTCTCGGCGTTCAGATGGTTCATGACGCCGCCTCCGGCCATCCCGGCGGCTCGCTCAGCTGTATCGACGTGCTGACCGACCTGTATTTCAGCCAGATGCGCGTGGACCCCAAGAACCCGCACGACCCCGACCGTGACCGCTTCGTCATGTCCAAGGGCCACTGCTCGCCCGCCGTTTACCCGGTCCTGGCGCTGCGCGGCTTCTTCCCCGTAGAAAATCTCAAGATGTTCCGCCGGATCGACGGACATATGTCCGGCCACGTGGAAATGCACTATAACCCCGGCGTGGATATGTCCACCGGGTCTCTCGGCCAGGGCATCTCCGTTGCCGTCGGCATGGCGCTGGCAGGCAAGCAGTCCAGGAAGTCTTACCGCGTCTACGCCATTCTGGGCGACGGCGAGCTCGCCGAAGGCCAGGTCTGGGAGGCGATGATGGCCGCCAACAAATACCATCTGGACAATCTCTGCGCGGTTGTCGATGTCAACGGCCTGCAGATCGACGGCGCCACCAAGGACGTCATGCCCACGGAGCCGCTGGATGAAAAGTTTGCGGCCTTCGGCTGCCACGTCATCAAAATTGACGGCCACGACTTTGACCAGATTGAAGCCGCCTTCGCCGAGGCTCAGGCCACAAAGGGCCAGCCCACCGTGATCCTCGCCAAGACCATCAAGGGCAAGGGCGTAAGCTTTATGGAAAACAACGCCGGCTGGCACGGCAAGGCCCCCAACGACGAGCAGTGGGCCACGGCCAAGGCAGAGCTGGAAGCCGCGATCAAGGAACTGGAGGGTTAAAAAATGGCTGAGAAAATTGCAACCCGCGAAGCGTATGGCCGCGCCCTTGGCGCGCTGGCCGAAAAATATCCGGAGCTTGTCTGCTTTGACGCGGACCTCGCCGGCGCAACCATGAGCAAGTTCTTCAAGGAAGCCTGCCCGGAGCGCTTCTTCGATATGGGCATCGCCGAGGCCAATATGGTCGGCGTCGCCGCCGGCATGAGCCTTTGCGGCTATAAGCCGTTTGTCAACACCTTTGCGATGTTCGCCGCCGGCCGTGCCTGGGAGCAGGTCCGCAACACCGTGTGCTATCCGCACCTGAACGTCAAGGTCGTCGGCAGCCACGGCGGCCTGTCCGTCGGCGAGGACGGCGCGACCCACCAGTGCATCGAGGATTTTGCCATCATGCGCGCCATCCCCGGCATGACGGTGCTCTGCCCGTGCGACGGAAACGAGATGCGCCTGGCTGTGGAAGCGCTTGTGAACTTTGAGGGCCCCGCCTACATGCGTCTGGGCCGCCTGGCTGTGGAAACCGTCACCGACGCCATCCCCGGCTACAAGTTTGAGCTTGGCAAGGGCGTTACGCTGAAGGACGGCAGCGACGTGACGATCATCGCCGTCGGCATGAACGTACAGATGGCGCTGAAGGCTGCGGAGCTGCTTGCGGCGGAGGGCATTTCCGCCCGCGTGATCGACATGCACACCATCAAGCCCCTGGACGCCGAGCTGGTTCTGAGGGCCGCGAAGGAGACCGGCTGCATCGTCACGACCGAGGAGGCCAACGTTCTCGGCGGTCTCGGCGGCGCAGTTGCCGAATTCCTGGCTGAAACATATCCTGTGCCGGTCGTCCGCCATGGCGTGAACGACGAGTTCGGCCGCAGCGGCAAGGCTCCCGCCGTGCTCGACGCCTACGGCATCAACGCCGAGGGCATCGTCAAAAAGGCAAAGCAGGCCCTGGCGCTCAAGAAATAAGCTATATAAAAATTCCCCTTCGGGCAAAGCCCGAAGGGGAATTTTTACGGCTGCCGCCGGGCGTTTTTTCGCAGGCTCAGAACCGCGATTCCGCTCAGCACCAGCAAAATGCCGAGAATTCCGCTCGCTCTGAGCGGCTCATGAAAGACGAACGTACCAAGAAGCGTCGCCGCGACTGGCTCCACAGAGGCCAGAATCGACGCGCGGCTGGACGGCATGCCCTCCAGGCCCTTGGTGTAGAAAATATAGGCAAGGAAGCCTGTCGCCAGCGCCATCGCCGCGCTCCAGCCAAGAAGCGCCGGGCTTTCGCTCAGAGTCGCCGTGATGGTCCGCCAGCCTGCCAGCGGTACGCAGCCCAGCGTGCAGACCAGGAACGAGTAAAACGTAATCGTCCAGGAGTCGTAGCCGCGGTCGATGGCGCAGCGTCCGAAAATGGAATAGAGCGCGTAGCCGAAGCCTGCGCCAAGTCCCAGCAGCAGCCCCGTCGCCCCTAGGCTCTGTCCGCCCGGGTCCGAGACCAGCACGCAGCCTGCCACGCACAGCAAAAGCGCCGCGAGCTTCTGAAGCGTCAGCCGTTCGCGGAACAGCAGGCAGCTCATAAGCATCACAAAGGCCGGCGCCGTGTACAAAAGCACGCTCATGACGGAGAGGCTCGCCACGCGCATCCCGGAAAAATAGCACCAGGAGAAAAACAGCAGGCTGCAAAGGCCCGTGCCCAAAAAGCACCAGATATCCCGCAGCCGCAGCCGGAAGCTTTTCCGGCGGAAGAGCAGCAGATACAGCCCCACCAGAAGCGTGCTGAGCGCATAGCGGAGCTGCACAATATCGATGGCATAAAGACCGGCGGCGTTCAGCCTCCGGACAAACAGGCCCATCGTTCCCCAGAGAATCCCGGCCAGAAGCACAAAAGCCGGCGCACGAAATGCTTTCATATTCCATCCTCTTATTTTTCTAAAATGCCCTTGAATGCCCGCGGAGTCCGCGCAGCCGTATCAGTATAGCAGGCTGCTGCGCCGAATGCAAGAAGCGCTTTCCTTTCTGTGCGCAATATGCTAAAATATCGAAAGCCGATAACCGGCGTGAGCAAACAGAAGGCGGTGATTGTATGCCGAAGCAGAAATGGAACTTCAATTCCGTTTATATCTCTGAGCGCCTGCAGGAGTGTCTGCGTCCCATTGCGCGCTGTGCGCTTACCGCCGTCGTCGCGCCCATGGGCTATGGAAAGACGACCGCAGTCAACTGGTTCTTGCGTACACGCGAAAAGGCGGAGCAGCCGCGGCTGATCCGCGTCAGCGTCTATTCTGACAATCTTGCGATCTTCTGGAAAAGCGTGCAGGACGCCTTTGCGCACGCGCAGCTTCCGTTTCTTCTGGACTATGCGTGCCCGGCCGACGACGCGGGCGGAAGCCTGCTTGCAGACGAGCTCTGCCACAAACTGGCCGGAAGGACGCCCTGCTATCTTTTTATCGACGATTTTCACCTGCTGACGGACCGCCGCGCCGTGACGTTTCTCTGCATGCTCGCCAACCGGCTGCCGGAAAACGTCCATCTGATCGTCGCCAGCCGGGATCGCTTCCTGTCCGCGGCGGAGCTGATGCGGCTGGGCGGACGGGTTTACCAGCTTGGCACGGAGCAGCTGCGGCTGAATCACACCGAGCTTGCCGTTTATGCCCGCCGCTGCGGAACCGCGCTGAGCGACGAGCAGATCGAACGTCTGCTCTATTCCAGCGAGGGCTGGTTCTCCGCCGTCTACCTGAATCTTCGGACCATGGCCGAGCGCGGCGCGCTCCCCGACCGCAGCTCCGATATTTACGCCATGTTTACCGCCGCAATGATCGACCCCCTTCCCCCTGCGCAGCAGGAATTTCTGGCCGTTCTGGGGCTTGCCGACGAGTTTACGCTGGAAATGGCGGCCTTTGTCACGGAAAACAGCCGGGCCGGGCAGCTTCTGGCCGCGCTGAGCGAGCAGAACGCTTTCGTCTCCCGGCTGCCGGACGGCGCGCGCTTCCGCTTTCACCACATGATGAAGGCGTGCGCCGAGGACGTATTCCACCGCATGAACCCCGCGCACCAGGCTGCGTACCACAGCCGCTACGGCGCATGGTACGAAGCGCACGGGCAGTATCTGCACGCCATGTCCTCCTACCGGAAAAGCGGGGACGCCGGGGCGGTGCTGCGCGTGGTCGAGCAGGACGCGGGGCAGCTTCTGGCCTCGCTCCAGCCTGCGGTGGTGCTGGAATTTCTGGACGGCTGCCCGGAGGCGGTTCTGAAGGCGCATCCGCAGGCGCTGCTCGTTCTGATGCGGCGCATGTTCACCTGGCGTCAGATTCCGAGAATGATGGCGCTCAAGACGCTTCTGCTTGCCGCCATCGAAGAACAGCCGGACATGCCGGCGCGCGAGCGCGGAAATCTGCTGGGCGAATGCGACCTGATTCTGAGCTTTTTATTTTACAACGACATCAGCGCCATGAGCCGCCTGCACCGCAGCGCAAGCGGGCAGATGACCCGGCAGGCCATCAGCATCCGCAGCGACGGCGGCTGGACGTTCGGCTCGCCGTCCGTGCTGAT
>CAKUHJ010000059.1 GCA_934655935.1 uncultured Oscillospiraceae bacterium | reverse complement strand
TTCCGGGACTATCTGACCCAGGAGAAGAGCAAGTATTATTTTGACTACGCAGTGCTCGGCCACAGCCAGACCGAGGGAGGCGAGCGCCTGCAGCTGTTTGCCTGCGCGGCGCTCAAAGCGACGATCGAGGCCTACCGCGCCATGCTCCGCCGCGCGGGCTTCCGGCTGAAGCTGGCGATTCCGGAGCAGAGCGCCTACGCCGCGCTCATCCGCGTGCAGAAGGCCGCGCAGACGGAGGACTGCTGCTTTGTAGACCTCGGCTACAACGCGGCGCGGCTGCAGTTTCTGCGCAGCGACGCGCCGGTCAATCAGAGAACCATCGGGCTGGGCCTGGCGGACCTGGTCCGCTCGGTCTCCGAGCGGCGGGGCGTGGACGAGCACCTGGCAAGGAAGTATGTGGACGCCGGCTTTGAGGGCGTTCTGACCGAGCCGGAGAGCCTGGAGCTCTACCACCGCATGGCCGTGGAGATCATGAAGGCCGTGAATTTCTATAACTATAACAACCGCGAGAAGAGCCTGCAGCGGATTTATCTTCTGGGCGGCGGCGCGCTGCTTGCGCCGCTGCGCGAGGCTGTCGCTGAGATGACAAGGCTGGAGCTCCATTCCGCAGCGGAGCTTCTTCCGCAGGGGCAGCTGCCGCAGACGCCGGAGCTGTTTGTCCGCGCGGCGGGCTGCGCGCTGCAGGCACAGGGGGCATGCGTATGAGTCTGGAACTGAAGCCCGTATCCAAGCAGGGCGCAAGGCCTGTCAAATGCCCGGTCAAGCGCACGGTGAACCTTGCCAGGCGCGAATCGCGCGCGGGCAGCGCCCTGACGCTTGCGCTGGGCGCGCTGGCGATTGCGGCGCTGTGCTTCTGCGTGACAAAGTTCGGTGTGCTGGACCAGCTCGAGCGCCAGCGCCAGGCCGAGGCGGCCTATCAGAGCGTGCACGCGCAGCTGGTTACGCTGCAGAACGCGCTTGCGGACTACCCCGAGGTGCAGAAGGAATACCGGACCTATTCGCGCAAATGGCTCTACGAGGACACGACGGGAAGCTTCGTCCGCGTCGAGCGCGTGGACGCGCTGGAGCTGCTGGAGGACTATCTTGCGCCCTACGGCGAGGTGCGCGCCGTGCGCATGAAGGAGGACACGATGACCGTGTCCATGTCCGGCATGAGCCTTGAGGAAATTTCCTCTATGCTGACACGGCTCCAGGCCCGGCCGCTTGTGGCGGCGGCCAGCCTGAATCTGGCCGAAGCCCGCCAGAGCGCGCAGACGGAAAAGCTGGATTTCACGCTGACCGTCACACTTCAGAACGTGCAGAAGGAGGCCGCCGAATGAACCGGAGCTTTACAACCAGAGAGAAGGTCCTTCTGGCGGTTCTCGCCTTCCTGATCATCGCCGTCGGCTATTTCAAGCTCATTCTCACGCCCATCAACGATTCCATTGCGCGCAATCAGGCGATGACCGCCAGCGAGCAGGACGAAATCACGGTCGATACGGTGCGGCTGGCCCGCAGGAACGCCATGCAGAAGGAGCTGGAGGAAATCCGCGCCGCGGGCGAGGAAAAGCCGCTTCCGGCCTACGACAATTCCGAAAGGCTGCTTCTGAGCCTCAACGCCATTTTAAAGGACGCCGGCGAGGTCAGCCTGAGCTTTTCCGAGCCGCGGCGGCTTGACGCGCAGTACATTGTCTGCCGGACCGTGAAGCTGAGCTTCGCGACCGATACCTACGCGCAGGCCAGAAGCATTCTCGATGCGCTCTATGCCGCCGAGGAAATCAACCAGGTCACGGACCTTTCCATCGAGCTGCCGGAAAACGACGGCGAGAAGGTGCAGACCAGCCTGTCCGTCACCTTCTTTGAGCTGGACGCGGACGCCTGAGCGCCGCGGGCAGATAAAAAAGCATGTGAATTGAATGTTCTTTGCAGGAGCTTTGCCATGAACCGTTCTTCCCTGAAACAGAATATCCGCCGCAGGAGCCGCCGGGGCTTTACCATGGTCGAGACGCTGATTGTCGTGGCCATTCTGGTAGTGCTGTTTGCCGTGGCGCTGCTGGCGCTTTTAAACACGCGGAAGAATCTCCGGCAGAAGGAGCTGGACAGCAAGGCTGAAATTATCTATGTCGCCGCGCAGAACCGCCTTGCGGAGCTGCGCGCGTCCGGCTATGAGGACCTTTACGCCGATACAGACGGCGCAAACGGCGCGCAGAAGCTGGGCTATCTTCCCTCGGATGCGGCAAGCTCCAACACGGACCTGGACGAGAATACGCTCGTGTTTGTCCGTTCGGAGGACAAGCAGACCAAGGGCATGGCGGCCTATGCCGTTTTGCCGGCGGCCTGCGTGGACCAGGAGCTCTGGGCGCACAACTGGTACATTGAGTACGACCCGCTGAGCGCGAGCGTGTATGCGGTCTTTTACAGCGAAAAGGCGGAAATACCGGAGCAGCTTGATTCGCTGCGCGCGAAAAAGGCCCGCCTCCGCGGCGGCGCGCGCATCGGCTATTACGGCGGCGATATCGCCCTTGTGGAGACCACGAGCGAGCTGCGCCCCGATATCACCATTTATAATGAAGAAAAGCTGACGGCAGTTTTCTACTGCAACAACCCCGCCGCGCGGGAGGGCGAGCAGAACGAGCTGACGTTTGAAATCACGCTCTCCGACGGCAAGGGCGGCGTCCTGAAGCGCACGGTGCAGCACGCGGAGCTTGTGCCGGTCAACCTGCGCACGTACCGCTATACCTGGGTGCTGGACAGCCTGGACCCGGCCGAGCAGCGCTTCTGCGAGCAGGTGGGCGGCGGCTTTGCCTGCGGAAAAACGCTGAACGTCACGCTGCGGGCTTCAAGCTCCAGCCCGCTTATCGACGCAAAGAGCGCCAGCCGCGACACGAACAGCCTCTTTGCCTATGAGCCCAAGGGCGCGGCGGACACGGCCTATCTTGCCTATGGGCGGCACTTGCAGAACCTGGATCAGGCCTCGAAGGTGGACGCGTCCATCACAAAGGCCGTGCAGGTCAGCGACATTTCCTTCCATGACGACGCCACGAGCCAGACGGACTGGTACAGCGTCTACAACGATATGCCCTTTACGCCCATCGATAATTCCTGCCTCAGAAGCTTCGACGGCAGTTCCTCGCTCGACGGCCAGACGCTCTACGCCTCTATCCACGGCCTGCATGTGGCAGACCAGGGGCAGGAGGACGCGGGCCTGTTCCGCAGGGCGGCCGGAAGCATCTGCAGCGTGACGCTTACCGGCGCGCGCATCGACGGCGGCAATTATGTCGGCGCGATTGCGGGGCTGGTCAGCGGAGAGCTGGAGCTTTCCGGCTGCCGCGTTTTCCTCAGCCAGACACAGGGCGATATTACGGACGAGGCGAAGGCGGAAAGCGCAGGGGAGGTCCGTCCCTGGCTCCGGGGTAAGCAGACCGGAGGGCTTCTCGGCCGCGTGTCCGGCACGGGCAGCGCGAAAATTACCGGCTGCCTGGCCGCAACGGTCATTGAAGCGGAGGAGCACGCGGGCGGCCTGGTCGGAGAGACCGGGTGCGCGCTGCAAATCGAGGATTCCTATGCCGACTGCTATCTGAGCGCGCCGTACACCGGCGGTCTGGTCGGCTGGATTTACGAGAGCGAAACGGCGCGCATCGCGCTCAGCCGCGTCTATGCCGCCGGCTATCAGACCGCGGGGCGGCAGGCCGCAGGCTTTGCGCCGGGAGAGCTTGACTCGGTTCACAGCAGCTACGCCGCCTTTGACTACGCCGCCCAGGAGGACGGCCTTACCGTCTACTCCACGGCGGCCGGCTGCAGAACCGCGCCGCAGAACGTTCTGTATCTTTCGGGCTTTTCTGAGCTCGATACCCCCATGCCCGGCACGCAGGGCATGAGCTTTGAGGCCCTTTCCGGTGAGGAGGCTGTCACGGCCCTCGGCGCGGATGTGTTCACGCTGGCTTCCGGCGACGCAACCTATGCCTACAACCTGCTGGAGCAGGGCCTGATGACCTATTCCTACCCGCGTCTGAAGGCGCTGGACCACTACGGAGACTGGCAGGCGCGGTTTGAATCCGGCTCGCTGGTTTACTACGAGGTCTACTGGGACGAGGAGACGAAGGCCTATGCCTACGGCTTCAGCGGCGCGAACAAGTCGACGCTCCGCACCGGCTGCACGGCCCTGGGCGACGGCTACGCCCTTGCCTATACCGACCTTCCGGACGAGGAAATCCGCTATGTCTACGAGGGCACGGAATATACCATGGACAAGGCCGGCGCCATCCGGACTGCCGACAGCGCCGGCACGGCCTATACGCTTCTGCCGCTTCCGCTGGCGGCGGTGCAGGAAAAGCACACGGATTTTGCGCGCTTCTATCAGCAGCTCATTGTCAGCAACCGCAGCTTCTTTTTTAATCCCTGCACGGCAAAATCCGTCGTGGTGAACGACGCGCTTCCCGCCATGCCGCAGACGGTTTCTATCCGCACGGCCCGCCAGCTCTACGAGCTCAGCCGCGACTACGCGCAGTATGCGCCTCTGGCGGCGGGCAGTCAGTTCCAGCAGGAGCTGGATATCGACTATTCCACCTATCTCTGGGATACCTACGCGGGCATGGACACCGCTGCAGAGCAGACGCCGATTACCTGCCGCGCGCTCGGAGGCTTCGCCTCGGTCTATGACGGCGGGAGCCGGAGAATCCGCGGCGTGGGCTTTGCTGCGAGCGATACGCAGGTCGGCCTGTTCGGGGCCATTGCGCGCGGCGCGCTGGTAAAGAATGTAGTGCTGCTGGCAAGAGGCGAGCAGACCCCGGCGGACGCGGAGGTCTGTGTACGCTATTTCAATTCAGACGGCGGCGCGGCAGCCTCAGGCAGCAGCCTGCGCATTGCCCTGGGCGCGCTGGCGGGCGAAAACTACGGCACGGTCCAGAACTGCGCGGCCAGCGGCTACCGCATGCGCGCCTACAGCTACCGCTCCAGCACGGCCTACCTGGGCGGCCTTCTCGGCACAAACGAGGGCACGGTGCAGTTCTGCTCGGCGGATACGGCGGATGTGGAAATTGCCGCGACGAACGCATATGTCTGCGCGGGCGGCTTTACCGGGCGCAACCGGGGCTCCATCACGGCCAGCTACGCGCTTGGCAGCATCCGCGCCATCGACGCGGACGAGAGCACGGTCTGGCTTGCGGGCTTCGCCGCAGACAACAACGGCGGCGCGCTGCGCCGCTGCTACAGCGCGAACGCGCTGACCGCCTCCGGCACGGCGGAGTCCTACGGCCTTGCGCACGTCGGCGGCGTGGCGGCGGGCTGCTTCTACCTCGACGGCGGAACCTACGCCTATGCCGGCGGGCTCTATGCCTACAATACCTCGACCAACCAGTTCTCTGCCCAGGCCGCCGGTACGGCGCTGACGGGCGAGCTTCTGGCCGACCGCGGCATCGCGGGCTTTTCCTGGGCACAGGAGAGCTATGCCCACGAGGAGACGGACGAGGAGGCCTATCCCTATCCGGCAGTTGTGACCGACGCGCAGGGCCGCACCGTGCACTACGGCAACTGGCCCATCCAGAAGGATATCGGCACGCTCGGTGTGTTTTACTGGGAATATGAAACCGGCAGCAGCAACAGCGGCTACCATTTCAGCTATATCGGCACCAATCAGGGGCAGCTCATCGGCTCTGAGGATCAGGAGGAGCAGCTTGCGCTTCTTGCCGCGGCGGATGAGACCGGGGAGCCAGGACAGAAGGCGGAGGATCTTCTGCAGGGGCATTCGCTCTGCGTCGCGCACGACGACGGCGGCTACATTGCCCGCTACGGCTACGGCTATTTCTACAAGACCGGGAGCGCCGAGCCGACGCTTACCGTGCAGAACTGCTACGGCACGGACGAGCAGTCCGCCCTGGACGAGCAGGCCAGCCGGAACCTTGCCGCGCAGATGCCGGAGTATACCTTCGTGGCCTTCCGCACGACGGATACCGCGAACACCACCGGCGGCCTCCGGCTGGACGGCGCGGCGTTCAACGCGACCTGGACGCTCAGCTATGGCGCGGCGGCCAGCTATACCTATTCTATCAGCCCCTTCTTTGCCGCGGCCATCAGCCTGGACCGGATCGAAACGGGCGCGGAAAGCGCCGCGCAGCCGGAGGCAGCCAAGCCCGGCAGCGAGAAAAACCCGTATCAGGTCCGCTCGGCCGCGCAGCTGCAGTTCATCAACTGGAACTACGGCTGTCTGAGCGCGGAATACGGCATTCCGAACAATACAAGAGCGGGCGGATGGACGTTTGATGAAAACAGCGCCCGGTTCAGCTATCTGGTCTTTTCCAGCGACCGCCAGAAGGCCGCGGGCGCCAAGCCGCTTGTCTGGCAGCAGAGCCATGATATCGACGCCTATAAGGAATATGGCGCCGGTCCGGACGGGAGGACCGCCAGGCTTCATGTGCCCATCGGCAGCATGGTGGACATCGAGGGCGCGGACAAGGCAAAGGCCAGCGCCTACATTGCCTTCTTCACCTCCACCTATGACGGGCAGGACTATGTGATCAAGAATCTGGAGATCAACAGCGACCTCCAGTGCGTCGGCATCTTCGGCATCACCGCTGCGGCAAAGCTGCGCAACATCGTCATGTATACCGACCGGAATAATACGGTGACGGGGCGCTCGGCAAGCGTGCCGAACTGGTACTGCATGGGCGGCCTTGTCGGCTTTGCCACGCGCGGCGACCCAGAGGTCTTCTATGACACCTCGGACAGCATCTCCAACTGTACGGTTTCCGGCTATCAGATTCTGGACCTCCACAGCCAGAACGGCGGCTGGGGCGGCGGCAACGTCGGCGGTCTTGTCGGCGCGACGAACATCAATATCCAGAATTGCACAGCCGTAAACGATATCCGCATCAGCTTTACCTATACGGCCAGCTGGAACAATATCCGGGTCGGCGGCATTGCGGGCGTCTGCCGGTCCGAAATTCACAGCTGCTACGCAGGCGGCTCGATTGTCAGCACCGTTCCCGGAAATGTCAGGGCGAACGGCCAGGGCGTCAACATCTGGACCAGCGGAATCGCCAGCGGCGTGGTGCTGCGCTGCCTTGGCACCATGCAGGACCTGATCGGCTCGGTGGAGGATGTGCTGCGGCTTTACGACTGCTACAGCTTCGTCCAGCTGCCGAAGCGGATTTCAAACCAGGTTGCGGGCTCGTATTCCATCGCCTCCAACGGCGAAATGCAGTCCAGCAATTTCCAGACGGCCATGGACGGCTATACCATCGTCAACCCCCATGCGGAAATCTACAACTGCTATGCGCTGAATTCCGCCGTGTCGGCGACGGATGATTACCTTTCCTTCCGGGATGAACAGGGCTGGAACAGCACCAGCGGCGTGAACCTGAACAACCGCTCCGACGCAAACAGCAAGGGCGACGCCTGGAAGCGCGCCATCCGCTGCTACAACGCCTCCACACCGTATCTGAGCTATGAGCAGATGCGCGACACCGGCACGGACGGACTCCTGAGCAAGCTCAACCGCGGCTACTACGGCGGCTTCGGAACGGTCACGACGGTGGAAAACGGCGCGGACATCAGCGGAAAATATTCCTATCCTGGCGGGGATACGGCACTCAAGGGCCTGAACTACCCCTTCCCGACCATCCTGACCCAGACGGACGCGTTCGGCAGCACGGTCAGCGTGCACTATGGCGCGTGGCCGCGCTACGGCCTTCTCTGGGAGCAGAGCCGGGCGGAATTCGACCTTCTGTCCGATTTTGACGAGCAGGCGCAGACCCCGCTTCTGCAGAAAACGCTCTACGTGCACGGAAGCGGCCTGGCGGCTCTGGACGCTGATCAGATTTCCTTCCTCGACGAGGACGCAAACCCGCTCTCCGAAGAACAGACGCCCCTTCGCGTCTATGATATCACGCCGACCGAGGGCGGCTTTGCCGTGCGCTTTGAGGGCCTGTTCCCGAGCGAGGCGGAGATCCTGGTCCGCGTAAGCGCCGGAGGCGTGCAGGCGGATATGCTGGTGCGCGTCAGGGCGGAGCTGAAGCTTGCGGCAGAGGCCGGGCGCGTGGAGCTGCGCGAGGAGGAAACGCACACCCTCCGCCTCCTTCTGACCGACAGCGCCGGCAATCCCATCCTTCCCCAGCCGGGACGCACCCTGACCTGGACGCTCCGGCAGGAAAAGGAGGACCCGGACGGCCCGGACATTTTCGATTTTGCGGACGCCGAGCCCACGTTCAACCCCGAAACCGGGACCTATGACGTTCCGGTGACCGGCTTCTCCGCCGGCAGCGCGATTCTGAGCGTGACGTGCGCGTATGCGTATCCGCTCGGCACGGCGGAGGCGGGCAGCGCGGAAACGGCCGCTACGCTGCGCATCGAGTACACCGTAACCCCGGCGGATGTCTTCGGCCTGAGCTTTGCAGGCACGCTGACGCAGGTGAAGCTCCCGAGCGGAAGGCCGGCCTCCGGCGCGCCGGAGCTGGAGCTTTCCGGCCTGGGGCTGTGCCTGTTCGGCTCCGGCGGCAGCTTTGACGGCGTAACGGTGACCGGCGCGCAGCTCAGCTGGGCGGACGGCACGGACGAGGACCTGCCTGCGGCAGCCTCCGGCTATTTCCTGAGCTTTGGCCAGGCGCAGAGCGCGGGGGATTACGTCCTTCAGACGCTGACGCTTTCGTCCCCGGACGGCGGCGCCCGCACCCAGGAGGCAGAGCTTGTGCTTTTCTGCCGCTATGCGGAAACAGACTTCACCCTCCGCGTGACGCTCCCGGCGGAGCAGACGCCGGAGGAAGCCCCGGACGGGAAGCCGGAAGAAAAGCCGGATGAAAATCAGGACCCAGGCGAAAGCCCGGACGAGAATCAGAATGAGAATCCGGAGGAATTTCCGGCGCAATAGGGCAGAAAGGGCAGGTGAGCGGGCATGCAGGCGCTGCGGCGCAAACTGAAAAACCGGCAGGGCGCCTCCATGCTGATGGCGATGCTGCTGCTTCTCGTCGCGGTGATGGTCAGCACGGTGGTGCTGGCCGCGGCCATCAGCGCCGCGCGCGACGTGCGGAACGACCGCGCGCTGCAGCAGTCGCTGCTTACGGTCAGCTCCGCGGCCGAGCTTGTGCGCGACAGCGTGCTCTGCGGCAGCGGCAATTATGAAAAGACCCTGACCAAAACCTACAGCAGCTATCAGAACTATTACTGGGACTGGAACCCCACGACCACGACGCACGTCACAAAGGCGTCGGGGCCCTTCAGCCAGATCCTGAACGAAGCGATCGAAGCCTGCGCGGCGAACCCCGCGCAGAGCTTTGACGCCGTCTACACCATCTCCGGCGAGGGGCTGGAGCCGGTGCGGGCAGAGTTTCTGATGCGCTATGAGAAAAAGGACGAGACCAGCAGCGAGGGCGTTTATACGCTGACGGTGCGCTTCTGTGCTGCGGAGGACACGGCGCACGCCTGCCGCATGGCGCTTACAATGAGCGGGGACGAGCTTGTGCAGAAAAAGGACTTCCAGACAAGCCTGACCCGCACCGTCACCACGACGCTCCGCTGGACGGCGGACGGCGAGGGCAGCGGCATCCGCAAAACGCAGTAGGGAGGGCAGGCTATGCAAAAGCTCAGAGACCGCCGGGGCCAGACGCTGGTGGAGTCGCTGCTGGCGCTTCTGGTGGTGACGCTTGTGATGCTCTTCCTGGCCACAGCCATCGCCGTGGCTGCCCGGCTCAACCGCGCCGTGCACGAGACCGACGTCTCCTTCCGCTATTCGGACGCGAAGCCGGCCGGCACGCAGACGCTGACCGTGGAGCCGGAGAATGTGACGGCGGAGGCCTTTTCGGTTGACGTCGAGGCCTACACCCGCAACGGCTACCGCTTTTATACCAAAACGCCTTGAGACGGGAGGGAGGTACAATGAAAAAGCTTCGGGGCCGGAAGGGCTTTACACTGGTGGAGCTTCTGTGCGTCCTGGCGGTGCTGGTGCTGGTGAGCGCGGGGATGCTCACGGGCGTGCTGCTCGGGGTGCGGAGCTATGCAAAGTCCGTCTCGTATTCCGAGGCGCAGGTGCTGCTGCAGACGCTCAAGACCTCCGTCAGCGACGAGCTGCGCTATGCGGGCGTCGTGCGGCAGGAGGCCGGAAGGCCCATCGGCTTTTTCAGCCAGCGCTTCGGCCAGACGGCCTTTTCCGGCTTCTCCCAGAATCAGGACGGGCAGGTGCTGCTGGGCGAAAACAAGCTGCTTCCGGCCAAGGCCTATCCCTACGGTCTGCGCGCGCAGGCGGAGCTTACGGCCTACGACCCGGATACCCGGAACTTCGCGGTATACCTTTGCGTGCAGGACGCGGCGGGAAAGCGCCTGTGCGAAACGGAGTTTGAGGTGCATCAGCTCAACCAGCCGCCTTCCCTGGCCGACGAGAGCGGCTGACCGGCCTCCCTGTATCCGGGGAGGCCGGTTCTGTATTCCGGCAATTCTTAAAAATCGGTTCAGGTAGTTGCAATTTCAAAAGTTTATGGTAAACTTAAAGTGAAAAACTTTCTCGGGGCGCACCGCCCCGGGGCATTTGAAAGAGGTGTACTTATGAAGGTTTTTAAAAAATTGACCTGCCTTCTGCTGGTGCTCGTCATGGTGATCTCCATGATCCCCGCGGCGTTTGCTGACAATGAGAAGGCTGGGGAGACCTGCCCGGCTTGTGCGGCAGATGAAAGCGTTACAAACAAGGGAACGCTCAAATGGCAGTTTAACAGTGAGAACAAGACACATGAGCTGGTCTGCAGTGTGAATCCTGCGCATACGTTTGGAGAGGCTCAGAAATGCAGCTTTGGCAATTGGGCAGAGGACGGAGCAGGCAAGCACAGCCATACCTGCAGCGTATGCGGCGGCAAGGAGACTAAGGACTGCACGCCGGCTGAAGGCTGGAGCACGGAAACAGCG